>JBAPRR010000328.1:0-1704 GCA_049281195.1 Acidimicrobiales bacterium
GCCCTGGGAGAGACGGTGATTCCATACAAGCTGACCAGGCGCAGACGGGGCGACGGCGCGTTGAGCATCACCTGCCACCCGAAATGACGGCTGCGGCGGTGCTTCTTGCTGATGAACAGCGCGAGCCGCATCCACGCGTAGCGCCTGATCTTGCTGAGGCAGCGGGCCGAGTGGCCGTACCTGAAGTACGCAGCCCAGCCGCGCAGGAACATGTTCACGTCCTGAGCGATCGCCTCCGGCGGCAGCAGCAGTCTCCGGTGCCCGGTCAGTTCCCTGATCCGGTCGCGGGCGTGCTGCATCGCCTTGTCCGCGGGCCATCTGGCCAGGAACAGCATCTGCGGCTTCCCATTCAGCCCCCGCGAGCGCACCAGCCGGTGGTGGAAGCCGAGGAAATCAATACCCCCGCCTCCTTCCTCCAGGTGCACGATGCGGGTCTTGGCCGCCTTCGGCTCAAGGCCGAGGGCGGCCAGCAGGACCGTGAGCCGCTCCAGCGCGGCCTCGGCCTGGCTGCGGGACCAGCACATGACGATCAGGTCGTCGGCATAGCGGGCCAGGATCCCATCGCGGTCGTCCCATGCCCGGTCGAGCCGGTGCAGGTAGACGTTGCACATGACGGGTGAAATCACCCCGCCTTGCGCGGTCCCGGTCGCCTCCCGGCGGACCTGGCCGTCTTCCATCACCCCGGCGCGCAGCATCGCGCGCAGGAGCTTCAGGACCGGCTGGTCGACGATGCGTTCCTCCACCGCCTCCATCAGCTTGTCATGCGGGATCGCAGAAAAGCAGGACGCGATGTCCGTCTCGACCACCCACCGCCTGCCCCGCGCGCACTCCTCAACGGGCACTTGCAGGGCGTCGTGCGCCGACAGCCGGGGCCGGAACCCGAAGCTGCACGGCAGGAAGTCCGCCTCGAAGACCGGCTCGAGCACGATCTTGGCAGCGGCCTGCACGATGCGGTCGCGAACAGCGGGAATCGAGAGCGGCCTCTTCTCCGCCGTGCCCGGCTTGGGTATCAGCACCCGCCGGGCAGGCAGCGGACGGTACCGCCTCTCCCGCAGCTCGCTGGCCAGCTCGCCGAGCAGCCGGGCAACCCCGTACTCCTCAACGTCCGCCAGGGTGGTCCTGTCGATGCCCGGCGCGCCGTTATTACTGCGCACCATGACCCACGCGCGCCAAAGGACGTCACTGCGGATCACCTTGTCCATCAGCGCATGGAACCTCCGCCCGGGATCGGCCTTGGCCGCCCGGTAAAGCGCATGCTGCAAGGCACGGACCGGATCAGACGGGACATTCCCGGCCGATCCCGAAGCGGCGGGACTAGCCATAACGGCACTCACCAGGCCCCTCCTGACAGACGCTGCGCACCGACGAAGCAGCGGCCCTTCCCTCACCGGCGGTTATGCTGTCCGCCCGGCTCAAGCAGTACTACGGCCGCCTCCGACGCCCACCCGGCCAGCCATCCACTTCCCGGGATCACCGGTTATAGGACGCCACGCTCCGGTGACAAGATCCGCAGGTCACCGGGCCGGGGAGGGCCTCCCCAGTTCCCGCCGCCACCCTCGATACGTTCCGCGCCCCATACGCCGGGGAGTTCCTCACGGCTGCTTCCAGGCTCTGCACCGCTTCCATGGCCTTCGCCCCGATTTCGAGAGGCTCGGCACTCCCTTGCCCGCCCTCACGGACGGCTGAGTAACGACGCCGCAGGCT
>JBAPRR010000329.1:0-2814 GCA_049281195.1 Acidimicrobiales bacterium
CATCACGAGCGCGGCGCCGATTCCCTGCGGCGCGATGAGCAGGCCGGCCACGAGAGCGCTCTCACCACGGTCGACCTGGTAGTACAACGGCAGCAGGATCAATGCGCCGAACAATGCGGCACCGAAGCCGAACGAGGTCAAAGAGGCCGGTAGGAACGACCTGTCGGTGAACAGGTGGACGTCGATCAGGGGCTCGGCGCGATCTCTGCGTTTCGCGTGCTTGGATCGTTGTTCCGACGGCGCGGTCACCCAGGCGTGGTATCCGAAACTGGCGACCAGCAAGGCGCCGATCACAAGCGGTACGGCCGCGGATTCACCCGACGATGTTCCGCCGAGCTTGCTCAGTCCGTAGACGATCAAGGCCAGACCCGGTGACAGCAGCAGCAGTCCCACGATGTCGAGCCGCGGCTTTCTGATGTTCGTGACCGTGGGGAGCCTTTTCACCGCGGCAGCGATGGCGACGATCCCTATCGGCACGTTGAGATAGAAGATCCAGCGCCATGACACGTTCGTGACGATGAGACCGCCGATCACCGGGCCGAGGATCGGTGCGAGGAGCATCGGCACGCCGAGAACGCTCATGACGCGACCGATGCGCTGTGGACCGGCGGCCTGGGCCATGATCGACATGCCGATGGGCATGATCATTCCGCCGCCCAGACCCTGCAGGATTCGGAAGATGATCAGCGACTCTGCGGACCACGCCGCTCCTGACAGCACCGAGCCGATGAGGAAGATGACGAGCGACATGATCCACATCCGCTTGGCGCCGAAACGTTCCACGGCCCAACCAGAGACGGGGATGACTATCGAGAGGGCCAGGAGATAGCCCGTCGACACCCACTGGATGGTGCTGAGGGGTGAGTGGAAGTCCCGGGACAGGGTGTCGATGGCAACGTTGACGATCGTCGTGTCGAGGATCGACATGATCGCCCCGAGGATGACGACCACGGAAAGGCGGATCAGCTCCGGATCAAGGGCGTCGGGGCCGGAGCGTCGACCCCTGGCATGTCCGATCCTGGTGCTTTTGGTGCCACTCACTGGCGTCTCAACCGCTCTCGGATGACAACTGATGCCCAACTGCAGGGTGCAGCGGTCGCATATTCATTGTTTTGGCCGAGATAAGTGCCAAGCTTTTAAGCACGAGTAGCCGCGGGTCACCCGCACGAAAGAAGGCCGGTTTATGAATCGCGAGCAGACCTCTCCGGGAGTGACGGCTCACGAATCTGCTTCGGGCACCGACACCGCCCAAGACAGTACAGGCGCGCCCCTGACGATTTCCAGCACGGAGTCGCAGGTAGGAGGGCAATCTGGTCGGCAGGCCGATCGCCCGCAGGATCGCGAGGCGTTGCTGGAATCCGTTCTGGCCGGGGCTGCCGACGTGATCACGTTCATCTCGTCCGACGGCGAGATCATCTACGCGAGCGAGGCGTACGCCACCGTCTTCGGAGTCCGCCCGGAAGACGTCCTCGGGCGCTCGGTGTACGACATGAGCGCGATCCACCCCGACGATCGCGAACAGCTCCGCACCTCTCTGCGCCGGCTGTTGGGTGGCGAGGTCATGACCGACCGCATCAGGTTCAGGGTCCGCCACCCGGGCGGGCAGACCGTCGCCATCGAAGCCCGCCGCAAGATCCTCCTCGACGACGATCTGCAGGTGATCGGCGCCGTGTCTGTGGGGTCCGATGTGAGCGAGCAGGTCGCTTTGGAGAAGCAGCTCTTCCAGGCGAACAGGGCGAAGAGTGAATTCCTGTCGCGGATGAGTCACGAACTGAGGACACCGCTCAATTCGATTCTTGGTTTCGCTCAGCTGCTAGAGCTCGACGAGTTGACATCGTCCCAATACGAAAGTCTCAGGCATATCAGCCGCGCCGGTTCGCACCTGCTCGATCTGATCAACGAGATCCTCGACATGGCACGCATCGACGCAGGAAAGCTCGAGTTCGCACTGGAGCCCGTTTCGCTCGACGAGGTCGTGCGCGAAGTGGCAGCTCTGATGCAGCCGCAGGCCGAACAGTTCGATGTGGCCGTCGATGTGGCGACAATGCGCGTCCCGCACGTTCTGGCCGACCGTCAGCGCCTTCGCCAATCGATCACCAATCTGATGTCGAACGCGATCAAGTACAACCGCCGCGGCGGATTGGTACGCGTCCACGGCGACTCCACCAACGCCGGCCGGGTACGCCTTACCGTTCAGGACACCGGTCCCGGCATCCCGCCCGACCGCCAGGCCGCCGTGTTCGCACCGTTCGAAAGGCTCGGTGCCGAACAGACAACGGTCGAGGGAACCGGCGTCGGGCTCACCCTCGCCAAGCGAGTCATGGAAGCGATGGGTGGAAACATCGGGTTCGACAGCAAGGTCGGGCTGGGTTCCACCTTCTGGATCGAGCTCGACGCCGTCAACGATCCGGTCACCGTCGTCGATATCGAGCCGGTGCGGGTGGAGTCGAGCATCACGCTTCCTCCGGGAAGGATCCTGTACATCGAAGACGATCCCGCCAACCTGACGTTTTTGGAAAGGGTCCTCGAACGCCACCAGGGCATCGAGCTCGTGCCCGCTTCGGCCGGACGTTTGGGACTGGAGCTGGCAGAGCAGGAGCATCCGAGCCTGATCCTCCTGGACGTGCATCTTCCTGACATGGCCGGGATCGACGTACTGCGACGTCTACATTCGAACCCGGTCACCGCCGGGATTCCGGTGGTGGCTTTGAGCGCCGATGCAAGCGCGCGACAGGTTCGCCTCATGATCGAAGAGGGCGCGGTCGCGTACCTGTACAAGCCGATCGACGTTGCAGAATTGGAACGGACCGTGCG
>JBAPRR010000330.1:0-4618 GCA_049281195.1 Acidimicrobiales bacterium
GCTCCACGGCGACGAGGGTCAGCGCCGACAGAGGAAGAGACGGGGATGTCGGCAGCGTCTCTTCCGGCTTAGGTCAGGGCGACAACGTTTGGTGTGGCGACCAGTCCGATTGCGTCGCCCTGGTACGAACTCGCCGGGGGACAGCACCGTGGTCTCAACATCCGCCTACATCCGCTGGAGGACCTCCGCGTCTCTACGGGAGATCAGAGTCACAGGTGGGAGCTCAATACGTTGCCGCAGGAGCACGTTTTCGGGTCTTGCTTACCAACCACAGGTAAGGCTCCCTATCGGAGTGCCTGTGGTTGGTAAGACCTGACCTTCTAGCGGGTGGTGCGCCTCGCGGCGGTCTTCCGTGCGGTGGTTTTGCGAGCCGCGGTCGTCTTGCGGGCAGCGGTCGTCTTGCGGGCAGCGGTCGTCTTGCGGGCCGTTGTCGTCTTGCGAGCGGTGGTCGCCTTCCGTGCCGGGGCCTTCTTCGCCGCGGTGCGGCGAACCGGCGTTGCCCGCTTCTTTACGACCTTCCTCGCTGCCGTGGCGCGCTTGACCGGTGCGGCCCTCTTGACAGCGGGTGCCGCAGGAGCGACTTTTCCGGCTGCTTTCACGGCCTCTTCAGAAGTCGGGAAGACACCCTTGTTCAGCTTGGGGGCTATCGCGGGTGACATGACGGCATCCTTGAAGGCTTTCACCGGAGTGATACGAGCCTTCTTCGAAGCCTTGATCCGGATCGTCTCGCCAGTGGCAGGGTTGCGTCCCATCCTTGCGGGACGGTCAACCTTGACGAACTTGGCGAACCCCGTAATCGCAACCGGCTCTCCTTTAGAGACGACCGCAGTAACGACGTCGGTGAAGGACTCGAGTACCGATGAGACCGTACGCAGATCGACGTCTGCTTGCACAGCCACCGCTTTTGCTAGTTCTCGTTTGTTCATGAGCGACATTGTGGTCCAGGAACTGATGCAAAAGCGAGCATTCCCGTTGAGAACTCGCCAATTGGGGCCGTTTCGGGCCAGAGTTCATGGGCGCGTAACCACGCGCCTCCCCGAAGCGACGTAGTTTTTGGGGGTAGTGCTTGCAGCATCCAGTACATCCAGGCCGAAGGTTTTGGTCCCCGAGGACCACCTGATCTGGCGGCGAACGACCGTCGAAGGACGTCCCGTTGTTTACGGTGTGGGCGGATCTGACGGTCCTCCTGTCGTGTTTCTGCACGGTTGGGCGCTCGGTAGCCACGCCTACAAACGGGCCATTCGTAGGCTCGCAAACCGGGGTTGCCGCGTTTTCGCACCGGCGCTGCCGTCGTTCGGCGACACGGCGAACCTTCCTGCGACGTCCATGAACATCGCCGGATACGCACAGTGGGTGGCCGCTTTCATGGAGGCGGTGGGCATCAACGAGCCCGCTTTGGTGATAGGTCACTCATTCGGAGGCGGTGTCGCCATCAAGCTGGCGCACGACAATCCACACCTCGTCCGCTACCTGATCCTGCTCAATGCTCTGGGCGGAGGAAGCAAGCGGTTCCCCTGGGAATGGGCGATCGGGTTCGGTAACGAGTGCTGGCCCCCTACTGGAATTATCGGCATGGTCCAGGCCATGCGCTCCGATCTGGTGCCTAATTTGCTGCGAAATCCCTTTGGGATCTTCAGAGTCGGTCTGCTGGCGCTCATTACGGACCTGAGACAGGAGCTGCTCGATCTGAAGGAATTGGGCGTGCCCGTACTGGTCCTCACCAGCGAGCGCGATCGACTCATTCCCCGAAGTGCCTTCGAGACCGTATGCGATGCAGTCGGTGCGGAAGGACGTGTCGTTTCGGGCGGCCACGCGTGGCTACTCGTCGACCCGGACTCCTTCGACGAGGTTCTGGCTTCGACGATCGACGTGCAGGTGGCCGAACACGAGGCGTCCCGCAGCGCCGACCGCAGGACGGAGATCGAGCTTCTTTTGGATCACTCCAACCTGACCAAGCGCGAGATCCATCAACTGCTGGATGTGTCCGCGCCGCTGTGGCTGCTCAGCGAGTCCGCGGCAACCCTGGCCGGGGACCTTGTGCTGTGCAGGCCGAGGATCAAGAAGAACGAGGTACGCGCGCTTGCCCGTAACATCGATGGGTCCAACTCGTATCGGCTGACGATCGCAGCACGGGACAGACCCGGGTTACTCGCAGACAGCGCAGCCGTACTGACCGAAAGCGGGTTGTCGATCTCGAACGCTTCCGCCTCCACTTGGCTAAAGCCGAAGGTTGCTTTGCACGCATTCATCGTCGATTCCGGGCCTGAGATGAGCTCTGAGGCTTGGGACGGGCTCGGAGAGCGTCTGCGCGAGATGGTGGCGACCGGGAAGGCTCCGAGGCCCGCAATCGGCCCTCTGCGGCCCGTGATCGTCTCGGCACAGGGCATCGGAGAGCAGCTCATGGTGAAGGTCACCGCTCCTGACGAGACAGGCCTGTTGTCCACGATCTGTCGGTTCTTCCACACCCACGGCCTCAACATCGAAACTCTCAGGGCTCGAGCCGAGGATGGAACTGCGAACGCCGCGATGCTGGTGGTTGGAAACGTGGATCCGACCGATCTGAAAGAGGCTCTTGTCGATTGGTTGATCGGCACGCAGACTCCGGAGCGGAATTTCTCACTGGTTCGCTGACTCTGCGCGGACTCGAACTCGGTGTTCGTGGTCGTCGAGGTGTCGGTTCCCAAGTAGACCCAAGTGGACCGACCGGCGGACCCTCACGAGCGGCTGGTTACCCGGACCGTGTTGCAGTCCACATCTCTCGAAGATCTGACCGAGTAAAAGTTCCGCCGAAACTGGAGTCGCTCAACTTCCTCAAGCACTCGAGCAGGCCGGAGCGTGAGGCTTCGTCCAGGCCGTTCACATTGGAGAACGTCCGCAACAGGTCGAGGTAGTTCTCGGTCGTGTATCGGTGTCGCTGCTCGTACTGGCGATATTCAATTTGGGAGAATCCGGGAAAATCGTCCAGTTCCGGCCATTCTCTGGTCAGTTCGGAGGCTGTCGGGGGCACGAACACACCGGCCCCCGGCTCCCATCGCTGGTAGCAGGACTGGCTCATTTTTGTGAATTCGTCGAGCTCGCGGCCCGTACCCCAGCTCGTGCCGATGACGGCGAGATGACCCCCCTGCGCCAGAGCCTGGGCGGACTTGGACATTCGAACGCAGGGATCCAGCCAATGAAACGCGGTCGCAGAGATCACGAGCTGGTACGGATCTTCCGGAAGCACGAACGGCTCGAACCTGGTCACAAGGACGTCGACGTCGTCGAACGGGGCCAGATGTCGCCGAGCGATCGCCGCCAGGTTCGGACCTGGCTCGAGGGCGGTGATTCGGACGCCGCGTTCGGCGAGCGGGAGCGTGATCTGTCCGGTTCCGCAGCCGATCTCAAGGACGCGTTCGCCCGCGGCGAGCCCGGTGATCGTGAACAGGTCGTCGATCAGTTCGGTCGGGTACAGGGGCCTCGCCCGGTCGTAGAGGTCCGCTACCTCGTTGAAAGAATCAGGCGATCTGGTCATAGAAGAAGGTTTCGGACATGCTCTGATACCGACCTGCTACGAGGCGCCCCCAACCCGGCTTACAACGGTCCCACCGGTCGAGTCCGGGCTCTGTAGAGGAAAGTGGCAAGCCGCAATGTGGCCGGGTCCAAATGAGCGCAGAGGCGGTTCGACCTCGGCGCATATCGCTTGAGCTGCGGGGCACCGTGTCCTGAACCGGCACCCCGACGGAGGTGTGAGTGCGCTCGGCAACTCCCCTTTGATGCCGATCGAGACCTTGGTCTGCTCGATCGCCGGATCTGGCTCCGGGATCGCGGAGATGAGGCCCGCGGTGTAGTGATGAGCTGGCCGCTTGTAGATGTCGTCACCGTCGGCGACCTCGACGAGCTTTCCCAGATACATCACCCCGATGCGGTTCGCCAGGTACTTCACCACTGCCAGGTCATGAGAGATGACCACGTAGGTGAGTCCGTGGGTTTCCTGCAGCCGTTTCATCAGGTTCAGGACCTGGGAGCGGATGGAGACGTCCAACGCGCTGACCGGTTCGTCGGCCACGATCAACTTGGGGTTCAACGTCAGGGCTCGGGCCAGGCCGATTCTCTGTCGCTGGCCTCCGGAGAACTCGTGAGGGAACCGTTCCACTGAGTTCGGGGGAAGGCCCACCTCGCGAAGCAGGTCTTGAACGATCGCGTGCTGTGCCTTTCGGCTCTCCATGTGCTGGATCGCCATCGGCTCTTTCAGAATGGCGCCGACGCGCATCCTCGGATCAAGCGATGCGATCGGGTCCTGGAACATCATCTGCAGGTCACGCCGGAAATGCCTCAGCTTCTTTCCGCTGAGTTTCGTGATGTCAGTTCCGTTCAGGGTGGCCGAACCACTGTCAGGCTTCTCCAGACCCACGATCAACTTGCCGAGAGTGGTCTTCCCGCAACCGGACTCGCCGACGAGACCGAACGTCTCACCGCGCCCGACGCTGAACGACACGCCGCTAACAGCCTTGACCGAATTGACCCGCCGTTGAAGGAGCGCTCCGGCGGTGACCGGGTACTCCCGCACGACATCTTTGAGCACGAGAACATCCGCAATCTCAGCGCCGCCGCCGCCACTAGCGCCGCCGCCGCCACTAGC
>JBAPRR010000331.1:0-58709 GCA_049281195.1 Acidimicrobiales bacterium
GTTCATCCGGGTGGCACGGTGCATCCGGATGGCAACGGTCACGCGCCCGAACCCCAGACGAAAGGAACGCAGACGCCAGGAACACAGACCACAGGAACCCAGGCGCCAGACCCCCCGGTGTCGACGAAATGAGAGAGATGAAGGTCCTCGTAGTCCTGCCCACCTATAACGAAGCCGACAACATCGAGAGGATCCTCTCAGCGGTACGCGACGCGCTTCCGGAGGCCGGGATCCTGGTGGTCGACGATGGCAGTCCCGACGGAACAGCCGAGATCGCCGAAAGGATGGGGGAGAAGGTCGGGGGAGTGGAGATCCTGCGCCGGACCGCCAAAGAAGGTCTGGGAAGCGCCTACAAGGCGGGCTTCAGATGGGGGCTCGATCGGGACTGGGACGCGTTCGTGGAGATGGATTCCGACTTCTC
This sequence comes from Acidimicrobiales bacterium, assembly GCA_049281195.1. Classification (GTDB taxonomy): domain Bacteria; phylum Actinomycetota; class Acidimicrobiia; order Acidimicrobiales; family CAVXTF01; genus JBAPRR01. The sequence continues at coordinate 422 of JBAPRR010000331.1, forward strand.
GCACGATCCCGCGGCACTTCCCGAGCTGGTTGCTCCTCTTCAACGTGATGTCGATCTGTCCGTCGGATCGAGATACGTGCCGGGAGGCAAGATCCCCAACTGGTCACTGAGCCGGAGGCTTCTGTCGCGCGGGGGGAACATCTACGCGGATGTCCTGCTCGGACTGGGTGTGAAGGACTCGACCGCCGGATTCCGTGCCTACAGGGCGGAGATCCTGCGCAAGATCGATCTCGGTTCTGTGAGGGCGGAGGGCTACGGCTTCCAGATCGAGATGGTCCGCCAGGTGGTCGGTCATGGAGGCAAGGTCGCCGAAGTTCCGATCAGCTTCACCGACAGGGTCTCCGGTGAGTCGAAAATGTCCACCTGGATCGTCGTCGAGGCCTTCATGTTGGTCACTTGGTGGGCGGCTCAGAGAGCGCTCGATTCTGTGCGCCGCCTGAGAAGACGCGCTTCTTTGCCCGCTTAGGCGCGACAGCGCTTGTCCACATGAGAACATGTAGGGGTGATTGACTCACCCAGAATTCTTGTAGTCGACGACGAGCCTTACATCACGGACCTGTTGGGGGCAGCCCTGCGGTTCGAGGGCTTCTCCGTAGACGTAGCTTCAACCGGCAACGAAGCGCTACAGATGTCGCGTCCCGCTCGGCACGATCTGGTGCTCCTGGATGTGATGCTTCCCGATCTCGACGGCAACGAGGTTTGCAGAAGGCTGCGTGCTGTCGGGGTGGACACCCCGATCGTGTTCCTGACTGCGCGCGAAGCCACAGAGGACAAGGTCACCGGGCTCACCGTCGGCGGCGACGATTACGTCACCAAGCCGTTCAGTCTCGAAGAGCTGGTGGCGAGGATCCGCGCCATCTTGCGACGCGTCACCGGCGGTGACAAGGGCGACAGCTCTGAAATGACCTTCGAGGATCTCGTCATCGACGAGGAGGCTCACGAGGTTTGGCGTCACGGTGAATTGATCGAACTGACCGCCACCGAGTTCAACCTGCTCAGGTATCTGCTCGTCAACGCGAAACGCGTCGTGTCCAAGTCGGAGATCCTGGACAATGTCTGGGACTATGACTTCGACGGAGACCCGAGCATCGTCGAGACCTACATCTCGTACCTTCGCAAGAAGGTCGACAAGTTTTCGCCACCTCTCATCCAGACGGTGAGGGGAGTCGGCTACAGCCTTCGACTGGCACGCGACAAAGGCTGACATGTGTCACTGAGGCACCGCATCGTCGTCATGATGCTCGTGCTCATGGCGGTGGCTTTCGCTGCAGCCGACCTCATCACGTCCTCTGAAGTTCACTCCTTTCTGATCGGCAGGCTCGATGAGCAGATCGGCTCGGAAGAGGGCCAGCTCGTCGGCTTTTTGAATCACGTCTACTCGCAACAGGTGAGATCCGGCGACACGCTCGCGCTGACGAATCCATCCAAGTGGCTCGAGGGACTGAACGCGGTGCCGCTCGCCCACCGGCCACACCTGCCGGACGATCCGACGACCGAGATCCGATCCATATCGGCGGAGTCGCTTTTCAACCGCATCGGGCCCAATGACTTCGTCGAGGTTATAGACGGCGACGGTACAGACCTTTTCGAGCACACCGTGGGTGCCCTCGACGCACCGTCACCTCCGCCGGATCTGTACTCCTTGCGCATGGCGGGAGACGCATCGGATCCCGATGCCATATACCGTCCCGACCAATCCGCGTTCGAGGTGGCGGCCCTCGGTCAATCGTCGTTGCTGTACAGGGTGCATACGGCATCGGTGCCGGGCGGAGTCCTCGTGGTGGCCGTGTCAGAGGCACCCTCTCAGACCACGCTCTCGTCGCTAGCCCACATCGAAATACTGGTGTCGGTGATCGTCATGCTCGTCCTGGCGGCCCTGGTTCTGTGGACCGTCAGGATCGGTCTGCGCCCGCTCGAGGACATGACCGAGACCGCAGGTGCGTTCGCAAAGGGAGACCTGTCGCGCAGGGTTCGCTTCGTCGATGAGAAGACAGAAGTAGGTCGTTTGGGCCGAGCGCTCAACGGCATGCTCGTCCAGATCGAGTCTGCGTTCGGCAAGCGCAAAGAGTCGGAGGACCGGCTCAGGCGGTTCGTAGCGGACGCTTCGCACGATCTGCGCACCCCGCTCACCTCCATTCGCGGATACGCGGAGCTGCTCAGAAAGGGCGCGTACGACAATGAGGATGACCGTCGTCGGGCCATAAGCAGGATCGAGCACGAAGCAGAGCGCATGGCGATACTCGTCGACGACCTTCTGCTTTTGGCGAGGCTTGATCAGGGACGGCCCCTTGGGCGCGAAGCCGTCGAGATCCGCCCCCTCGTCGCCGATGCGGTTGCAGGAGCATGCGCGGCCGACCCGTACCGCCCCATCTCCCTTGAGGCCCCACACGGCATTTTGGTGCAGGGCGACTCCGGGCGGTTGCGCCAGGCCGTCGACAACCTCCTTCGAAACGCTCTGGTGCACACGCCACCGGGGACCCCGGTTCGGGTGAAGGTCGAGACCACATCCAGCTCCACTTTGATCAGCGTCTCCGACAACGGACCGGGGATAAAACCAGAGGAGTCAAGCAAGATCTTCGACCGCTTCTTCCAGGCAGACCCGTCGCGCACGGGGCAGGGCACCGGGCTCGGCCTGTCGATCGTCGCAGCGATAGCAGAGGCTCACGGAGGTCGGTCGTGGGTGGAGACGACGCTCGGCCTAGGTTCGACGTTCTACATCGAGTTGCCGCTCGACACGGCTTCGCCACGGCCTGCAGAAGCGATCGCAAAAGCTGATCTGACCGACCTCGCACCGCCGGGAGGAAGTGAGCGTGCCGGCTATGTCGGCACCTGAGGGGATCTCGGCAACCGCCAGGACCCCTGTCTTCTTCATTCACGGGCAGCCCGGACTCGGAAGTGACTTCCGTCTCGTCTCGCAGCTCCTCGACTCCTCGTTCCAGGTCATCTCTCCTGACCGTCCCGGTTACGGGTCCAACACGCGCAATGTCACCTCCATGGCCGCCAACGTGGACTGGATCGCGGCACTGCTCAAGGACTCCGTAGGCGAACCTTCTGTCGTCGTCGGCCACAGTTACGGGGGAGGACTGGCGATCCTGCTCGGAGCGTTACACCCCGAGCTCGTATCGGGGCTGGTGCTCGCGGCGTCTGTCGCCAGCGTCGAACATCTCGGCACGCTCGACCGAGTGCTGGCGTTGAGATACCTCGGTGACGCACTCGTCGCCGGCGGTCTCGGCGCGGCGGGGTCGATCCTCCCAGTCGTGAGACAGCGGACAAGATCGGTCCCCGGGCGTGTCGGTCGTTGGATGGAGGTGAACCTTCCCGATTCGACTTTCACGACAGTGGCCCCACCCCTCGGTCAGGTCTGGCGATCGGTGGTGGCTGAGCAGCGGAGCCTGTTCCGCGAGATGCCACTGGTCGAATCGTCGCTCCGAGAGCTCGACATGCCGGTCGAGGTGATCGCCGGGACGTGGGACGTGATCGTTCCCCTTGCCGTCGCCAGGAAGGCCGCCAGGACGATCAGAGACTCAGAGCTTCTCCTCGTGCCCCGTGTAGGGCACTTTCTCCCGCGCGACGCGCCCGACGTGCTGGCAGAAGCGGTGAGGCGAGTGTCGAGGAAAGCCGCTGCTAGGTAGCAGTTAGCGATCCGCGCATGGTGGCGAGCTTGGAGGTTGTCTCGGCGAGCTCTTCACCGGGGTCCGATCCCGAGACGATTCCGCAGCCGGCATAGACGTAAGCGTGGTTTCCGACCAACTGGGCGCTGCGGATGCCGATGAAGAATTCTCCATCGCCCTTCGCGTCCACCCAACCGACGGGCCCCGCGAACAATCCACGCCCATGTGGCTCGAGGTCCGCGATGAGCGCCAAGGCCTCGTCGGTGGGCGAACCTCCGACCGCGGGCGTCGGGTGGAGCGCCGCTGTCAGCTCGAGAACGCTCGGTCGGCCAACGGGATCCCCGTCGATCGTTCCTTTGAGCCTCGTGGCGAGGTGCGCCACATCCCGCAGTACGAGCACCTCGGGTTCCGCGGGAACTTCGAGAGGGTCGCACCACCTGGCAAGGGTCTTCGCCACATCGTCGACCACCAGACGGTGCTCGTGATTCTCCTTCTTCGAACGAACCATCTCGAAGATGGCTGCTTCGTCGGTCGCTGCTACTCCTGACTTCCGTACGGTCCCGGCCAGCGGCAGGGAATCGACCTCGGCGTCGTAACGTCCCACCAGAAGCTCCGGGCTCGCTCCCACGAACACTCCGGCAGATGACGCGAAGCAGAAGATCGTGCTCGATGACTCCCTCTCGATGAGCGCTTCGACAGTTGCACGCACATCGACGGGAGTGTCGAGAATGACCTCGGCTCTCCGCGAGATGACCACCTTCTCCACGCGACGTTCTGCGATCGCCCGCAGCGCCCCGGTAACAGCTTCTGTGTACTCGGCCTCTCCGCCGACGACGGGTAGCTCCCCCGGGGCACCCGCGGTCCTGCTCTCTTTCAGGACCGCCGCCCGTTCGCGCAGAAGTTGATCCACATCTCCCAGATCTCCGATTCCCACGACGGTGATCCACGAAGTGCCGTCGGCGTCGCGTACGAACGTGAGCTCCGGCACCACCAGCTCGGAAGGTTCCGTCGGGACGAAGCGCAGTGCACCGAAAGCGACCGGTTTCGATCCGGGCCGGTTCACCCGGTCCACGCAGCTGATCTCCGATATGGAGCGCGCAACCTTTTGAACAGCGGAGCTGTCGGCGGAACCTCCTGCGATTGGAAACACACGGGCAGCACCGAGTCCGATCATCAGCCGTTTCCGGGACCGGAATAGAACCGAATGATTAAACGGCGATGGCTCGGCGTTTCGCAGGGACTCCTGCGCCGTAGCCATGCACAGAGCAAACGCCAAATCCTCGAGCGCCTTCGCGTCACCGCCAGGCACGATCCGCGATTCGGCGTGGAGCTCGTCCGAGGCGACGCCATCGAGGCGGAGAGAGTCGGTTTCGAGGCGTGTCAACTCGCCACCAGGCTTTCTCGACGTCTGTCGAAGCTCTGCGGAGAGCCGGCGCGCGTAGCAGTGAACAGCTGAGTGGTCCCTGCGGTGAAGGTGCGGCGGCCCACTGCACTGAACCCGGCATTTCTGAGCATCAACCTGATGCGTTCCGGTGCCGGAAGGTATTCGACCGAAGCAGGAAGGTAGCGGTACGCCGCGGCGTCCGAGAACAGCCCGCCGATCGCCGGAACCGCGTGCTCGAACCACACCCTGTAGCCGGTTCTTCCTATAACGCCTGTCGGAATGGCCACGTCCAGCAGTCCGATGCGTCCTCCCGGACGCACGACCCGGGCGAGCTCGGAACAGACGGCTTCGAGAGCAACGAAGTTGCGAAGGGCGAAGCCACTCACGACCCCGTCGAAGGCTCCCTCACTAAAAGGCAGTGATGCGGCGTCGCCGAGAACGAGGCCCGCATCGGTTCGCGCCGCGCGCAACATCCCTTCGGACATGTCGATGCCTACGACCTCGATGTCGTTCTCACTCAAAAGGCGGCAGAAGTCTCCGGTACCGCACGCCAGATCGAGAACACGAGATCGAGCGGGGAGCCCGAGCGCCTTTACAGTGCGCCTGCGCCACGAGTTGTCGAGCCCGACCGAGATCATCCGGTTCACCACGTCGTAGCGCGGTGATATCGCGTCGAACATCTGACGGACCATGGCCCGCTTGGCGTCACCTTGCACCAGAGCGGTGGAAGTCGGTGTGTTCGCCTCGTTCATCCCGCCGACGCCGCTTCTTTCGAGTCACGCACGGCGCGCAGCTCCGTCGGGTTGCCCACATGCTCGATGTGCTCGAGTGCCGTCGCCAGCAGCACCCGGGTGAAGTGGTGCGCCACGATCGTCGCAGTGGCCGGGAGAAGAGCTTCGAAGGCTTCCACCAACCTGGTTGCCCTTTGCTCCGCCGACTCACCGTCGCCCGCGTTGTGGGTCGGCTCGCGCACATACCTGTCGAACATCTCGACTGCGCGCTCGGCTACCTGGCGCATGGCCCCGTCGTGCCGGCTGGCCAGGTCCAGGAGCTCGGGAAAGGGGAGTCCCCACTCGAGCAGGACCAGGCCCGCCCGGGCCACGGCGACGTCTTCTTCGGTGTAGCCCTCCACGTCTCCGACCCTGCGGGGGACGAGGAGGCCCTGCTGCTCGACGGCTCTCAGGATTCCGGTCGGAACTCCCGTTCGCTCCGACAGTCCCTCCAGATCGAGCAGTTCTCCGGCGCCGTGCTGGAGCACCTCACCTGCGAGAGCCCCCATCAGGGCCTGGTCCGCGGCGTCGAGCTCGCCCGCAAGAACCCTGGCGATGGTGGCCAGAGTGAACCCCTTGGCCTGAAGGGCTCTTACCTTCCTGAGGCACTCCAGATGCTCGTCTCCGTAGAGGGCGACCCTTCCCTGACGCGTCGGTGCTGGGAGAAGACCCCTGGACTGGTAATAGCGGACGGTGTCCACCCTGACCCCCGCAGACCTGGCCAGCTCCTCGACCCTCATTGCCATCACTCTAGGAGTGATTGCTCTAAAGGTTCTACCCACCGAGGTCCTGCGAGACTGGGCACCATGGCAATCGACTTCACCTTCGCACCGGATGTCGAAGAAGCACGGCTGAGGATCAAGACGTTCATAGAGGAGCAGGTTCTCCCCACCGAGAGGACCCTGACCGAGCAAAAGGCCAGCGGGCAGGAGTGGCGGACGGCTCTTCACTCCCTTCGCGATCGTGCGAAGTCGGAAGGGGTGTGGCTCCCGAACATGCCTCAGGAGTGGGGCGGGATGGGTCTCGGGCCCACCGCCGTGGCCGCTGTCTCGGCCGAGCTCGCGCGAAGCACATGGGGGCCTTACGTCGTGAACTGCTACGCCCCAGACGAGGGGAACATGCACACACTCTTTCACTGGGGTACTCCGGAGCAGAAGGAGCGCTACCTGCGACCGATGTGCGAGGGGACGATGAGGTCGTGCTTCGCCATGACCGAGCCGGAGGTAGCCGGGTCGGACCCCACACTGATGCAGACGCGTGCAGTCGAGCGCGACGGGGAGTGGGTCATCAACGGGCACAAATGGTTCATCTCGGGAGCACGCGGAGCCCGCCTCGCAATTCTCCTGGCTAAGACGGAGGAAAATCCCGACGTCCCCCAGGCCGCGACGACGGCGTTTCTGATCGATGTGCCGTCGGATGGATGGGAGATCGTCCGCGACATCGAGACGATGTCGGGGAGCCACAACCACTGCGAGATCCGGATCACCGATCTCCGCGTACCGGCGGAGAACATGCTCGGCGAGAGGGGACAGGGTCACCGCCTAGGCCAGTACAGGCTGGGGCCGGCCCGGCTCGCGCACTGCATGCGCTGGCTCGGACAGATCGAGACTGCGCTCGACATGATGGTGGAGCGCGCCACAAACCGCTTCTCGCATGGATCCCTGCTTTCGGAGAAACAGGGAATCCAGTGGTTGATAAGCGAATCGGCGATCGAGCTCTACCAAGCGAAGTTGATGGTGCTTCACGCCGCGTACCGCATCGAGAACGGCTTGGAGTTCCGCACCGAGGTATCGATGGCCAAGCATCATGTCGCCAACACTCTGTGGAGAGTGATCGACAGGGCCGTGCAGGTTCACGGAGCCCTCGGTTACTCGAAGGACTCCCCACTGGCGAACATGCTGTTGCAGGCGAGGTGGGCGAGGTTCGCCGACGGCGCAGACGAGATACACAAATGGCGCGTAGCTGAGGCTGTCATCGAGGCATGGCAGAAAGACGGGACCACCCGTACAGCGACGGGTGACCTTCCCCTTTGATCTTCAGGCCAGACATATCTTCACGATGGTTCAAGCCAATTGCGGGCGTTGACGATAGGTTGATATTGGCCGAATATCCGCCTGGCCAGGGAGTGAGCCAATGAGCGAGGACGAAACACCTGGAAATGAGCCTTCTCAGGGCTGGTCTTCGCCCGCGCCGGGTGGGACCAACCAATATCCGCCACCCCCCGGAAATGTTCCTCCTCCGGGGCAATATGCGCCCCCGGGCTCTATGCCTCCTCCCGGATCTGTTCCTCCGCCAGGGTCCACGGCGCCTCCGGGATCGGGATATCCACCACCGCCGGGTGCCGGCTATGCCCCTCCTGTCGGGGAGCCCGAGCAGGGTGGCTATGGACAGGGTGGTTACGGGCAGTCCGGCTACGGACAAGGAGGATATGGACAGCCCGGGGCGTACGGGCAACCTGCGTATGGCGGCTACACCACGCCTCCGAAGACGAACGGGCTGGCGATCGCCTCTTTGGTCCTATCGCTGGTGGGATTCTTCCTGGTAGGGATCCCTGCGGTAGTAGGTGTGATCCTCGGGTTCGTCGCCCGATCACAGATTTCGAAGAGTGGCGGAACTCAGAAGGGCGCAGGACTCGCGCTTGCGGGGATCATCGTCGGCATCGTCATCGTCATCCTCGGGATCCTGGCTGTCGTTGTCCTTGCGACGCACCCTGGTTGCTCGAGCACCAACAGAAAGGCGTGCTAGGTCCCGGTTCAGGTCCTTCGAGGCCACCGCCTGGTTGGTACGCGGACCCCTCAGGTGGGTTCGCACTTCGTTGGTGGGACGGCAGCGCGTGGACCGAACAAACAAGCACGGGACCGGTTCATTGGACGAGCAGCCCGAGCTTCGCGCCCGCCTTCCGGCCTGACCCGTTACTCGTTCAACAGAAGGAGGAACGACTACTTCCGTGGGCAAAGTTGGGTCTGATTCTCTTCTCGCTGCAGTCAATCATTGTGTTCACGGTTGTGTTGTTGTCGATGGACTCAATCCGTCGGTGGATCGACGAGATACGAATAAATTCGGAAACGCCACCGTCGAACACACTTCCGACCGGTCTCGCGGCGATAGGTCCGGTTGATATCCTCGGACTTGCAAGGCTGGTTCTTTTGATCATCTTCTCGTTCTCTGCAGCCACACATGCACGCGATCTCGGGATTCGATCGATTCTGCAGCCGTTCTGGGCAATTCTCGCCTGGTTACTGCCAGTCGTGAACCTCTTCTTCCCGTATTGGGTGCTCAGAGACTGCCTTCCTCCGAATGAGGAGCGCGCAAGACACCGCTTGCTGACATGGTGGTTGCTGTTGTTCGCGTCGTCTCTGGTGGGCGTCGCAGCTATCGTCGTGGACGCCGTCTTCGGTCCTGTCGGCTTTGCCATCCTCCCCGTACAAGCAGTGATACTGGCCATCGGTATTCGCTTCGGAATGCTCGGACTCGATTCCATTTGCCGGGCTCAACGAACTCTGACCGAAGCCTTATCGCAGCCTCGCCCAGCATCGGTGGGGTACGGACAATGACGTTCGGAAGCACCGGGCAGAGTGGTGGAAACCCTCCGCCGGGTTGGTACCCCGATCCGTCAGGGGGTTACGGCGTCCGCTGGTGGAACGGCTCGGGGTGGACAGAACATGCGAGCGGACGCTCCGCGCAACCGTCAAACGCTGTTTCGGGATACCCCAACCAAATGGTGCGAAATGGTCTTCCGATCTTCGGAGACCCGGGGACCTACCAACGCAAGGAGGACCGACGACTCCGATGGGCTCGAGTCGCAATCGTCGTCCTCGGGATCACACAGATCTCGAATGTGTCCGTTGGGTTCTACGCACTCCCACGCTTTAATAACTGGAGTTCGGAATTCCGCACCGACAGAAGTCTGGGAATCGAGGGCGTGCCTCACTTCCCCGTTGACGTGTTGTGGCTGCTGGTGCCCATCCTGTTGGCCTTCGCGGCCGCCATCGTGATGATGCTCTTCATCCACGTGGCAGCGAAACATGCAAGGAATCTCTCACTCCCGGCGGCCCTTTCGCCGGCCTGGGGCGCATGGGGCTGGATCATCCCCATCGTCTCGTTTTGGTTTCCCTATTGGGCGCTTAGGGACTGCCTCCCACCGAACGAGGACAAAAGCCGGCGCAACTTATTGAAGTGGTGGCTCTTCTACTGGGGCACTAATGCCTGTGCCTACGTTGCGACTGAGGTCTACTCGGCCAGCAGCATCGCTGGTTTCATCTTCCTGGCAATAGTCATCGCGCTCGCGATCACCACCGTCTTGTTCGGCATACGCGGTCTCGACACGGTCAACAAGACCCACCAAAAGATCACGTCCATGTACGAGAACCGGACATCGTCCGCCGGCGGCTACGCCAGGTAGCGGTAGACCACCTCGGCGACACACGACGGCTTGGTAGATCCCTCGGTCTCCAAGGTCAGCGTGTAAGTGACCTGAACCCCGCCCGGCACGTCCTCGACCCCTGACACTTCCGCGCCCATCCGGAGCTTCGATCCGACCATGACCGGAGAGGGGAATCGCACCTTGTTGCAGCCGTAGTTGACTCCGAACGTCATGCCGTCGACCGTGAGCAGTTCACCCATCAGCACAGGAGCAAGTGACAGCGTCAGGTACCCGTGGGCGATCGCACCACCGAAAGGTCCCTTGGCGGCGCGCTCGGGGTCCACGTGGATCCATTGGTAATCGCCGGTGGCTTCGGCGAAGAGGTCTACCCGCTTCTGATCGATCTCGTGCCACGAGGTCCATCCGAGGTTCTTCCCGGCAAGCTCGCGGAGTGCTTCAGGTCCATTAACGACGGTGGTCATAAACCTGACGATACGTGCTATCGGCTATTTGAACCAGATCTTCTGGTAATCGCGGCTCATCGGGTGGACAAGCAATGCCACGAGCGCCACCGAGAACAAAACGTTGAGCAGTGCTCCGAAGCCCCCGAAAATCACGAATATCGTGAGCGCAAGGACGGCGAAGACCGCGCTCAGGATGATCGCCCCGATGTACCCGATGCGCTTCTCGTTGGCGATCCCGAACCCGCAGAGGCCTTCTAGGAGGATCGGCAACAAGTAAAGCGAGCCAAACGCATCGATGACCCCGAAGACCGCGTTGATGTAGAGCAGGATGACAGCGATCTGAAGGGTCTGAGGTTGGCTCGAATCGAACCATTTGCGCCGATTCATACCGTCAGTCTGCCAGGCGCCGGCAGGATTGATGCACCACCAGGCAATTTTGCACTTGCTTGGAACTAGCCGCCTATAGGCTCGGCGACAGTGGAGGACGCCCAGGCACAACGGGCGGTTGCGCCCGCATCTCGGCCATCTCGGCCAACAGTGACGCGCGCGGGACGCCCGGTGAGAAGGAGCCGTCACTCGTCGGTCAACGACCTTCAACCGCACGACCATCATCACAGGAGCCTTTCTGGCGGCGGCGCACGAGCCGCTGTATTCGGCGTCTCAGACGGCCTCGTTACAAACGTCTCGCTGGTCCTCGGCCTCGCCGGCGCCCACCCATCTGTTGGTCTCGTGCGCCTTGCCGGTCTCGCCGGATTGATCGGCGGTGCTTTCTCCATGTCGGCCGGCGAGTACGTATCGATGCGCGCGCAACGCGAGCTGCTCGAAAGGGAACTCGATCTCGAGCGTCATGAGATCCAGCACCGTCCAGAAGGTGAGCATCGTGAGCTCGTCCGCATTTACGAGGAGAGGGGAGTCGAGCCCGACGTTGCAAATCAGCTCGCAGGCGAAATGATGCGCACTCCCGAGCTGGCCCTCGAGACCCATGCTCGTGAAGAGCTCGGGATCGCGCCAGGAGAGCTCGGGTCGCCGATCCAGGCAGCTGTCGCGTCCTTCACGACGTTTGCGTTCGGTGCTTTTATCCCACTGCTCCCGTGGCTGATCACCTCAGGAAACAAAGCCATCCTGGCATCAGTGATCGTGACGGCGGCCGCAGCATTCGCAGTCGGTACAGCGCTCAGCTTCTTTACTGGCCGGCGCTGGTGGTTCTCAGCGCTCAGACAGCTCGTCCTGGCCGGCGTAGCGGCCGGAGTCACTTATTCGATCGGTCGCGCTGTCGGTACAACCGGCCTTTGACCGGGCGCTCTTTCAGATAGTCGCGATCTTTTTCAGGCCGCGGCCACGTCTCCGACATATGCGCGGTCGACGTGATCCACCTTGAATCCAAGGCTCTCGTACAACGCGACCGCCGGCTTGTTGTCGGAATCGACATACAGCATCCCGGTAGAGAGTCCCAGTCCGGCCAGGTAGTCCAGTCCCGCAAGGACGACCGCCTTACCGAGCCCCTTCCCCTGCGCGTCGGGATCTACAGATATGACGTAGATCTCCCCCATGGGGGGTTCCGTTTCCTCGTGCACCTTGGTCCAACAACTGGCAAGAAGCCGACCGTCCTCTTCATGCAGCAGAAAACCAGCCGGGTCGAACCAAGGCTCGCGCTCGCGCTCGAGCACGGTGTCTAGATCCCACCCGCCCTGCTCCGGATGTGAGGCGAATGCCCGGTTGTTGACCACCAGCCACGCCGCCTCGTCGATCCCAGGCTCGAAATGCCGAATTGCAATAGGCGAATGCTCGCCCGGAACGGGGAGAGCGCAACGCATCTGGTAGAGGTCGCGTCCGCGGTCGAGACCGCAGGACTTCGCGACGTTGTTCCAAACCTCATCGGGCTTGGGCACCCACAGGTGAACGTGACCCCCGCCTTGTCTCGCAATCTCGTCCAATGCCGTGATCAGAAGATCGTGCCCGACATGGTCGGACTCTGCACGCCTGTCCGGATGCACCACGACCTCGAGCCCCCAGGTGCCGTGACCCCTACTGACCTGGGCGTATCCGACGAGTGGCCCCCCACGGCTCTCCCGGGCTTCAAATCCGGCGAAACCAGCCCTACCCCCGTGGACCAGATCGAGCCACTTATGCTCACCCAAGGGTCGGTGACTGTCGGCTCGAGTGGCTGCGTCGAGCAAAAGCGACACCTCCGCGATGTCCGACTCGCCCATCCGCCGCTTGATCTGTACGTGAGCCACCGGGGCGAGGTTACGCGCTGCGGATACTGTCATTAACTCATGGCGAGATCGAAGGCGATCGCTGCCCGCGCAAGTCAGGTGATCGAGCTGCTTGCGGCCGAGTACCCCGGTACCGCGCGCGAGCTCTGCGCTCTCAACCACGAGAATCCCTTTCAGCTCCTGGTTGCGACGATCCTCTCCGCGCAGACCACCGACGAACGCGTCAACATGACCACTCCTGAGCTGTTCAAGGCGTACCCGACAGCTCGGGACCTTGCGGAGGCTTCGACCGAAGACCTTGAACGCATCATCAAATCGACCGGATTTTTCCATGCAAAAGCTCGGAATTTGATCGGGATGGCAAACGCGCTAACCGACCGTTTCGGCGGTGAGGTTCCTACGGCGATGGAGGACCTCATCACGCTTCCCGGCGTCGGACGCAAGACCGCCAACGTCGTCCGCAGCGTCGATTTCGATCTTCCTGGCATTCCCGTCGACACACATGTCGGGCGGCTGGCACGACGATTGAAGCTGACGACGAACACAGACCCGGTGAAGGTCGAGGCCGATCTCGACGCAGTGGTGCCCCCGGCTGAGCGCGGGACCCTCTCGATCAGGCTCATACTCCATGGCCGGCGCGTGTGCTTCGCCCGCAACCCGCGTTGCGATCTGTGCATCCTGGCGGAGATCTGCCCCTCTGCCGGCAAGGTCACGACTCCCCGAGCAAGGCCCAAGGGCGCGGTTGAGGCCGCCACGAAGGCGCGAATCGTCAAGCGGGGGACCGCGCAGAAGGGCTCTCTCAGGGCCGTCGCCAAGGCCCACCAGAGGCGGCCGACTTGACTCTTTTGCGCCGAATAGAGCGCCCCGAGGCCCGATTCGGTGCAGACGGGTGCCAATTCGAATCGTGAACTAGGCGCGTCGTCCCAGGATACGAGCCTACTTCCAAAATTGGGGAGCCATTGGCATTCTTGACTGGAATCTGACCGCGAAGCGTGATCTGCTTATTGGACCGGAACCGGTTCCCGCCACCTGGTTCCGAGTAGAGCGGAAGCCGGGATCCGCCGCCTGGCCCGCTCGCACGACGGCGCCCGTTTCGGGCGCCGTCGTCGCGTCCGGCGACAGTTCGTCGAAGGTTCACCCGATAAGTACTGGCTTCTCCTCCGTACACGGGGATACCTGCGACGTGCTTGTTCCGTCACGAGCCGGGCATAAGGGTTCGTGTACGTAGAGGACGTAGGTACACATGCCGTCGGCGCCGTTGGATGTCGAGCAGAGTTGGGCCGGACAGTTGCAGAAGGGCTCAGAAATCGCCAGGAGGGTGGATAGTGACGCGATGTACGTAGATCCACCGGTAAAACGGCTACGCACCGTAACTTCTCGTCAGGAGAGCTTGTACCGAGTGGGGGATGCGGCTTGTCCTTGAGACCGATCATCGTGAGAGCTGCCGGGGGCGTCGTCGTAAGAAGGACGGCCGTCGGAGTGGAGATCGCCCTGGTGTACCGCTCCAGTCGCAGCGACTGGGGCTTTCCGAAGGGCAAGCTCGAGCCTGGCGAATCGGAAATCTTCTGCGCGAGGCGCGAGGTCGAAGAGGAAACCGGCCTGATTTGCAACGTCTGGGACTATCTCGGTCATACCGAATACGTCGACAGGCGCGATCGGCCAAAGATCGTTCATTACTGGCTAATGGAGCCCATCGAAGGCGAGTTCAAACCTTCAGAAGAGGTCGATGACATGCAGTGGGTCCCGCCTGGTCTCGCCAAGCTCGTCCTTACCTACGCCCACGATCGTGCACTTCTGGCCAAAGTTATCGCCCCGATAGTGCGCGATCGCGGGCTCGCACGGCCTGCTTGATCACGAGCTCTTCGCCGACTCGCGCGACCGACAGCCCGAACCAATTTTTCCCAACTACTAAGTCCAAACTGATAAGTCTCGACTTATCAAATCAGAAAAAGCTCTTCCTCGGTGCTCCCTCCTCGGTGCTCCCTCCTCGGTGCTCATCCTCGGGCAGCCGCTGCGGACAGCTTGGCGATCCGGCGCTGGGCGCCCCTCAGAGCGCGCTCGGCCGCGAATAATTCCGTGGAAGCTTCGTCTGATTCGTCCGACGCTTGCTTGGCGATGTCGGACACCCGCTTCGTCAAATCGTCTAGAGCCGAAGCGAGCGAGGACAGCTCCGCGTAGGGGATTGGCACCTAGGGATCATCGCGGGCCGCAGAGGTGGCTGCACACCCCACTCGAAAAAAGAGGCCGGGAAAGGGCCCCCGAGCAGCCCAGGTACGATCCCTCAACCAATGCCGCTTTCCCCCGTTGACGTTCGCGGACTCCGGATAGACCAGCTGGAGGACGTTCTCCCGCGCCCGGCCGCAGGCCCGGGCGGATTCGGTGAGAACTCGGACGACCACCTGGTGGCAGACAGGGTTACCCGGATCATCGAAAAGGTCAGGCTGGGCGGAGACAACGCCCTCCTCCAGCTCACTAAGGAGCTTGACCGTGTCGAGCTCCCTTCTTTGACCGCTACAGCTGACGAGATCCGCCAGGCCAGGGAGAAAGCTCCAGGATCCCTCATCGGGTCGCTCGAGTTGGCGTGGCAACGACTGATCGCCTACCACCGTCATCAGGCAGGACCGGAACCCGGTGAGTTCGCAGATGGAATCGTCAACATCACGGAGCTCGTCCGTCCGGTAGGACGCGCCGGCCTCTACACACCGGGAGGGTTGGCTCTCTACCCTTCGAGCGTTCTGATGTGCGCTGCGCCGGCCACGGTCGCAGGGGTGTCCGAGCTCGCCCTATGCGTGCCCCCCGGACGCGACGGCAAGGTGCCGGCGATAGTCCTCGCGGCAGCCTCTATCGCCGGCATAGCCGAAGTGCATCCCGTTGGCGGTGCGCAGGCGATCGCGGCGATGGCCTTCGGGACACAGTCAGTCGCCAGGACCGATGTCATCGCCGGGCCCGGCAATCGATACGTCGCAGAGGCCAAGCGGCAGGTCGCGGGGACCGTGGGGGTGGCTGCGGCGTTCGCGGGACCCTCCGAGGTTGTGGTGATAGCCGACGGGAGCGCCCCGGCCGAGTGGGCTGCGATCGACCTGTTGGTTCAGGCCGAGCACGGTCCCGACGGACTCGCGTTCCTCGTGACGTGGGACGCTGATCTCGCATCTCGCATCTCGCAGCTGGTCGACGACATGTCGGATGCTCCCGGGGTTCCGCCAGAGCGATTCTCGACCATCAAGACGGGTGGTTACTCCATCCTCGTCGACTCACCGACCCAGGCCATCGATGTGGCGAACATGATCGCTCCCGAACACCTCGAGCTTCAGGTCCGCGGTGCTGACCAGCTGGCTAAGAGTGTCCGATCCGCGGGCGTGGTGTTCGTTGGCCCGTGGGCGCCCGCGAGCGTCGGCGACTACGTGGCCGGGACCAACCACATTCTCCCCACAGCGCGGACCGCCCACTTCTCCTCCGCGCTTCGTGTCGACGACTTCCGCACCCACATCGGTGTCGTCGAGCTCGACCGCGAAGGGCTCGCCGCTCTGGCGCCACATGTGTCGGAGATCGCGGAGTCGGAGGGTCTTCAAGCTCACGCAGATTCCGTTCGCTTCCGCTCAGAAGGAAAAGGCGACCAAGCCGAGACGACAGCGTCACTGGCAACGGGAGCAAGAACGAAGCGGTTGCCGACCGTTCGTGCCGACCTGGCCAGGATGAAGGGCTATCACTCCGCGCAGGTCGACGTCACCGTGCGTCTGAACACCAACGAGTCGCCGTTTCCTCCGCCCGCAGGTTGGCTCGAGGATCTGGGCGCCGAGCTGCGGCAGATCAGCTTCAACAGATACCCCGACCGTCAGGCCACCAGGCTGAGAGAGGCAGTGGCCGCTCATGAGGGGGTGGACGCCTCGCGCGTGTTCTGCGCGAACGGGTCGAACGAGGTCCTACAGACACTGCTACTCGCGTACGGCGGCCCCGGCAGGACGGTTGCAGTTTTCGAGCCGACATACGCACTTCACAGTCACATCGCCAAGCTGACCGCGACCGCTGTCTATACGGGTTGGCGCGGACCCGACCACCGTCTCGAGCGCGACACCGTGGACCAGGCGTTCGCCGGCGCAGCGCCCGTGGTCACGTTTCTTTGCTCGCCCAACAACCCCACCGGCATGACAGAGCCCGATGAACTGCTTGCCTATGTCCTCGAAAATGCTCCGGGCCTCGTCGTGGTCGACGAGGCATACGGGCAGTTCTCAGCAAACAGCGCACTGGAGCTCGTCGCGTCGGGCGCAGCCGGTGCGGAGAAGCTCATCGTCACCCGCACCTTCTCCAAAACCTGGTCTATGGCGGCCTGCCGGCTCGGGTACATGGTCGCCGACGCCGAGATCATCGAGGCATGTCAGGCAGTCGCGCTGCCGTACCACCTGGACGCGATGTCTCAGGCTGCAGGTGTGCTTGCGCTGCGCTACGAAGACGAGATGCGCAACCGCATCGCCACCGTGGTGTCAGAGCGCGAGCGCGTGCAACAAGAACTGAGTTCCCTGGCAGTCGAGGCTTGGCCTTCTGAGGCGAACTTCGTCCTGTTCAGACCGATCGGCCGCGACGCGGATCTCGTATGGCGCAGCCTCCTCGACGACAAGGTCCTCATCCGCGACTGCTCAGGATGGCCCGGTCTCACCGGTTGCCTCCGGGTGACGATCGGCACCCCTGAGGAGAACACGGCCTTCATCGAATCTCTAAAAAACTGTCTCGCCGACGAGGGGAGCACCACATGACCCGTAGTGCCGAACGCGAACGGCGCACCAAAGAGACACAAGTCTCCGTTGCCATCTGTGTCGACGGGAAGGGACTGGTTCAGGCTTCTACAGGATTGCCTTTCTTCGATCACATGCTCGAGCAGCTCGGAAAGCACTCCGGATGGGATCTGACGGTGAGCGCGACAGGGGACCTTCATGTCGACGCGCATCACACGGTCGAGGACGTGGGGATCGTCGTGGGAGAGACGCTCAAGCAAGCCCTGGGGGACAAGGCCGGCGTAAGGCGTTTCTCCTCGATCAGCCTTCCCTTGGACGAAGCGCTGATCGACGTGGCGCTCGATCTGTCAGGGAGGGCGTTTCTCAACTACGACGTCAAGCTTCCCCCCGACTCCCCGGGACTGGGGAACCCGCCGTTCGACCCGCAACTGGCTGAAGAGTTCTTCCGGGCGTTCGCATCAGGCGCCGCCATCACCCTCCATATACGGATGGTGACGGGACGCAACTCCCACCATGTTCTCGAAGCCTGCTTCAAAGGGGTGGCGCGTTCGTTGAGCGACGCCGTTCGCATCGAGCGTGAGGGTGTGCCCTCTACCAAGGGCACGCTCACCTCGAACAGCGGTCAGTGAGATCAGCGAGCTCAATGAGATCAGGTCAGTGATAGCAGTCGTCGATTACGGCATCGGGAACCTCCGTTCGGCCGAGAAGGCGCTTCACCGAACGGGCTCGGATGCGATGCTCGTCGACGATCCCGACCGGGTTGTAGAGGCCGATGCCGTGGTGCTACCGGGAGTCGGGCACTTCGGGCGCTGTGCACAGGCGTTGCGCGAAACTGGGCTCGCTGCCGCGGTCATGGATGTACTCGATCGCGGCGTACCTTTCCTCGGCATCTGCGTCGGCTTCCAGCTTCTGTTCGAAGGTTCAGAGGAAGACCCGAAGGCAACCGGACTCGGTGTGTTCGACGGGGTTGTGAGAGCTCTTCCCGAATCGGTCAAGCGCCCCCAGATCCAGTGGAACCGTCTCGTCCGCACCGACACGCCGGCCCGCATGTTCGAGGGCCTTGGTGACGAACCGTGGCTCTACTTCGTTCATTCGTACGCCCCGGAGCCCACTCCGGCGTCCTACAACGCAGTTGTGGCCACCTGTGAGTACGGAAAGACCGTCGTGTCGGCGGTCGAGCGCGGACTCACGTGGGGTACCCAGTTCCACCCCGAGAAGTCGTCTCGCACCGGCATCGCCCTTCTCGCCAATTTCGCTCGGGCCGTCTCCGATCGGGCCCTCTCCGGCCCGATCGCCTCCTGATCCAGTGGACCTGTACTGCGCCATCGACGTGATGGATCACTCTGCCGTGCGGCTCACCCGGGGCGATTTCGCCGCGCGCACCGACTTCGGCGACCCGGTCGCTCTCGCCATGCGCTACGTCTCAGAAGGTGCCCGCAGGCTCCACGTGGTGGATCTGGACGCGGCGCGCGACGGCACCCCCGCCAACCGCGAACTCCTCATCGAGATATCCAGAACCGCACCCGTTCCGGTTCAGGTAGGAGGGGGAGCGCGAACGGCAGAAGACGTCTCTTACCTGTTGGAACAGGGCATCGACCGGGTCGTTCTCGGAACCGTCGTCGTCGAGGCGCCGGACCTGGTGGACCAGCTGGCCCGGGCGTACCCGCAGCGGATCGCCATAGGCCTCGACCACCGCGGCGGAAACGTGGCAACGCGCGGATGGCTCGAATCGAGCGAGATCACCGTGGAGTCGGTCCTCGAGCGATTCGCGTCGGCACCGATCGGCGCGGTGATCGTCACCGCCATCGAGCGCGACGGCACCATGTCCGGACCGGACACCGCGGGATTGCGTCGGATCCTCGCGCTCACCGCGCTTCCGCTAATCGCCTCGGGCGGGGTGCGATCGGCCGACGACCTCGCCACTCTCGCTGCCGTTTCAGCAGTTGTCGACGGCACCAACAGGCGGATGGCCGGTGCCATCGTCGGCCGGGCTCTCGCCGACGGATCCCTGCGAGTGGCAGAAGGGATCGAAGCGTGCGAACAGTCAGAGTGATCCCCTGTCTCGACGTCGATGCCGGACGCGTCGTGAAGGGCGTCCGGTTCGAGGGTCTGCGCGACGCCGGCGATCCGGCCGAGCTCGCCCGTCGATACGACGAGGAGGGCGCCGACGAGGTGGTCCTGCTCGACATCACCGCGAGCTCAGACGGCCGCGACACAATGATCGAGGTCGTACAGAAAGCGGCGGAGGAGGTTTTCATCCCCCTCACGGTGGGGGGAGGCGTTAGAGCTCTCCCCGACGCGGTTCGCCTCCTTCGCTCAGGCGCCGACAAGGTGGGGGTGAATACGGCCGCAGTTGAACGCGAGGGCCTGGTCCACGAGCTGGCCTCGGAGTTCGGTTCGCAGTGCGTGGTAGTGGCGATCGACGCCATCAAGTCCGGCGACCACTACGAAGTCGTCACCCACGGCGGACGCCGCCCGACGGGAATCGATGCCATCGAATGGGCGGCGCGGTGCGAGGAATCGGGTGCGGGTGAGATCCTTCTCACCTCGATGGACCGTGACGGAACCCGCCTCGGATACGAGCTCGAGCTGACCAGGGCGGTGGCGGAAGCTGTCGGAGTACCGGTCATCGCCTCAGGAGGAGTCGGAACGCTCGATCACCTGGTCGATGGTGCGACGAAGGGGCGCGCAGACGCCGTGCTGGCCGCGTCGATCTTCCACCTGCGTGAGCACACCATCCGACAAGCCAAGGAGCACCTGCAAGCGGCCGGCGTTCAAATCAGGCCCGTCGACTGATTTCCTCCGCTTCTCGCCCTGCGGGCTCGCTGACCCACCGTCTGCGTGCGGTACCGTGCCCATGTGGCCCCAAGTGCGAAAACGTCCCTCCCCAAGCAGGTGACCAACAAGACACCGATAACCATGCTGTCCGACCGGGTGCTGGTACAGCAGCCCCAGTCAGAAGGTGAGCGCATCTCGCGCTCGGGCATCCTTATCCCGGCGACCGCCCAGGTATCGAGACGCCTCGCCTGGGCCGAGGTGGTGGCGATAGGGCCGCACGTAAGGAGCATCAAGGCGGGGGACAAGGTCCTATTCAACCCCGAGGATCGCCTCGAGGTTGAAGTCAAAGGTGACGAATTCGTCATCCTGCGCGAGCGCGACGTCCACGCCGTCGCGACCGAAAGGATGGACTCCGGAACGGGGCTTTATCTGTGACGGGCCCAACATCTGTGACGGATCCCGCCGACGGGATGGCGGAGGTCTCGTTCTCGTCTGAAGGACTGGTCCCCGCCATCGTGCAGGACGCCACCGACGGAACTGTTCTGATGCTCGCCTACATGAACCGCGAAGCGTTGGTACGGACTATCGAGACCGGTAGGTCGTGGTTCTGGAGCCGCAGTCGCAAGGAGTACTGGTGCAAGGGCGAGACATCGGGCAACCGGCAATTCGTGCGCGAGGTCCGTTACGACTGCGACGGCGACACGATTCTTCTCGTCGTCGACCAAGAGGGCGACGGTGCGTGCCACACCGGTGAACGCTCCTGTTTCTTCCGGGTCCTTCCATCCGCGACCCCTGAACGAGGGTGACCGGCCCGCAACAGTCCGAAGCCGAGCACAGAAGCGCGTTCTTCGAGTTGGCCAAGGGGCGGGCGATCGTTCCGGTATGGCGAGAGCTGATGGCCGACACCCTCACTCCCGTCGGGGCATTCCAACACGTGGTATCCGACGACGAACCGGGTTTCCTTCTCGAATCGATCGAGGGAGGCGACCGCTGGGGCCGCTACTCCTTCATCGGACGCCGGCCCCTGATGTCGATAGTCAGCACCGGATCACGCGCTCAGATATCGGGAGAGATCCAAGCGCCCGAAAGTGTGACGGTCGCTCTGCCACATGGCGTACTGGCCACACTCGAAGCACTCCTCGAGTCTTTCGGTGCTCCGCTCGTAGAAGGGCTGCCACCGCTTCACAGCGGACTTGTCGGCTACCTCGGTTACGACGTGGTGCGCGAGGTCGAGCACCTGACCGAGATCCCCCCGGACACCCTCGGACTTCCCGACGCGTCGATGTTTCTGATCGGACAACTGTGCGTGTTCGATCATTGGCGCCAGCGGGTCGTGCTCATTCAGAACGTGCCGGTTTCCGACCTCACCACCGAGCCCGAGCTCGACGCCGCTTACGGCAAAGCACAACGCCGACTCGACGAGCTCGCCTCGGATCTGTTCAGGCCGATGACACAGATCGGCCTTCCGGTTCCGACCCGCACCCGCGAGTGGCCCGAGGTCACCCGCACCCTCCAACCCGACGATTACGAACGCGCTGTCCTCGTCGCAAAGGAATACATACGAGCTGGTGACGTCTTCCAGGTCGTGCTTTCACAACGCTTCGATCTCGAGCTCAGTTGTGATCCATTCGACGTCTACCGGGTGCTCCGTCAGGTGAACCCCAGTCCTTACCTGTATTTCGTGCGTTCCGAGGCCTGCACCGTCGTCGGCTCGTCGCCGGAGCCGATGGTCCGTCTGAGAGACGGGACCGTGACATCTCGGCCTGTCGCCGGTACACGTCCCCGCGGCCGGACCGAGGAGGAGGACCGTAGGCTCGGAGCAGAGCTCGCAGAGCATCCGAAGGAGACGGCCGAGCACATCATGCTGGTGGACCTGGCACGAAACGACGTGGGGCGGGTCGTGAAATTCGGCACTGAAAGGGTCGAGGAGCTCATGACCCTCGAGAGGTACAGCACCGTCATGCACCTGACGTCCCAGGTTTCGGGAGAGCTGGCTATCGGAAAAGGTCCGATCGACGTGCTCCGCGCCACGATCCCGGCGGGCACCCTGTCCGGTGCGCCCAAGGTGCGTGCCATGCAGATCATCGACGAGCTCGAGCCGACCAAGCGCGGCGTCTACGGCGGTGTGGTCGGATATCTGGACCTGTCGGGCAACCTCGACACCGCCATCGCGATCAGGACCATGATCGTCACTCCGGACGGCAGGGCGTCTGTTCAGGCCGGAGCCGGAATCGTCGCAGACAGTGATCCGCACGACGAACAGGTCGAGTGTGAGAACAAGGCCTCGACCATCCTTTCCGCGGTGAGAGCGGCGCGTGAAATGACCGGCAGCCGCAACGCGTCCCGAGCGGACTGATCTCCATGACGATCGAAGAGGACTACGAGCTATTGCGCACGGGAGTGGCCGCGGTTCCCGTGAGACGCGACGTCATACAGCTGAGTGGAAAAGACGCAGTCAGCTTTCTCCAGGGCCAGTGCACCCAGGACATCGCGCCGCTCGGGATCGGCGACTCACGCGACTCGCTCATACTCGAACCGCGCGGCTTCATCGACGCGCAGGTGAGGGTGACGCGCACAGGCGATGACGAGCTCGTGTTGGACACTCAAGGCGGATGGGGCCAGAAGGTCATCGAACGGCTGGAGCGCTTCAAGCTGCGCGTGAAAGTGGAGATAACAGGTCTTGACTGGGAGTGCGTCGCGCTCAGAGGACCGTCGGCGAGTGATCCGTCGGTCATTGATGGCGCTACCGGGGTGGTTTTGTCCCTCGACGCGTCATGGCCCGGTCTGAACGGTGTCGATCTTCTCGGGCCGGAGATCGCCGCGCCGCCAGGCATCAAAACCTGCAGCGCCGACGCGTGGAAGGCGGTGCGGATAGAAGCGGGCATCCCACAAATGGGAACCGAGATATCCGAGAAAACCATTCCGGCAGAAGCCGGCCTCGTGGAGCGCTGCGTCAGCTTCACCAAAGGTTGCTTCACGGGACAGGAGCTCGTCGCCCGGCTCGACTCGCGTGGAAGCAACGTGGCGAGGCGCTTGTGCGGCCTCGTGATCGCAGATCACGTCGCGCTACCCGAAGAGTCGGATCTCACTTCGAATGACGGATCGGCCAAGTCCGTAGGTCGGGTCACATTGGTGGGATGGTCGCCAGGACTGAACGCAACCGTGGCACTCGCCTACGTGCACAGAAGCGTCGAAGCGGGCAGCACCGTCCGTGCCGGCAACTATGAGGCGGAGGTGCGACCCCTTCCCTTAGTGGGGTGAGCGGCTCAGGCCCGTTCGTGATCGGGCTCTGCCGGCCTTGCCGGGTGGCCTTGCGCAATCGCAACGGCGGCCAGTTGAGAGCTCACCTCGAGCTTGCGCAGGATCGATCGGATGTGGGAGCGGACGGTGGCAAGTGAGAGCACAAGCTTTTCCGCTATCTCGATTGCTGTGGCGCCCGTCGTCAGGTGGTAAAGAACCCGGCGCTCGCTACGCGTAAGCAGAAGGAGCTTGGCCAACCTTTCGGATCGTTGCCCGTTGTGGTCCGCCCCGACCCCGTTCGTTTCTGCGTGGTTCTGATCACCGTTTCGGTGTGAGAGCGCATGCGTCAGCCCTTCTGGAAGCTCGGACAGGGAGAACGCGCTTTCTGCACCCTGAAGCAGGCATTCGGCCAGAGCGATCTCGTTTGCGCCGACGCTCACCGCGAGCACACGCATACCGAGCTGGCGCAACGCATGAGTGATAGCGGCCGGTCTCTCGAGCGATCCGTTGTGGTCGTCAGGAGCCTCGGTCTCCGAGCCGGGATGAATGACGAGCAGCGCCATGGCATCGTGCTCCACCACCCCTTCGAGCGCCAGGAGGCTCGAATCGATGTCCACCGTCGGGGCGAGCATCGCCGCGACCTGCATCCCGGCATCGATCACCAGTGATCTGACGGCCGCCGATGCCGGGCTCCGGGCCCCTGGCACCAGCGGGGAGGAGTCCACGATGAGCACAGAGGGGGCCGCGACTTTCTGCACCGGAGTCATACGGCCGTTTTGCTGCCCCGGCTGTTCGAAAAATGACTGATCCGGGACTTGTTGTCCGACGACCTGGGTTCCGCGCCTCACGACACGCCGAGCGAGGCGCGGAGAGTGCCCGTTCGTCCGGGGAACACTCGTGTGCACCACTAAGAACGGTTGCGACTCGAGGTCCTGATCTTCTATCGCGGACTGCTTCGACGCACTGATCGCAGCGAACGACAGGCGCAGGGCGTCGGCGCTCGGATCACCGTCTGCGATTCCGATGCGGATTTTTCGGCTCTCGATACCCATGTCGGACAGGGTCCCCGCCACCGAGGAGGCCAGCCGCGCACCGAGCACCTGAGCGTGCAGGCCGCGGTCCACGTTCTTGAACATCACGATCAACCGCCCGCTTCCGACCATGCAGATGCGGTCGTCCTGTCGCACGAACGCCACGAGACGTTTTGCCACGGAGCTCCACGCCTCGCGGGATCCCACCTGCGTCGCAGTTGAGATCGCCACGCACGCGATGACGGTTCTCGCAGGTTCGGACGAGGAGTGTTGACTCGGGGATAGTGCTTGTTCCGGCAGGGCTTGTTCCGACAGGTCAGGCTCTTCGAGAGAGAGGGTTGTGGAGGCATCCCTGAGCTGGGCGTCAGTTTCGGGTCCGCGACCCTTCCATGAAGGACGCGGCTCCTCGCTGCGACTACTCACCAGCACGACCACGGTGCCCCCCGTTGCCTTGCGGCACAGCCCCGGTTTAAAGGCTCCGCCGGTAAGCCTGTGCCTAGGCGAACGATACCTCACCTGGTGGTACCCGCAAAACAGGTCGTTCCTCCTGACCGGCGGGCCGGGTATCCGGGTGCTCAAGCCGGATCTGAACTGATCCTGCGGTCAGAAGCTCGCCGGGAGCGCCAGGCTCACGTGCTCGAAGCAGATGAAGAGAGCCAGCAATACGAGTGGAACCCCGATCACGTAGGCGATCCACGTAAACGGGCGGTGCACGCGCTTGGCTCCGAGGTACACCGCGATGGCCAGGATCAAGGTGCCTATGGCCCAGAGCACAGCCGGAAGGACCGGACCGCGTTGGGTCGCACCGTCGGCCAGGCTCGAGAGAGTCTCGGTGGGAGAGGTCGTCTTGGTGGTCTTCGACCCCCCCGGTGTGGTCGTTCGGGTCGTCGGCTTCGGGGTGGTGGCCGCCGGGCTGGACGTCGTATCCAGGAAGGCCACCACCACAAGCCTCTGAGAGGCGCTGTAGCGGGGGTTGCAGGTCGTGAGCGTGAGCTGGGGGGTCGTGCTCTCATCCAGGACCGCGGTGTCGTTGGGGGACACGATCTGCGTGTACTTCACGTCGTAGCGGAACAGGCCCTGACTGGTGAGAATGAAGATCGGATCGCCCGGGGCGAGCTCGTTGAGGTCGTAGAAGGGGGCGGCGAAGGTGGTCCGGTGGCCCGCTATGGCCACGTTTCCGGCCTGCCCGGGCAGTGAGGTCCCTTGGTAGTGGCCCGGCCCACCCTGCAGCTGGGACTCACCGGTGCCCTGGACCAGGGCATCGTCCAAGCCGAGCTTGGGGATGGCGAGCAAGCCGATCGGCTGGCCGATGGCCGGTTGGGCGGTCGTCGGGGCGATCGCAGTCGCAACAGTGGGTAGCGAGGAGCCCTTCGCATCCGCGCCGGGCTTGTCCGCCCGAAGCGAGTTGAGGTTGAGAGAGGAGCGGCCGATGTCGTGGCCGAGCTGAGTCTTCAGGTCACCCTGGACATGGTCGGTGTACAGGGCGGTTCCCCACAGTTGGAAAGCCACGAAAGCGATCAGCAATACACCGACCACGAGCAAGGTCATCCCGATCCTATATAGGACCCTGCCCGTTTCCACGATTCCGATCCTACGGGCGCGAAGGCCCGGAATTAGGACTACCTGCCCGCTCATTGGCGTGGGCAAGCGGTTCTGGACTTGAAGCTCCATGAAAGATACTTTGAGGATGCGTGTTCATATGGTCGGGCAGGACCAGGAGCCGTAACAACAAAAGGGGCAAAACGGGGGCGATTGAGGGAGCAGGAAATGTTTCGGCTACGCAGATTTCGAACCCCTTCTGTGGTGTTCGCGTCATTGCTCATATCACTCGTGGCAATCGGTTCATCGGTTGTCCTGGGCTCCGCGCCGGCCTCCGCACAAAGCGGCCCGGCGTGCAGCTTCAACGCGAGCACGCTCGGCATCGTGACCGGGATTACCGAAGGCGGGAAGGTGCAGATCGACTGCACCGGCCTTCCGGACGATCACCCCTACCTGGTCTTGGAGATCAGCCTGCTGGTGGCCTTAGATCCCAATACCGCCGGTCTGCTCTCGGGCAACATTTCGCCGAGCCTTCTGATCTCGGCTCTTTCTGCCGTGCCTCAGATCAACCCTCTGGCGCTGGAGGTCACATCCTCCGACTCCTCGGGAAACCTCAGTTACTCCTACACCACGCCGACCAATCAGCCTCTCGACCCCAACGCGACCTGCCCGCCCAGTACCGAGGAATTCAACTCGGGCCTGCTCGGTTGTGCGATCGCGATGGTCGACCTGACATCGGGGCAGGAACTGGGCGCGGGGAGTGCTCTTCTCGAGTACCAGGGATTTCCGTTCTTCCCACCGAATCCCGGCCTGAAGATCAAGCCGAAGAATGTGACATCCGGTGAGTCGGTGAATGTCGAGTACCCGAAGAACAACACCACCTACTGGTGGCTCGCCACTCTGGCTGACCTCGAAGGTGATCTGAGTGGGGGTACCGGTCCTGACGGAGCGATGGCGATCAACATCGGAGGGGTGGCCCAGAACGTCCCGAACACCATCTCGGTGACCGCTGCCAGCTACAACGGGACCACTTTCACGCCGCCGCAGATATCCGGCGGGTTCACCATCCCGACGACGAGTGTCACCGGGAAGCATTACGCGGTCGCGGAATATACGGCCACGCTCGAGGGACTTCCGCTTGGAATGAAGGCGAGGGAACTCATCAACATCTCGCCGTCGCCGTAAAGGGGCGATGGCCGCCGCACACTGCGGCAAGCTTTGATAGGGGGGAGCCGGCAAACGCCGGCGAAAGTGAGATGACTGAAACGAGACACGCCGGCCCCAGGAGCCGACCGTCTGTGCAACGCGCGCTGCTGATGATCGCAGCCTGCCTCATGGCAGGCGCGGTCGTCTCGGCGTGTAGCACCCCACAAGCACAGAAGGCGCCTGCGCCGACAGCCGCTCACACGAACACTGCACCCACGACCTCCACCACCTCGAAGCCTGTGGTCAAACAGGCGGTCCAACATCCGACGGGTGTGCTGGTGGCGTGGTCCAAGGTGTCGTCACTTCCGATCTGGTCGAGCCCGGTCGCAGGCTCCAATGGCCCAAACCAGGACCTCGCCAATCCCAACGCCCTCGGGGCGCCGCTGGTCCTGCTGGTGAACAGCATCAAGCAGAGCTGGGTGCAGGTGTATCTGCCGGAGCGCCCGAACGAGTCCATGGGCTGGACGCTTCAAAGCGACGTATCGCTGGTGAGGGATCCCGAGAAGATCGTCGTCAACCTGAGCCAGAGACGCCTCGAGCTGTACAAAGGATCGACGGTTGCATACGAGGCGAACGTGGCTGTCGGAAGCCCTGAGTCTCCGACCCCGACGGGCCAGTTCTTCGTCACCGAGGTTCTCAAGGTCTCCGGTACCGGAAATCCCTATGGCCCGTACGCGCTGGGGTTGTCCGGCTTCTCGAATACCTACACATCCTTCGAGGGCGGCCCCGGGCAGATCGCGATACACGGCACAAACGAACCGTGGGTGGTGGGGCAGTACGCAAGCCATGGATGTGTTCGTCTGGACAACGCCGACATCACGGAGCTGGCGTTGCAGGTTCAAGCCGGAACGCCGGTGGAGATCTCCGGGTAGGGCCGCTGTCCGGCGCTCTTTTGACCGTCAGACGACGAACGTCGTGGCCATGACAGCGGCCACAAGCTTCCTCACCGAGTCGGGATCGGCATCGCCTCCTGTGAACAGTAGGTGGGCGCCACCGATGAGGATTGGCACGATGGTGTCGAGGTCTGACTCCGTCGCGAACCTGCCCAGATCGCGTTCGGCTGCGAGATAGCCGTAGATCATCGCGGCACCCTCTGTGAGGACCGGGATCCCCGATGGCCTCTGTTTTCGAACGCGCTTGCGCAGATCGTCGCGGAAGATCAGGAGACCTACCATCGCGAGTGCCACCGAGTTGAAGAGCTCGCTAATGGCACGAGCCAGGTTGTCTTCGACGGTGCTCGTCCCCGCGTCGTCCAGCAACCGATCGCTCTGCAACTCGATCCGGAGGATCCGATCTTCGATCAATTCGGCGAGGAAAGTATCGAAATCACGGAAGTGCGCGTGAAGCACGCCCTTTGCGCATCCCGCCTCTGCGGTCACCGCCCGGCTCGTGAGCCCGTGGGCCCCGTCGCGCAAAAGGACGCCCTCTGCGGCTGTGAACAGGTGTTCGCGCACGTCACGGATTGCGATCCCGGTTGGCAGTTTCTGATCCTTTTCCCGAACCCAACGACATAGTGGGCGCCCGCCCACTATGGTCGAAACGTGGCCACGTTACCGCCGCAGGGTTCCGAGATTCACGAACATCGCCAGATCGCTGAGTCGTTCGGCTCGGATGCCGAGCGCTATGACCGGACCCGGCCCCACTACCCCGACCAGATGATCGAGCGAATCACCGCCTCGAGCTCCGGCTCTGATCTCCTTTGCGCCGGTTGCGGAACGGGGATCGACGCACGCCAGTTCGCCGCCGCGGGAATGACGGTGCTCGGAGTCGAGCCCGACGAGCGCATGGCCGACTTCGCCCGGTCAACCGGAATCGAGGTGGAGGTGTCGGCCTTCGAGCATTGGGAACCTCGGGGGAGGCTGTTCGATGTCGTAGCAGCAGGTCAGGCGTGGCATTGGATCGACCCCGTGAAGGGAGCCTCCAAGGCCTCAGAAGTCCTCAAGCCGGGCGGCAGGCTGGCGGCTTTCTGGAACGTTCACCACCTGCCGCAGACGGTGTCGGACGCCTTCTCCGAAGTGTTCCGCCGCGTGGTCCCGGAGTCCCCGTTCAATGCGCCGAGTGCGGACGCTCGTGGCGGATACTCGCTCTTCATCTCGAGAGCGTCGGAGGGCGTCGAAATCGCAGGTGGGTTCACCGACCCACAACAGTGGCGGTTCGACTGGGAGAAGGTGTATTCCAAAAACGAATGGCTCGAACAGCTCCCGACTCAGGGCACCCTCACTCGAGCATCCTCCGAGCAGGTCGAACGGATATCCGACGCGGTAGGCGCAGCCATCGACGAGCTTGGAGGCAGCTTCACCATCGGGTACACGACCGAGCTCTTCACCGCGGTCAAAAGCGCCGACTAACTGTTGGTCAGGGAACCATCCGCGGGTAGCGCTTCGCGTACACCAGCAGGCCGAGACCCGAAAGAAGCAGGAGCGCCCCAAGGATCGCGAGCAACGTCAGTGCAGTGCCCGCACCGGTGAACGCAAGCTTCGACGACGGGACCGATGTCGTTGAGCTACCAGATCCGCCCGATCCGCTTCCGCCCTTGGTGGCGGGGCCGACAGTGGTGGTCGTGTGTCCACCTGAGGACTTGGTTTTGACAGTCGAAGGCGTGCTCGAGACAGGTACCGTCGACACCGGAACGCTGGAACTGGGTGTGGACGACTGGGTGCTGGTCGGAGGGATGCTGGAGACCGAGACACCGCCACAGAACGCTACGAAGCGCTTGAAACCGGAGTAGAAGACCCCATTACGGGCCACATCCACCTGAAACTGGCATCCTGCCGTCGCAGGCACGTGGACGAGTAGAACGCCCGAGGTTCCGGTGTCCTCGCCGAGAAGCTTCTGAGGACCGGTCGAAATCTCCCACAGGCTCAGCTCCCACACCCGGTTGGGCGGGTTGCTGGCTTTGATGGTGAAGGTGGCACGGGTCGCGGTGAGGACGGGCTCCACGTTTCCGGTGGCGGCTAGGGCGGCTTGGGCGAATACACCCGTCACGACCATGGCCACTCCGGCGAGGACCAGGCCTTGGGCAGCGCGTTTGAAACCGCTACTCAGACCGAAAGGACGGATTCGCCCTGTACCCCTACTTCTGTCCACAGCCACCCCTCCCGGTGAGATCCCGTACACGCACAGCGAGGTCAATGGTACGCCACAGGAGTGACAACCGTGAACGTTTACGTCGTGGTGCTAAAGGAATCTTGTTTTGGCCCGGTTGTTGAGGTGTCGCTGGTGAGGTCTAGTTGGGGCCGGTGGGGGTTCTGAACCACCCCACGGTCTGATCTAACCCCGTCTCGAGTGAAACGGCGACGGCATCTGGGAACAGCTGACGCAGCCTGGACTGGTCGGCCTGGGAATCCCTGACGTCCCCCGGCCTTGGGTCCGTGTGATTCCGCGTGATCTGCACGCCGGTCACCTTCTCCAAAAGGGCGATCAGCTCGATGAGCGAGACCCTGGAACCGAACGCGAGATTGACCGGACGATCCGATGACACCCGCCTGTTGACCGCATCCACCAGAACCGAGGCGACGCTGCCCACGTAGGTGAAGTCACGGGTCTGGTTCCCGTCTCCGTGAACCGTGACCGGCTCACCCCGGAGTGCCGCGGCGATAAATGCGGGGATCACTGCCGCATAGGCATGATCTGCGGCTTGGAGCGGACCGAACACGTTGAAGAACCTGAACGCGAGCACGTCCATCGCGAACGACCGCCCGTGAGCGAGGGTGTAGCTCTCCGTGGCGAGCTTGCTCGCGCCGTACGGGCTCATCGGCATGGTCGCCATGTCCTCGGACTTCGGCAATGCCGGATTTGCGCCGTAAACCGACGACGAAGAAGCGACGATGACGTGCGGCCGCGATCCGAGGCGGGCGGCCTCAAGCACGTTGAGGGTCCCCGTGGCGTTCGCGTTATGGGTGGCTACAGGGTCAGCGAGCGAACGCGGTACCGATGGACGGGCCGCGAGATGCACTATCGACTCGATGCCTGCGGCAGACCTGGCGAGAACCTCGGTGTCGAGAATCGACCCGACGACGAGCTCTATGTCCTTGAGCGGTTCAAGATTCTCGCGAATGCCGGTCGAAAGATCGTCGAGGACGACGATCCGACCGATGTCCGGATCCGCGCGCAGAGCCGCGCAGAGGTTCGCTCCGATGAAACCGGCTCCGCCGGTTACGAGGACATCCAAAGTGCTAGAGCCGCTCGACGTTTTCGCCGTGCATGCGGTTGCGGGTGTCGAGAACGAACCGTGCGTGCGTCGCCACCATGTCGAAGTCGAAACAGTCGTGGTCGGTCACGATGACGACCGCTTCTGCCTCCGCAAGCACTTCAGGCGTCAGGTCCACGAGGGTGACGTGTGGCCCGGGATCGACCGACAGATATGGATCGACTGCATGCACTTTCGCACCGAGTCCGTACAACCGCCTGGCGATGATCGTCCCCGGAGCCTCGCGGGCATCCCCGGTGTTCTTCTTGTACGCCATCCCGAGGATCAGGACGTTGCATCCGTTCACCGGTCTGCTCATCCGGTTGAGCGCGAGCACGAGCCGTTGCACGACGTAGTCGGGCATGTGCTCGTTCACGTCGTTCGCGAGCTCGACGAATCGGAACGAACGTCCGAGCGAGGTTCTGACCTTCCACGACAAGTAGCTGGGGTCGATCGGCAGGCAATGCCCGCCCACTCCAGGTCCCGGAGTGAATGCCATGTATCCGAACGGCTTGGAAGAGGCGGCCCGAATGGCCTCCCACACGTCGATGCCGAGCTCGCCGGCGAACATGGCCAACTCGTTCACGAGCGCGATGTTCACGTGCCTGAAGGTGTTCTCCAGAAGCTTCGTCAACTCGGCTTCGCGCGTGCCCGACACCGTCACGGTGCGTTCTACTAGCGAGTCGAAGAATCCCTTGACCGAAGCAAGTGAGTCTTCGTCTACACCCGACACCACCTTCGGGATGTTCTCGAACCGCCACTTGCCGTTGCCCGGATCGATCCGCTCAGGGCTGTATCCGAGATGGAAGTCGGTGCCGACAGCGAGTCCCGATCCGTTCTCGAGAATCGGGCCTACCAACTCTTCTGTCGTTCCCGGGTAAGTCGTCGACTCGACGATCACCGTCGCTCCGGGCCGCAGAAACCGCGAGAGCATCTCGGCTGCGGACGTCACATAGGTCAGGTTGGGGATTCCCTCGTCCAAGGGAGTCGGAACGTCGATCACTGCGAAGTCGAAGCCCGCACACTTTTTCTGCTCGGTGGTGGGTTCGTACCGACCCGACGCGTTCGCACGTGAAAGCTTTTCTGAGGAGATGTCCTCGACGTACGAGTCGTCAGAAGCGAGCCGCTTGATCCTCTCGGTATCGGTATCGAATCCGACGACGGTGTATCCGACTTCGACGGCGCGCATGGCGAGCGGCAGGCCCACGTAGCCCTGGCCCACAACGACGAGCTTTGCCGGTGATTGATCCTTGGTTGTCATCAGAGACCGCTCGGAAGATCAGGCGGGGGAGGGGTTTCGCGCCAGGCCCCAGGCCAGCTCGACCAGCTCGTCCTCCGACGCATGGGCAAGTCTGTCACGGGCCGGACGCTGCTTCGTCCCGATGGAGTTCATGGATCTCATCACGTTCCACCATCGGCTGAAGTGGCCGCTGTAATAACCCTCGAGATACGCACGGTCGGGGAGCGCCACGGTTTTCAGGTAGCTGACCACCGCTCGTCTCGGCCTTATCGAACCAAGCGTTTGGACTGAGATGAGAGTCCTGCTTCGCGCTGTGTGATAGGCGAGAAGCCTCCGGCGCTCCTTGCGCGAGGTCGGGTGCTTGGCCGCCCACGCCGACAATGGGACGATGTCGGTGACACCGAGAAGGTTCCATGCCCGATCGATCGCTTCTGCCACGAGGGATTGGGCTCCCCATGTACCACTCAAGGCCTCGATGCGTCCGATGTCGAGATCGTGGGTCAGGACGATCTGGACAATGTCGCGTAGGCGGATCAGAAGCGGCCTCGTGTCGCCGACGCGTGCTTCGAAGCAAGCATGCAGTAGGCGTTCTTCTGCACCGAGAGTCAACAGATCCTTGCCTGCGACGCGGATCTCCGACGAGTTGCGAAACAGCTCTGAGTGCTCGACGATCATCGCGTACGGTCCGTCGGCGATGGTCCGGTGGACCTCCACGCGTTCTCCGGAATCAGAAGTGAGGATCGACCCCTTCCTGAAGCGGGAGTCGAATCCGGGAGCCGGCTCGGCGTGAGTTCGGTTGAAGCCTCTTTGCTTCAGAAGCGAGATGGCTTCGACGAACTGCGAGGAGCGGACGAGAAGGTTGGCCTCGACGAAGGGGCGAATAGCCGGCGAGCGGTAGTCGAGATGGGCGAAGGCCGGGCCTTTGAGCAAGCGACTGTCGATCCCGGCTTCTTCCAAGAAGCCCGAGATCGACGCGGTCGATAGCTCTGCCCGAGCGGTCTCTTCGACGACATCGTTATGTACCTGCTCCAGGCGGGTCCACTGATTTGCGGAAAGCGCGAGGACTCCGTCTTGCGCAGCGGAGCGCACGAGGCCGACCAGACGCTGGTTCCGGGCAAGCTCCAAGAGCCTCGGCCAGGTCGACTCGTCCACCGGACCACCGCTCAGGACCTCGTGAGGTGGACCCAAGCCGTAGGCGGCCACCGCCGTCGCCCACGTGCTCGTGTCGGTCATGCTCTTACGCTTCGCGACCTCGCCCCCAAAAGCGAGAACAGAAGCGTCCTTACTTCGGGGGATTCTCGTTTCTCAGTGGCCTCTTCGAGATCGAACAGCACGTCGGACAGGGCGTCGTGGCCTATACCGACCGGCACCAGGCGATGCACTGACGCGTGGGACGTCTCATGGACCTCTTCCTCCGGTGCGTTGAGCTCTTCCTCGAGCTTCTCTCCCGGCCTGACTCCTGTTATGCGGATCGGAATGTCCGTCCCCGGGCTCAAGCCAGACAGCCGGATCATTCGCTGTGCGAGGTCGAGGATCCTGACCGGCTCGCCCATTTCCAGCATGAAGATCTCGCCGCCCTCGGCCAGCACCGAGGCCTGGAGGACGAGTTGGACGGCCTCACGGACGCTCATGAAGTAGCGGGTCATGCGAGGGTCCGTCACGGTGACAGGGCCACCCATGGAGATCTGGCGGTTGAACGTCGGGATGACGCTTCCCCGGCTGCCAAGGACATTCCCGAAGCGGACGGCGCAATACGGGGCGTTCTCAGGTGCGTGGGCCAGGGTGACCTGCTCGCCGAGCCACTTGGATGCGCCCATGACGCTCGAGGGCCTTACGGCCTTGTCCGTGGAGATGAAGACGAAACGCTCCACCCCGGTGGCGGTCGCAGCGTCCACCACGTTGCGGGTCCCGAGCACATTGGTCGAGGCCGCTTCGAGTGGATGGTTCTCCAGGACCGGCACGTGCTTGTGTGCCGCGGCGTGGAATACGACGTCGGGCCTGTAGCGCTCGAACGTTTCGAAGACCGCCCGGCGGTTCGTCACGTCGACAAGGGCCAGCTCGTGGGGGCACGAGAGCATTCCGGACGCATCGTGGAGGTGTGTCTCGTCGTGGTCGAGCAAGACGACCGACTCCGGTCCGAACGCCGCGACCTGGAGGGTGATCTCTGAGCCGATCGAACCACCGGCGCCTGTGATGAGAACCCGCTTGTCAGCGAGCGAACGGTGGACCGCGGCCAGGTCGGTGGCGACCTGCTTGCGGCCGAGGAGATCTTCGATCCGGGGCTCGCGGGCTTGGCGGACCGTGGTCGGGTGACCCACTGCTCCGACTACCTCGCGGACGCTCGGCATCACCTTCATCACGATGCCGGCCGCCTCTGATGCCCTGAGTGCCCGTTCCACCAGCTCGGGCGGAGGTGAGGAGACGGCCAGGATGATCTGCTGGATGGAATAGCGCTCAGATGCGTCTGCTATGTCACTGATCCCACCCACAACAGGGACACCGAGCAGGCTGAGGCCGTGGGCCGCTTTGTCCTCCTCGAACACCGCCACCGGCACGAGGCCGGCCTTCGGGCTCCTCAACATGTCGCGCACGAGGGACGCCGCAGCGTCACGGGTCCCGATGACCCCTACGCGCAGACCCATGCGTTTGGAGCCGCGCTGCCAGGCGAACAGTCGGGAGTGGAACCGGAGGGCTCCCATCCCGATTGTGACGAAGATACCGCCGATGACCAGGACGTTTATCGGAACGATCTCCACCCTGAGGACCCTGCCGATGGGGTGAAGGGCGATTAGGACAGCCATCGAGGAAAGGGCCGCCAAAAGGATCTGGCGTGCCTCTTCGATCCCGGCATGTCGCCACATCCGGCCGTACAGTCCGAAGAGCTTGTTCGCTGACAACTGAAGGATCAAGGCTGTGCCGAGGAACATCGCGAAATGCACCCAGTAATCCGAAGGTGCTCTATCGCGGAAGTAGACGACCTCGGCGATGGAATAGGACGTGATGATTATGAGGGTGTCGAGAATGACGAAAAAGATGCTGGAACGGACCCTTGATGCGGCTTCGGCGACCCGCGTACCACCTGCCTGAGGTGACGCGAGCCCCACGGCTCCGTCCCCGGGCCTGGCACGGTTTCGACTCCAGAACATCCGTTGCGCCCCCCTGGCTAGTTGCACAATCGTCCCACATGCGGCTGACAACATTCGCCAAACCGCCCGAGGCGATGTTCTCGCACCCTCTGCGTAACCCCTTCAACACGGTACGAGGTGAACGGGCGCCGCGCAATCGTCAGGATTGACGATCCTTTGTGATCTACACTTGGCGATCGCTCGGTCTGGGACCCATCCTGGGCAGGGTAATGGGGGGAAAGCGGCCGTATGGCAAAAAGGGCCCGGTGGGGTAGCATCGTCGACTTGTACTTTGCTGGTCCGAAGCCATTTATCCGTAGGTCGCGCTCCATTCTGGAGAACGACCCAGATATCATGTGGCCCGCGAATCCGACCTCTAGGGTGACGAATCAAGCACTATCCGCGGCAGCAGGACGCGTCGCCGCACGGGAGGCCAGGGCCTGAATGGAACCCATCAATTACGGACGGGCGCTCAGACGTCGTTGGCCGCTCATCGTCGGATTGGGAGTGGTGTGCGCTGTCGTCGGCGTGCTCATCCCGATCAAGGCCCCTTATCCCCCGGTGAAGAGCCAGTGGCAGGCCACGGCCCTGGCAGGACTGCCGCCCAAGGATGCCACCGGCAGCCAGACCGTTGAACAGGTCGAGTACTACGCAGAGGTCGAGCAGGTGTTCACCAACACCGCCAAAGCCATGCATTTGAAGAAGGACCAAGGGGCTTCGTTACGGCACGACATTCAAATCAAGCACAAAGCAAGTTTGCCTACAGGCTCTCTTAACATTCTTGCCAAACAGCCCACAAAGGCGGGCGCCGCCAAACTGGCAAATGAATTCGTCAAGCAGCTCGCTGCCTATATCCAGAGCCAATTGACGCAGCAATACAACAAGGCCCTCGCTTCGGCCACTTCTTCGGTCAATTCGCTTTCCTCGCAGATTGCCTCCGTCCAGACCCAGATCAATCAGCAGACAAAGGCCACGACTCCGAAGACGACCACCACTACGGCGGCCCCGACCACCACAACGACCGTGGCGAAGACGACCACCACCACGGCAGCCCCCACCACCACAACGACCGTGGCGAAGACGACCACCACGACCGCCAAGAAGACGTTGCCGGCCACAACTACGACCACGGCTGCGACTCAATCGACTCCCACGACCGAGGCCCCGACCGGCGCAGTCGAAACGGTCCACCTGGTCTCACTGGACAAGCCGGCTAAAACGGCAAAAACCACTACTCCCACTACGGCCAAGAAGGCCCCCACGGCTACGACAGTTGCGAGCCAGGCGGAGATCCTCCAGCAGAAGCTCACGACCCTCAAACAGGAATACAGCGCCGCAACATCAAAGCTCACCAAGCTTCAGACGCAAGGCCCACCCACCAACGAGTTCGGAATTCTGTTGGCTGCGAGGACGTCCAACGAGAAATTCCTCCCTGCCACCACGAACCCGTTCGATCGCCGCTCCATTCGGGGCCTGGCGGGGTTCATTGCCGGGTTGGTGGTCGGGATCATCGTCGCCTTCGGGTTGGACGCTTTCGACAAGCGCCTGAGGACCACGAGCCGCACAGCTGTGGCATTCGGTCTCCCGGTCATTGCCGAGATCCCGAAAGAGATCCAGCCGGGTGGCAAAAACGCTCCTAGAACGCGCAGAGGCCGGAGGAAATCCGCGGCAGCTTCAGACCTTCCGTTTGCGATCGCTGTCTTCGACTGGCCGGCCTCGGTGGTCGCCGAGGCCTACAGGCGACTGCGGATCTCTGTCATGTTCGCTCCTGTGCGTTCGGGCAACAGCTCAGTGGCGGCTCCCGCGAGCCAGAACGGGACGAGCGGCGGTTTCAGTTCCGATGCACTCAGGTCGGTCGGACCTGAGGGCGGGATCCCTGTCGTATCGAGCAGCGACGGTAACAAGGAGCCCGACCACAATCAGGCAGATGCGAAGCGCGACGTGATCATGGTCACCTGCGCCACGACCGAGCCAACCAACGCGAAGGTCGTGCTCAACCTGGCAGCCTCATATGCGGAGGCAGGAGAGCGGGTGCTCATCGTCTCCACCACGAACCTGCGTTCCGGAGCCCAATTCGCACCCCTCGCCGACCCTTCGTGGACTCCACCACCTACCGAGACGGTTCACGTCAGCACGCTGCAGACCCAGCAGGCCCCTGAGAACCCGACTCAGCCGATTCCGACGATCTCGCCCTCTCCAACCGCCGTGAAGGTGCACGATGGCCCACGCGGATCCGACGCCCGAGGCTTCACCGCGGAAGAGGTGGCGGCCAGGTGTGTCCCGCACCGGGTGTCAGGCGTCTCGCGGCTGGACCTGGGAGCGCTTCTGCGTGGCCCGGGTGAATTGGCGACTAAGGGCGATGCGGTGATCAGAACCGCCCGCGAGATTGCGGACGTCGTAATCGTGGAGGCTCCGTCGATGCTCGGAGCCACCGATGCCGAAGCGTTGACGAGGTCGGTAGATGCGATCCTCGTCGTCGCCCAGAGCTACAACACGACAGTAGGAAACGCCAGGCGCACAGCCGAGCTTCTGCGTCGAGTGGCTGCTCCTACCCTCGGCGTCGTCCTGACCGAGGTTCTTATGACCGCCAAGCAGCGCAGGATTCTGAGCCCCGAGGTTCCGTCAAAGACCAAGTGATCCGCCCGTAGGCGGAGGCCGACCGACCCCTAAAGTTCCAGCGTTGCTATGTACTGGCGGTACGCCCCGTACTTCTCGAAGAACCTGTCCAGCTCGCGGGAAACCTTCCGGTTCAACCGCGATCTCCCCGCCACGGCCTCGAGCAACCCCGACGTCCCCTTCGAGTATCCGTACCGCCTCATGCCGGCCCAACATATGGCCTCGATCTGGCGCGCCTGTTCTGGACTCAGGCTTCTCTCCCAGGAACCTTCTGTCCGATCGGTGGTGACATCTCCGAGGGCCTCGGTCTTCCAGTGCTCCCACGGCAGGACGAAATCACCATGAGGGGTGAGCCTTTTTTCGGTGGGGTCCCTTCCGATCATTTCCGCAATCCTGCGACGGGCCGCGTCCGGGTCAACGACGACATCCTCGTACCTGAGGACGAGGCAGCCCCTTGAGCCCACGACCTGGACCAGTTGCGAAAGCGCCTGCTGATCCACTTTCCATCTCGCGGCGAGACCCAGATGGATCTGGCCGCCGATCGAGTTCAGGTCCTCCTGGTCGGTCCATGGCATGGAAAGGCCGGAGGCGACGACCGCTCTCGGATCACGAACAACCGCCACGAAGCGTGTCCAGGGGGCGGCTTTCAGGATCGGCGGCCACCACAGGATGTGACCAGGGGTCTTCTCGCCGTAGACCTCGGAGGGTCCGACGAGAGCGCGCACGATGGCTTCGAACATTCCGTATGGCGATCGGCAGGTCCCGCCCAGGTCGTCCACGACGCTCATAGGATCCAGGACCAGGCCCTTGGAGGAGTCGAGATCCACAAAGTTCCGCACCTCTGACAGCAGGTCCTCGCCGACCAACGGGAATGTCCGACGGTCGATCAAACCCGAAGCAAAGGCCGGAAAGAAATGTGTCTCCGGCGGCATTCCCACCCCGGCGATCTCGCAAGCAAGTCGTTGCACCAGGGTGGTGCCTGAGCGTGCGCTTCCGACGATGAAAAACGAGACCGTCCCGTCGGGTGGTGGCGAGTGGTCCATCTCAGCTGTCGGAGGCCCCGGCCACCGACAGCATCAGCTCCTTGATACGACCTTCGATCGCGCTCCACTGGAAACGCTCTAAGAACACCTGTCGACCCTGATCGATGAGTCTCTGCCTGAGGTCCCCGTCTCTGAGCAGGGTGCAACAGGCCTTGGCGAACGATTCCGGATCGTCTCCCGCCAGATAATGCTCATTAGGCTCGATGCCGAGGCCCTCTGCTCCGAGCGTCGTCGATACCACGGGGACCCCGTGAGCGAACGCCTCGAGGATCTTGATACGCGTTCCGCTTCCGTATCGGATAGGAACCGCCACCACGTCGGCCCGTGCCAGCTCAGGTGCCATCTGGGGCACCAGTCCCACCAGCGTGGTCCGGGGCGGATCGTTGAGGCGCATTACAGATCCGTCCGGATCGCCGACCAGACGTATCTCGACGGTCGGGATCTCTCTTCTGATCAGAGGGCTTATCTCGTCGACCAGCCACCGGGCGGCGTCGGTATTCGGCGCATAGCGCATCGACCCCTGCAGCAGGATGGTCGGAGGATCTCCCACCTCGGGCGTCCCCGCCGGCACGAGCGGCTTGTCGTAACCGTTCGGAACCACGAAAACGTTCGGAGCGCTGAAGCGGGTGGCGTCCAGGTCACTGCATAATGCGACGCGTTCGACTTCGTTAGCGATCCGCATCTGGAGAGTTGCCCAACGGTTCGCATTCAGGCTCGCCTGTCTCCGGGCAGCAGACTTTCGGAGCGCGCTACGCCCCTTGATCTCTTCTTCCATTATCGCCATCCGCGCAATGATCTTCTGGTCTTCGAGATCGTCCAGGTCCACGATCGTCGGCCCCAACTTCGGGCGTCCCATCAACTCGAACGTGGCCGCCTTGTTGAACCAGCACAGGTCGTAAGGGGGGTCGACCCAATCCGAGAAACGTTTCATCATGGCTGTCGAATGAGCAGCCACGACTTCGAGGGGCTTGCCGGGCGCGGTGATCCATTTGAGCCTTCTGAGCGCAGAGGCGTTCGGAACAACGGTCTTCGGCGTTTCGAGACGCCTGAGCACGATGTCTGGCGGCGCTTCGAAGGGCCCGGACCGGATCCCTCCCACCTGGCAGAAGAAGTCGGTGTCGGCGATCAACGAGGCTGCATTGACCGTGTGCGCCAGGCGGAAATTCGTCCCGTATACCTGCGGCCAGGGAAAGTCATGGCCTACGACGAGAATCTTCATCCGGCCTCGCCTCTAACGCTGTGCGAAACGGCGGAGACGCCTGTCGACGTTGCGGGCGGTGTCGGCGATCGAGTTTGCGACCTTGTCGGTGCTCCCGGCACGTTTGGTCGGACGACGGGGGTTCACGGGCCGGTTCTGCAGCCTGTGCAAGAGGGGGACTTCGAGGACCTTCTCATGGAAGAAGCCGTGAGTCCACAAACCGTCTTCTCCCCACGCGTCGCCGTGGTCGGCGCAGACCAGCGTGTTCGCCC
This sequence comes from Acidimicrobiales bacterium, assembly GCA_049281195.1. Taxonomy (GTDB): domain Bacteria; phylum Actinomycetota; class Acidimicrobiia; order Acidimicrobiales; family CAVXTF01; genus JBAPRR01. The sequence continues at coordinate 41,434 of JBAPRR010000331.1, forward strand.
CTGCGAATAGGTCGAGCATCCCCGCCATCTCCGTATCCACCCATTCGAGGCACGCGGTCTGGCGGCGGCGGCATTCGTCGGCGTCATTGTCGTCGGCCAACTCCCGACAGGGGTTGTCGTCGTAGGACCAGTCCGCACCTTCGTGGAAGTAAGGCGTGTGCGTCTCACCGACGTTGATGAAGACGAACACCGGCCTTTGGACACCGGCAATCGTGGTGCGGATGAATTCAAGCTGTGCTCGGAGCGAGTACTGGTTGCCCGAGTAGAAGAATTTGTCGAACGCGAACACGAGCGTGCGCGAAGTGAGCGTCTCAGGATTGAACCATCTCATGGCGCCGACACCGACCGTCAGGTAACCGATCCGACTGAGCCCATCGATGATGTTCCGACCCTTGAGCGACACGAAGGGCGCGAGACCTGTTCCTCCTCCAGCGAGCCTGAAGATCTGCCCGTAGCGCGGATTCGTATAGGGCTCGTGAACCCCGGCTACCCCAGGGGTGTGGCCCATGAACATCGCCGAATGGGAACTGAAAGTGAAAGAGCCCGGCGCCATGGCCCGGTGAAGCTCGCCGACCCGGTCGAAATTCGGGGTCTTTGCCGTCGCGAACGTGTCATACCGGCACGAATCGAGTGTTACGAACAAGATCGATGTGGGGTGGACCGGCATAGGCACCGATTGATATCACAAGGAAACATGACCCCTTGTCAGGTGGTCGATTCCGTTAGTACCCGGCCTAAAAAACTTCGGAGGAGCCGCTGGTAGCTTTGCCGGGATGGTGCGGGTCGAGCGGGGGTCGTCGACGGCTTGAATTCGCTGCTCCGTTTCGATCCATCTTTTTTCCCCAAAACCCGGCGCCAGTGGAGACAGTTCTCTGTCACGTCGTCCCTCGCCGCGTTGCGCAACCGGAGGGACTTTGCGTCGGTCGAGCGCTTCTGCTTCTTCTTCGGCTACGCCCGATCAGGCCACTCCGTGGTGGGCTCCCTCCTCAATGCCCATCCCGAGATGGTCGTCTCCAATGAGCTTCACGCTGTTCGCTTCGTCCAGCACGGTTTCAACAGGAACCAGTTGTTCGCTCTGATTTTGGCCAGGGACGCGTCGTTTGGGGAGATGGGCCGGAAGTGGACCGGATACGACTATGCGGTGCCGAATCAGCACCAGGGCGAGTTCAGAACCCTGAGGGTGATCGGGGACAAAAAAGGCGGAGCCACAAGTCGGGAGTTTGCATCCCATCCAGGCTTGCTCGACCGGCTGAGGACCGTCGTGGGTGTGCCGATCCGCGCCGTCCACGTGACCCGGAATCCGTTCGACAACATCGCCAGGATGTCGATGAGCGGCAAGGGCACAGATCTCGGGTCGATGATCGTCAGGTACTCAGGCCTTTGCGACTCGGTGAGCCGGACACGCAAACAGCTCTCGGCCGAGGAGCTCATCGACATCCGACATGAGGACTTCTCCAGAGCCCCCGCCGACTTCCTCGCGGACCTGTGCCGCTTCGTGGGCGTGTCCACCTCAGGTGACTACCTCCGGGACTGCGCCTCCATCGTCCGGGAACCAGAGATCCGGCCGAAGGACAAGGTCGAATGGTCGGCTGCAGACATCACGGCAGTCAACCGGATCATCGACCGACACCCCTTCATGGCGGGCTATTCCTTCGACTCCTGAGCACACTGGCCGGTCGGGACTCATCTGTGCTCCGTGTAACCTTTCCTCCGGTTCGAGGGGCACAGAGGTGCTGTCGTCGGACCCTATGGTCTTTGGCCAACGGGTCTTGGGGCGAACGGTCTTGGGTGGGATCGTGCCACACTGGACCGTTCTTGCATATGGGGGTGGTTGGAGTTGAGCGAGCAGCGCCTGACGGAGTTTTTTGCTGTCGTCGGTCCACTCAGTACCTGGGTTCCGGGCCCTCGTTGAACGGATCCGATCCCCGATGATCAACGTCGTCACCGTCCACTGGCTGTCACCGCAGTGGATTCCTGCTCAACTCGAGTACCTGGAGCGCAACGCGAGTGCACCATTTCGCGTATTCGCATCGCTCAACGGGATCGAAGACGAGTCCTTGCGCAAGCGCTTCTACTACGTGCAGGACATCGAGATCGAAGACCACCCGGAAAAGCTGAACATCCTGGCGCAGGTTGTGATCGAGCAATCGAAGCCGGAGGACATCATCATCTTCTTGGATGGCGACGCGTTTCCGATCCAGCCGCTTCAGCCTTGGCTCGAGGAAACATTCAAACGTCATCCCCTTGTAGCGGTACAGCGTTACGAGAACTGCAAGGACACCAGACCGCATCCAAGCTTTTGCGCGACGACGGTCGGATTCTGGAAAGAGCTCGGATGCGATTGGACGCCTCGTGACTGGGTGACGGAGACAGGCGCTCTGTTCTTGGATGCTGGCGGCAAGCTCTGCGACCAGTTGAGTGAAAACGACGTCGACTGGCTCCCGCTCCGGCGCACCAACACAGTGGACCTGCACCAGCTTTGGTACGCGGTCTATGGCCACAAGATCTACCACCACGGTGCGGGCTTCCGTAACCGCGTCAGCAAGGTGGATCAGGTGAAACGGCCTGCTTTGTACAAGGTGAACCACTCGCAGGGAGCAAGCCTTGGCCAGTTGAGCGTCGCTGCAAAGCGGAACCCTTCCCTCGTTCTCACCATGCGTCCACACCACGTGAAGGAGGTGGGGCTGGCGGCGAGACGGACCTTCCTCCGACGATTCACACAGAGGTTCACGAAGAAGGCAGAAGTCGTATCGGATCAGGTCTTTAATCGGGTGTCGAGCGATCCCAGCTTCTACAGAGAGTTCGACTCGACTCTCGTTTAGAAACGCTCGAGCAGAGCCGACCACTGGTCGGCTACGACCCCCATCTCGAAGTGGGTCAAGCAGTGGAGTCGGGCCTGCTTGCCGAACGCTTCGCGGTGGTCGTACGCGGTTTGCATACCTGCAGCAAACCCCGACACATCGCCCGGTTGAACAAGAACACCCGTCTTCTGATCCAGGACCACCTCCGGTATTCCACCGACTGCGCTCGCCACCATCGGGAGCCCCGACAGCCCGGTCTCGATGGCGATCGCAGGCATACCCTCCGTGCCGCTTGCCAAAGCCACTACATCGGCCGCGGCCATGACTTTGGCCACCTCGGCACCGGGTGCGACGAATCTGATCCTCCTCGGCGCGATGCGCTCGGAAAGTGCCTTCAATTCGGGCAGATCGGGGCCGTCACCCATGCACACGAGCGACCACCCGGGCATGCCGGAGATGGCACGGATAAGCGTGGCAGGGGCTTTCTCCGGCGACATGGCTCCGACGTAAATCGCTACGGGCTGGTCCGGTTCGAGACCGAGGTTCGTCCGGGCCTCACCCCTCGCTGCCGTTGTCACCTCACAGAAACGGTCCGCCAGGCCGGCATTCGGGATGACGACTATGCGTTCAGGCCTTACTCCGAACCGGTCGGAAAGGACCGCCGACGACTCCTCCCACAGGGTCACCACCACGGTTGCTCTCCGCAGGAACATCGACACCCTGGCCCGCCGACTCCGGGTGCCGGCCCAAGCGAGCGGGTCGCCGATGTTGCGGTACACGAACGGGGTCGAGGTGCCGAACCCGGCGATCGCCAGGGCGAGCAGGGTGCTTGATCCGTGGCCGACCGCCGCACGAGCGCCCGCCGTCCGCCGCCTCACCGCGAGTAGCCCGCCAGGCGACCAACGGGAGGCTCCGAGTACCGGCACCTCGAGCGGCGAGCCTGAAGATCCCGGGGCCAGTGAGGCGATGGTCCCTGGGGTGCCCCGATCGGCTAAGAACCTGACCAGATCCGATGCGAACGTCTCGGCGCCGCGCCTGTCCGTGGACGAGATCAGATGAAATACGGACCGTGACACCGCCCGGGTTGTTGTCATAGGCAAGTATTGTTTCCTTCTTATATCCGAGGGCCCCGAGGAGCGCGAGTGAGATCCCGTACAGCAGCAGAGCTGTTTCTGAAGCTGCCGCTCGGCGTGCGTCTGGCGGTCCTGCACAGGCTAGGGCGATTCGCTCCGTGGGAGGAGCAGTTCGACTTCACCCCGCCCCCCCTCGCCGCGGGCGAGAATGCAGGCCCGCCGGACTTTGTTGGCATTGGCGTCCAGAAGGCCGGCACAAGTTGGTGGTACTCGCTGATCACCGCGCATCCCGGCGTGACCGACCACAGTCACATTCACAAGGAGCGACACTTTCTCTCGCGTTTCGGGTCACAGCCGTTCAGTGACGCCGAGATCGAGCGTTATCACGGATGGTTCCCGCGATCCCCGGGGACGATGGCGGGGGAGTGGACCCCCGATTACATGTGGTTCCCGTGGGTGGCGCCTTTGATGAAGCGTGCCGCACCACAGGCCCGGATCCTCGTGATGCTGCGGGACCCGGTCGAAAGGTTCAGGTCGGGCCTGGCCCATCAGATCAGGGACGGAAAGAAAAGAACCGGCGCGACGGTCACAGAGGTCATCGATCGCGGCTTCTACGACCGGCAGCTTTCAGGCTGGGAGCAGTTCTTGACGGCGGGCCAGATCCTCGTGCTCCAGTTCGAGCAGTGTGTGAAAGAGCCCGAAATCCAACTGGCCCGCACCTACCGGTTCCTCGGTCTCGACGACTCCTTCAAGCCGGCCCACGTTTCATCGCGCGTAAATGAGACCACGACCACCTCACCATCGATAGATCCCGAAGTCCGGGCCCGTCTGAAGGAGATCTACGAACCAGATGTCGTTTCTCTTGTCAAACGGGGCGTGGGGTTAGACTTGTCGCTCTGGCCTCATTTCTCTGGACTGTGAATCCATGACAGCCGCTATTCAAGGACCAGTCGGTTCAAATCCAGTCGTATGCGTCATCGTCACCATCGTTGTATTGGCAATGGGGTATCGCGTCTCGAAATGGGTCGCCAAGGTAGAGGGCGACCCCCGGTTCCTCCAGCTGCTTATGATCAGCCTGGTTCTGCACCTTCTATGTGCACCTTTGCAGCTCTGGGTCGTCGACCACATATACAACGGAGTCGCCGACTACACCGCTTACGTCAACCGGGGTGCCGCCCTGGCAACGAACCTGCGTGGCGGTACGTTCTCGTTTGCAAACACGAATATCAACGGCTTCACGGTCGACAACACCGTCTACATAGCCTCAGGCGTCGTCCAGACGATTGTCGGCGTCAACAAGCTCGCGTTGTTCATCGTCTTCTCCGGTTTGGCCTTTTTGGGCGAGATTGCATTCCTGCGCGCCTTCTCCGTGACATTTCCCGAAGTGAATCCGCGCCGATACGCGATACTGCTTTTCTTCCTCCCCTCAATGCTTTTTTGGACCGCGGACGTGAGCAAAGAGACCATCATGACGTTCGCACTCGGTTTCGCCGCCTACGGAGCGGCCCTCCTACTTGCGCGCCGAAAATACGGTTACCGAATGCTCATACCCTTCGTAGCCATTGGGCTTCTTCTCCGGCCAAACGAGGTCATACTCTTTCTTGGAGGCCTTACGGTCGGGATGTTCTTTCGGAGCGCGGACCAACGTCAGAGATTTCGTGGAGTTCGCCGAATAGCAACCTTGGTGTTCCTCGGTGCCGCTCTGGCAGTCGGGGCCTATGCAACCGAAAAGCTCTTCCACAACCAGTCTCTTTCATCTGAGCTTTCGACCGTCGGAAAGAACAATTCCGCTGGATCAGGTGCCGGATATGGAAGCAGTAATGTCCCCTACTCAACGAACCCGTTGTGGTATCCGCGCGACGTCTACACGGTCATGTTCGATCCGCTCCCTTTCACAGCGCACGGCAAGAGCGAGCTCGTTGCCGGACTCGAGAACACCGTGCTGGTCATCCTCATACTCGGCTCGCTGCGTCAGCTGCGGTGCGTGGTCCGTGCCTGCAGGGTGCGGCCCTACGTTCTTCTGTGCGTCGTCTATTCAGCGCTCTTCATGTACGCATTCGCGGCCTTGGGGAACCTGGGGCTGATCTACAGGGAGAGGACGCTTCTTCTCCCGTTCCTGTTGGTTCTCCTGTCGATACCGGTCACCCGTAAAAACCTGCCACCCCGGTTTGTCTGGGAGCGACCTCTCGAAAAACGCAGGCGCCGGCGGGCACGTGCCGCCGCACGAGCGACCACAGGTGCCGTCTCTTATCAGTGAACCGGGAGATCTCCGTAGATCTGCTCGATCCGTCTGGTGGCGTTGCCGACATCGAACCGCGAGCTCAGTAGCAAGCTGCTATCGGCAAGCTTCCTCCGAAGTTCGTCGTCACCGGCCAACCGCTCCAGTGCTTTAGCAAGTCCGACGCTGTCGCCGGGTGTGACCAAGAGGGCATCCTTCCCGTCGGTGAAAAGGCGCGGGATCTCGCCCACCGGGGTTGCCACCACCGGAAGACCCACGCTCGTGGCCTCCATCAATGTCACCGGAAGGCCTTCGAAGTACGACGGGAGGGCGAACACGTCCGCAGCCGTCATGATTCGAAGCACGTCGGTCCGAAGGCCGAGGAACTTGAATTTGTCACCGAGGCCGAGGGCCCTGCGTCTGGCCTCGAGCTGCTCCTTCAGATACCCGTGGCCGACCGAGACGAAGGTGATCGGAGCACCGCTGTCAAGCACAATACGAGCAGCGTCGAGAAGAACGTCATAAGCCTTCTGCGCTCGCAGGTTGGCGACTGTGAGAACCATCACGTCGCCCGGTGGTATGCCGATTTCCGCTCTCACCTCTGCACGAGTTTGGTCTCTGTTCACCCGCAGGGCAGCCGACTGTGACAGGTCGATGCCGTGGATGATCACTTCGGATCGCTCCTTGATCCGACGGGGGAGGGCATCACGAGATGACTCAGACACGTTGATGAGGGCATCATCTCCGTGGATTGTGGCCCGGTTGAGTGCACGAAGAGGCAGTGCAACCCTGTTCCACTCGCAGTGTTCTGTGTAGACGACGCGTGGGCGATGGCTGGGTGGAAGTGTTCTTACGACGAGCCTTCCGAGTGACGCCGGATAGGGCAGGTGGAAATGCACGATGTCGTACTTCTGACTGGTGAGGATCCGCCGCAGCTCACGGAGCCACCTCAGGTCCACATCTCGGGTGGCACCAAGAGAGTGGACGGGAACGGCAAAGTCCCCGGCGAGACTGTCGTAGCGATCCAGGACGTAGGCAACCTCGTAGGAGAACGACTCGCTGTCGCCATTTGCCACGACGTCGACGAGGAGCTTTTCTGCTCCGCCGTGACCGAGGCCCTTGATGATGAGCAGGACGCGAAGACGACGTCTTTGCCCCGCCATGAAACAGATCATACTAGTGAGCCCATGACGCCCGTCCCGCCTCAGGTGAAAGCTGTTGTGCTCACGCACATCAGGCCGCATTTGGCCGGTCAGGTCGTTCGTTCACTTATCGGCGACGAAGGCTTCCCAGCCAGTCAGATCGTTGTCGTCGTGAATGGGAGCGGAGGACTGGATGATCCAGCCCTAGAGGATGCCGTGACGATGCTCCGCCTCGACGACAACCTCGGTCCCGCCGGAGGATTCGGAAAAGGAATCGAGGAGGCGTTCAAGGACCCGGTGGTCGAGTGGGCGTATCTGTGTGAGGACGATGTGGGCCTGATGTCACTGCCCACCCCGAGGATCAACCGCCTCGTGGAGCGGATCGCGCTGGTACCGAAGGCACTGCAGCCGGTCGGCGCGGTGGTGGCCTACGGGAGCGTCTTTCAGGGCCGGACCGGCCATACCGTGAATCTGGTCCCCGAAAAATCCTCGGACATCGATCTCGACGAGTGCGACTTGGCGGCGTGGGGAGCGACACTCCTTTCGCGACGGGTCGTTTCCGCAGGAGTCCTGCCGGACCCGGAATGGTTCTTCGTCTTCGAGGACTTCGATTTCTTTTGCCGCATGAGGCGCGCCGGATTTTCGCTCCTCGTCGACTCAGAAGCAGCGCGAGTTGTCGCTCCACTTCAGAAGCTCAAGCTCGAGGATCGCCTGGACGCAGCTACCGAGAACGGTTCAAACGGCGCAAGCGAGCCGTGGAGAGCTTATTATTTGGCGCGCAATTACTTCCTTCTGGCCCACAGATACGGGACGATCCGTTGGACGATCGCGCATCTCGCATATTCGGCGCGTCGGCTGCAACTCGCTCCCAGCAACTCACATCGCAGGGCGATCCTTCGTGGCCTTGTAGACGGGATACTCGGCAAGACCGGAAAGAATCCCAGGTACGAACGGAAACCCAGATAGCAAGAAGGGCCGGGAACCCCTTTCGAGGTCTTGGTAGGCCAGCACGGCAGTTGCTGGTCCTCGGGCTCGATGGTGCACTTCGAACAACGGTTCCACAAAGGCCCTACCGACTCCTGCAGTCAGGTTGTCAAGTCCAAGGCAACCTTGACTCTGCTACGGGCGTCATCACGGGAACCGGGGACCCAAGCGGACCAGACTCTGAGACGCCTGCGGCATCCTCGGAGTTGTGCGTTCGCTTCGCAGCGGAGCTACCTGCGCGAGGGTGCATTGTCTACCGGCGGCGCGATGTAATCCGCGGATTGCGGATGAGCGTCAACCTGACCTTGACCTTCATCGTTGGTCTCAGGTTGGCTGAGTCACACCAGACGATGGACCTCGAGATTCTTCGGGTTCCACGAAGTCACTGATGACGCTTTCACAGGACTGTAGCTCCCACATTTCAGTTCAGACTGGCTCGCCTGAACTGCAAGATGATAGGGAACCTCAGTGCCTTGTCGGCTGTTCGACGAACGCAACCTCTGCCTGTTGGACGCGATGCAACGTGTCTGATAGAAGTCCCCAATGCCCGGCGATGGATTGTCCCATAAAGAGCAACAGCGACTGCAGCAGCTTAAATCCTCCTCGGCTTTGACTGCGGGCCGGCTGTTTCTCTCGCATCCGCGCCTCGTGCCGCATGCCTTGCGTACGGCCATGAAGGGGGCAGCCAATGCCGTGAGAGACGATCCGACTCTCGGTTGGATTACCACTGCCGATAACGTCCGTCGCGTGTCCCCAGGGGCCATCATGGGAGCTGATTGGGGAGGTCTTGAAACGTTTGTCAATTTGGTTCGGGATTCGATTGAACCCAGTTCCGCTGCCCTAGAGGTCGGTTGCGGTGGAGGTCGAGTGACCCGGAGAATCCGAGCGCTTGTTTCGCAGCTGGAGGCTGTCGATGTGTCGGAAGCCATCCTGGATGAGGCCAAAGCTGTATGCCCAGACGTCAACTATTTTGTGGTTGCTGGGTTCGGAGACAATCTCCCTGAAGGACGGTACGACGCAGTCGCGAGTCACGATGTCTTTGTTCACTTTGAGTTCGATGAATGTGCCAGATACTTTTACAATATCTCGAGAGCACTTCGTTCGAAGGGCGTTTTCATCGTTTCGGTGTACACACTTGATTCAGAGACAGAGCTGGATGTGTATAGAACAGCCATCTCAAGCAACTCGGGATTCAATGCTCGACGTGCTCGCCGCTTTCCGAGCACGGCTTACGAGACGTTGTTGTGCTCATTTGGCTTCGAGGTAACAGAGCGTCGACGGACCCCCGTCGACGAATATCCGGATGAGAAGCGGGCGACCCACCTGAATCTCGCGGCACGCAAGGTCTGACGTCCAATTGGACTGACTCACAAGGCCGAGGTGTGCACGGGAAATGAAGAGGGCCCCGATCCGTACGAATTGTACGGATCGAGGCCATCATGCTTAGAACGCTAAATGCTCAACCCACGTTGTGGTCAGCGATCCTCCCCCAGAGATTCGATCTCCTGGCAGCGGTTTGCCGCATCCCCTGGACGGTTTCGATCCTGGACCCGCCGACCCTGATGAAGATCACGACACGCTGCGGATCGTCGGAAGTGTTGATGAACCGATGACCAGTAGTCCCAACAACCAGGGACTTCCCCGGATCGATCTTCACCCGTTCGGTCGTCAACCCATGTGATGCAAGCCCATCACGGGGCCGACTTCTTGTAGCTCGTGTCTTTCAGACACGTTGGTGTCGGAACCTCAGTACTTTGTCGGGGGCTCCGGAGTCCACGTCCCACCAACAACGCTGACCTGGCTGGCGCCGGTGAGTATTCCCCTGTACTTGTACCCGGTGACGGTGTCGTTGTTGAACGTCACGTCGGACACCACACCCACGTTGTACACGGGCTCATAGGGGTTCCAACCGAACTTCAGGCTGGAGTTGTCAAAGGTCAGGTTGCCGCGCTTCACCACCACGCAAGATGTTTCGGCGCTGTCGCCGCACTGGAGCTGGTCGTTGATGAATGTGAACGGCCCCCTCTGGACATTCGACTGGGGAATGTCTTCGACGAGAACCGAAACGCCACCCTGGTTGTTGAGCTCGGTGCAGTTTTCGACGGTGATGTTGCCGGTGTACTTGCCTGCACCAAGGCCTTGGTTGGAGACGAACAGGAAACCCTTACCGCCAACGGTGCAGTTGTTGATCGTCACATTCTCAGCACCTTCGGTCGACTGGTCAGCCTCGAAGTCGAAGTCGTCGAACGCAACGTTTCGGATCGCAAGGTTGGTGAGTTGAGCTCCGTTTACCGAAGCCAGGCTGACACCCATCCGTCCTGTCCCGTCAACCACCAGGTTGTTGACAACCAGGTTCTCCACCGGCCTGACTATGGTGCCGCCACCACCGCTGTTGCCCACTTCTTCTGCTCGGAGCGGCACGAGTTCGAAGCCGTCGCCATGCACGTCATAGACCCTCACGTGACTGATGGTGGTGTTCATGGTGCCTTGAAGCTCGACGCCCGCCTGGAACTCGTCGTTTTTGTTGTAGGTGTGAGAGGCGGCTGGCCCGATAACCGACACGTATTCGAGGGTTACGTGGTTCCCCCCGATCACGTTGATCCCCATCCGGGTGAGGTCTCCGTAGGTGAGCATCTCGAAGGTGCCGCCTTCGATCGTGAGGCCGATGGGCCGCCACAGGTTGATTCCCTCGTTTATGAGGTAGCAGGCACCCTGCGGGATGTACACGAAGGAGCCACTCGGTAGGGCGTTCAGCCACGAGTTGATCGGGTGGGAGACGTCGGTGGCGCAAGTCGCATTGATAGTGGCCGGCACGTAAGTTGCATTTGCCGGCGGAAGCGGCTCGTTACTCATATTGCCGCCGGCAGACGGAACGGTCGTCGTAGTGCTCGGCACGGAAGTTGTCGGTGGGGACGTCTTCGGTGTAGATGTTGTCGGTGCTGTCAGGGCCTTGAGCTTGTGCAGGCCCTTGCCTTGAGCGGTTTGTGCTCCACCCAAGCCAACGAGTTGTGGCGCCACTGTGAAAACACACACCGCCAACAACGCGAGTACGGAACCGACCACGATCACGGCTCGTGTCCAGTCGAACATGCCTGTTGCCGCGGAAGTCAGACTATTGCGAATCCTCTTTAATGCCATGCACAGTGAGTCGACGCTGTAGGTGAGCTTCTCTATCGACACGACCCCAAGCGCTGGTCAATAACACCTCCACAGACCTGGTCACCGCAGTAATCAAACGCTAGAGACTGCGGTCACATGGAAACAGAATCAACCACTTCTGTGGGTTTCGAGGATTGTGTCGATCACCCGTTGTTGTTCTGCGTCACCAAGGTTGGAACCACTCGGAAGGCACAACCCGATGTCGAATATCCGAGAAGCGACTGAGCCACCGACCGTCTCGATGTCCTTGAACACCGGTTGGAGATGAAGGGGCTTCCAGGTGGGCCGTGACTCGATGTCCTGCGCCTCGAGGGCCGTCCTTATCTGCTCTCGATCTGCTCCGAACTCGCCGGGCCGGACGGTGATGCAGGTGAGCCAGTAGTTGGGCTCTCCGTAGTCGGCTATCGGCAGGAACCCGACTCCGGGGATCTCGCTCAGGAGTTCTCTGTATGTTGTGTTTATCTGCTTTCTACGGGCGATCTTTGAAGGGAGGTTCTTGAGCTGGCCTCGACCCAACGCCGCGAGCAGGTTGCTGAGCCGGTAGTTGAACCCTACGTCGAGGTGCTCGTAATGGACGACCGGTTGACGCGCTTGTGTCGACAGGTAGCGCGCTTTGTCGGCCAGCTGTTTCGAATGCGACACGAGCATCCCACCACCGCTCGTTGTGATGATCTTGTTCCCGTTGAAGGAAAAGACCGCCATGTCCCCGAACGAGCCCGCGCCACTGTTCTTATAGGTCGCACCGAGTGCCTCCGCCGCGTCCTCGATCAATCTGACCCCGTACTCCTCGCACAGGGCGGTGATCGGGGAGTAGTCGGAGCACTGGCCGTAGAGATCGACGGTGACGATCGCCTTCGGAAGCCTTCCGTTCCTGGCCCGGTCGCTGAACGTCTCTTCGAGCAGGCCTGGGTCCATCTGCCAGGTCGACGGTGAGCAGTCCACGAACACAGGTGTCGCCCCGACGTAGGTGACGGCGCTGGCGCTGGCGATGAAGGTGAGGGTCGGCACCAGGACCTCGTCTCCTGCTCCGATGCCGGCCAAATGGAGCGCCAGGTGAAGCGCGGCTGTCCCGCTCGTCAGCGCGACCCCGTTTTCGACTCCGACGAACTGTGCGAGCTCCGCCTCGAAGGCGTCGACATGAGGTCCGAGCGGCGCGATCCAGTTCGAGTCGAACGCGTCCAGAAGAAGTTCGCGCTCGTCGGGTCCGACATCAGGTGGCGACAGGTAAATGCGTGACATGTTCTGCTCCGGTTCAACTCTGGTGGCGGACGGCGGAGGCCCGCGACAACACCGCGAGGAAGAGAGCCCCTAGCGCGACCACCGCCACACTCACGCCGGGACCTACATCCGAATGGGTTCTCGAAACCACGACCGCTACTCCCGCCAGAACGATCTCCACTGCCACGTATATCCCGGCAGCCGCAGGCCGTGGCCATCCTCGCTGTACGAGACGGTCGTAGGGATGGCCCCGGTCGCCGGCCGTGAGCCCGACGCCGGATCTGAAGCGCCTGGCGATGGCCAGGAGCACTTCGGCCGCCGGCACGGCCACTATGACGAGGCTGGATATTGCGACCTCCGACGTGCCTCCGCGTCCCCATCCGTAGGCCACGAGGAGCGCCAGAGCGGCACCGATCATGTAGGCACCACCGTCGCCCAGGTAGACCTTGGCCGGAGGCCGGTTGTACACGAGGAAACCGACCGCGCCGAGCGCGAGGGCAGCGGCGATCAGCCGACCGTCGGAATGCAGCATCAGACAGAAACCTCCCGCTGCTGCTGCGGTCACGCCGCCTGCGAGCGAGTCGAGACCGTCGATCAGATTCACTCCGTTCATCAGCAGGACCGTCACCAGGGCAACCCCGATCACTGTCAACCCGGTCGGGAGCCTCGTAGTGACCATCAGGCCGCTGATGATCCCGATCACCACCTGGCCGGCCAGGCGGACCATCGGAGGAATATCCAAAAGATCGTCGGCTGTGCCCAGGCCCACAGCCAAACCAAGGGGAACGATGAGCCAGGGTTTGGCGAACGCGACACCGCACAGAAGCCCGGCGAAGACACCGATACCTCCGAGGTAAGGGACCGCCCGCTCCTGGGGCTTCAGCTCCCCGGGTCGATCGACCACACCCAGACGAACCGCCACCTTGGCGGCGACGGGCGTCACCGCAAGAGCGGCCACCACCGCGATGAGAGAGCTCCATTCGAGCCGGGTCACGGACTCTCAACCTGCTGCTGCATCAACAGGGAGGTGATGCCCCGGTGCATCTCGAACTCCTGTGAGGTGACGAAGCCGGCTCTTTCATAAAGGGCTACCGCCCTCAGGTTGTGCTTTCCGACGACGACCTGAGCAACATCTACGCCGCGCCGGGCTGTCTCCTGCAGGAATTCCCCCACCAGGCGCCCTCCGATGCCCTGGCCCTGATGGCGCGGATCGACGGCTACGGACAGAAGCTCGCAGACCTTGCCCTGAGCGGTGGCCGGCTGCTCCCCGTGGCGGAGAGTCTCGAGGACGTGCCGCCAGGACATCACGAGCTTGGGTGCGCTCATCACTGCCGCAGGGATGCCTTCACGCAGCATGAATTGCTTGTAGAGACCGCCGAGGTCAGCCGAGCCCGAGATGAAGCCGGCGATCTCACCGTTTCGTGTCGCCACCAGCAAGAAGGAATGGTCAGACCGGGTGATCCTCACATAAAGAGCACGGAGGAACCTCGGTCCGAGCCTCGACAAGAATCCCTCCGCTATCTCGGAGGCGTGAAGCCCGGCGGCAGCTGCCGCGTCGCTCGGCGTGCCGGGCCGGACGAGGACACCATCCTCGCCGGAAGTCGGGACCAAGCTCTCCTCCTCGAAAAGTCGCAGGCGAGTGTACGTGTTAGCTGGACGAGGATCTGATGGTCTCGAGACCCTGGAATATCCGATCGGTGAGGTCGGGGCGGCACACGAGCAGGTCCGGAAGCCAGGGATCGCGTTCCCCGTAACGGATGGGTGAGCCGTCGATACGAGAGGCGTGCATTCCCGCGGCAACCGCGACCGCCACGGGGGCGGCCGAGTCCCATTCGTACTGACCACCGGCGTGGAGGTAAACGTCGCCCAGCCCCCTCACCACTGCGACTGTCTTCGCGCCGGCTGAGCCCATGGGGACCAGTTGGGCGGACAGAAGATCGGCCAGGGCCGTCGCTTCGGCCGGGGGTCGGGTCCTGCTCACGAGCATGCGGATCGGCTCTTCGGTCACTCCCGGTTCCTCGAACTCATCCGCGGTCGTAAGGACGAGACCATCCCCCGGAAGCGCCACCGCGGCGATCTTCGCCACACCGCCGATGACCAGGGCGACATGGACGGCGAAGTCGTTTCGATTCTCCGAGTATTCGCGACTGCCGTCGAGCGGATCCACGAGCCACTGCCTGTCGGGTCGGGGCCACGGTCTCGATCCCTCTGTGTCCTCTTCGGATATGACGGCATCCGAGCTACGAAGCCGCTTCAGCTCCGAGACGATGTGGTGATGCGCTCTCGTGTCGCCCTGGTTGGCCAGCTCCTTCTGATCGCCCGAGAAGGCACCTCTCAGCCCCAAGAGAAGCTCGCCCGCCTCTGACGCAAGCCGCGATGCAAGCTCGACGTCGGATTCCATCGTGATCGCCCCCCGCCAAACCAGTTGACCCAACCAGGTGAATTGTGAAGATTAGACCGGCAGCCAGACCGTGTGGCCAGGCTTTCAGCGCCAACTAGTCTTCTTTCTCATGAATATCGGGGGGACAGGTTCTCAGCGCCAGTATCAGCTGAGTCAATTGGAAACGATCGAATCCCACTCAATCCACATCATGAGGGAGGTGGCTGCCGAGTTTGAGCGACCGGTCCTTTTGTTCTCTGGAGGGAAGGACTCGATCGTGATGCTCCGGCTCGCTGAAAAGGCCTTCTGGCCTGCGAAGCTGCCATTTCCGGTCATGCACGTGGACACCGGGCACAACTTTCCGGAGGTGTTGGAGTTCAGAGACAGACGCCTCGAAGAGCTGGGGGCACGCCTGATCGTGGCTTCGGTCCAAGAGGCGATCGACGCGGGGAAAGTGACCGAGCAACCGGGCAACCCGTCGCGAAACACCCTTCAGACCAGGCCGCTTCTCGACGCCATCACCGGGAACAAATTCGATGCGGTGTTCGGCGGAGCGAGGAGGGACGAGGAGAAGGCCAGAGCCAAAGAGCGGATCTACTCGTTTCGCGACGAGTTCGGCCAGTGGGACCCTAAGAACCAGAGGCCTGAGCTGTGGAGCCTCTACAACGGTCGCCACAATCCGGGCGAACACATCCGGGTTTTCCCGCTTTCTGACTGGACCGAGCTCGATGTGTGGCAATACATCGAGCGCGAGCAGATCGAGATTCCGGCGATCTACTTCGCCCACCGCCGAAGCGTGTTCAGGCGCGACGGCATGCTTCTCGCCGATGGGCCGTTCGTCACCAGGACTGACCACGAGGAGCTTGTCGAAATGTCAGTCCGGTACCGCACGGTCGGGGACATGACGTGTACGGGAGCCGTCGAGTCGACCGCAGTCACCCTCACTGAGGTAATCGAGGAGGTGGCGGTGTCACGGATCACAGAACGTGGGGCCACCCGCCTCGACGACAAGTCCAGGGACGACGCCATGGAGTGGCGCAAGCGCGGAGGTTACTTTTAGATGGAGCTCCTCCGCTTTGCGACATCAGGCTCTGTGGACGACGGCAAGAGCACGCTCATCGGACGGCTGCTGGTCGACTCCAAGACCATCTTCGAAGATCAGCTCGAAGCCGTCGAACGCGCCAGCCGTGAACGAGGTGACGAGTACACGGACCTGGCGCTGCTGACCGACGGGCTGAAAGACGAGCGCGATCAGGGCATAACGATCGACGTCGCGTACCGTTACTTCGCGACACCGGTTCGTAAATTCATCATCGCCGACACGCCGGGACACGTTCAGTACACGCGCAACATGGTCACCGGTAATTCGACGGCGGACCTGACCCTCGTGCTCGTAGACGCGCGAAAAGGGATACTCGAGCAGACCAGGCGCCACGCCTTTTTGGCTTCGCTCCTACGTGTGCCCCACCTTGTCATCTGCGTGAACAAGATGGACCTGGTCGACTACGACCAGAACGTGTTCGAGTCCATCAAAAACGAGTTCACGTCCTTCGCGAGCAAGCTCGACGTCTCGGACATGACCTTCATCCCCATCTCCGCGCTCAATGGCGACAACGTCGTGCAGCGGTCGCCGAACATGGGGTGGTACGAGGGCGCGGCTCTCCTTCACCATCTCGAGCAGGTCTACATAGCTTCGGACCGCAACCTGATCGATCCCCGGATGCCTGTCCAATGGGTGATCAGGCCGAAGTCCGCCGCTTTCCACGATTACCGGGGGTATGCGGGAATGGTGGCGGGCGGCTCCTTCAAGCCGGGCGACGAGGTCACAGTGATCCCCTCGGGTCTCACCACCAGGATCGCCGGAATAGAGACCTTTGACGGCCCCACAGAAGAGGCGTTTCCTCCGATGTCGGTGGTCATGCGTCTCGAGGACGATCTCGACGTGGGAAGGGGGGACGTCATCTGCCGTCCCCTCAACAAGCCCACCGTCGGACAAGACATCGACGCCATGGTGTGCTGGATGACCGACCGTCCGCTTCAGGTGGGCGATTTCCTCGCCTTGAAGCACACAACGCGCTGGGTTCGAGCGGTCATCCGCGACGTCCACTACCGCCTCGACGTGAACACCCTTCACCGCGATGAGTCGGCCAACTCTCTATCGCTCAACGAAGTGGGCCGTGTCAGTCTGCGTGTCACCCAGCCCATCTATTACGACAGCTATAGAAGGAATCGGATCACCGGATCCTTCGTGCTCGCGGCGGAGGACTCCAACATCACCGCCGGGGCAGGGATGATCCACGG
>JBAPRR010000332.1:0-12039 GCA_049281195.1 Acidimicrobiales bacterium
GCAGGCGTGACCGGGCCGAATGCAATCTCGCTCGAGAGAATCAAGGAGGTCGCCCAGCAGATCGCGACTCAGACCCACCTCGACGTCGACATCGTCGCCGGATCGTCTCCTTCCCCGACGCGGATCGAGCTACCCGCCGGTAAGTTCGGGCAACCGGTTCTCGACCTCTCAGAAAACTGGGTGAAGAAAGGCGTGGCGGTCGCGATCCTCGACGCAGTGGACCGCGACAGCGTGGTGCTGTTTGTTCTGATCCTCCTCGTCTGCATCCTTTTCGTATCCAACTCTGCGTCCGCCGCTGTGCGAGCAAGGCGCCAGGAGCTCGGTCTGTTATCGGCGCTTGGCTGGAAACGTTCGAAACTGTTCACAACGGTCCTTGGTGAGCTGGCAGGGATCGGCCTGGTCGCAGGCGTGATGGGCGCAGCGGTGGCGATCCCCTTGTCACAGGGTCTCGGGCTCCACGCCTCCGCTGCACGCGCGGCACTCGCCATACCGATATCTATTGTCGTCTCCGTTGTCGCGGGGATAATCCCTGCCCTGATCGCCGCCTACTCCGATCCGATCGTTTCGGTGAGACCATCCGTGACATCAGTACGCAGGAGGCATCACCCACGAGGCATCACGGGAATGGCGGCAGTAAACGTGATGCGCACCCCCGCAAGAGCGCTCATCGCCTCCACCAGCCTGGCGATAGGTGTCGCCTCCCTAACCGTCATCAGCGCGGTCACGTTCGCCTTTCACGGTGTCGTCGTCGGAACACTCCTTGGTGACGCAGTCGCGGTTCAGATCCGGGGCGTCGACTATGTGGCCGTCGCCGCAACGATCGTGCTCGGCGTGCTGGCGGTTGCAGATGTCATCGTCTTGAACATCAGGGAGCGTGCGTCCGAGCTCGCAGCGATTCGCGCTTTGGGCTGGCGGGAAAAGACTCTGGAGCGACTCGTGATCACAGAAGCCGGGATAATCGGGCTGCTCGGATCGCTGTGCGGCGCCGCGGTGGGCCTTTTCCTCGCCTCGAAGTTCGCAGGCCAACTGCCGGATCGTCTCTACGCCATAGCGCTCGCAGAGATCATTGCCGGGGTCCTGGTCACGGTCGGCGCAGCTTTGATCCCGGCGACCTTGCTTCGCCGCATTCCCGCGGCCCGACTACTTGCTGAGGAGTGAACGAGATGCGTGAGATCTCGAGCAGGAACATCGAGTTACGCGGCTTGACCAAGGCGTACGGCGCCGGCAAGAGCGAGTCGGTGATTGCGGCGGATCACGTGAACCTCGAAATCAGAGCGGGTTCTTTCGTAGCGCTTAGTGGCGCGTCGGGATCTGGCAAGTCGACGCTGCTCCACCTGATCGGAGCAATCGACCAACCCGACTCCGGGACGATTCTCAACAACGGAGTGGATGTCACAGCGCTTCGTGGACCCAGACTGGCGGCCTATCGGCGAACGGTCGGTTTCGTCTTCCAGCGATACAACCTGCTGCCTGCACTAACGGCCTTGGACAACGTCATCGCCCCTGTACTGCCCTACCGCACCGCGTTCAACAAAAGAGAGCGCGGAAGGGAATTGCTCGCCGCAGTCGGACTGACGGGGCGGGAACATTCGATACCGTCTCGCATGTCGGGCGGGGAGCAGCAGCGAGTGGCGATCGCAAGAGCTCTCGTCAACAACCCATCGGTCCTGCTGGCGGATGAACCAACCGGCAACCTCGATTCCACGAACGCCATGGAGATCCTTCAACTCCTGGCGGATGTGCGCCGCAATCAGGATATGACGATGATTCTCGCCACTCACGACCCCCAGGTCGCCGCCCAGTGCGAACGTTTGATCCGCCTGAGGGACGGGGCCGTCGTCGACGACATAACCCTGATGGAGAGCGATCCCGCCGAGGACATCCTCCGCCGAGTCGGCCGACTTGGACAGCAGTGATCTGAATCCAGTCAGTCCGATGCGATCGCAGCAAGCACATCAAGCTTCGCCGCTCGACGCGCAGGCCAGCTTACGGCGAAGAGTCCGAGGACACCCGCGAGGATCGGGAAGATCACGAGGCTGGGTATCGGCACGGAGGTGCGGACCGGTTGCTGGCGACTTACCGCCCCGGAAGAGGTCGCCTACCCTTTTCTGCGATGACCGTCAGGCTCGGAAGCCTCGAGTTCGAAAATCCCGTTCTAGCCGCGCCCATGGCGGGAGGCCCGATGACGGCGGCCATGGTGGTCGCCGCTTCGAGGGCTGGTGGGATGGGGTTTCTTGCCGGTGGCTACAAGACACCCGAGCAGCTCACCGCGCAGATCAGCGATGTACGCGCCGCTACGGGCACATTCGGGGTGAACCTGTTCGCTCCTAATCCGGTCCCCGTCGATCCACAGGCTTTCCGCGAGTACGCAACGGCAATTCAAACCGAAGCTGATCACTACGGCCTGGACCTCGGTGGCACCTCCCCGGTGGAGGACGACGACCATTGGCAGGACAAAATTGAGCTGCTCGTTGGTGATCCGGTCCCCGTCGTGAGCTTCACATTCGGTTTACCAGATCAGGCGATAGTCCACGCTCTTCAGAAGGCCGGAACCTTGGTCATCCAGACGGTCACGAACGCGGAGGAAGCGCGATTTGCTTCTGAGGCGGGGGTTGACGCGTTGGCGGTACAGGGTTGGGCTGCTGGCGGGCATTCGGGAACATTCACGCCCGAGCAATTGCCTGAGGAGGTCACGCTGGTGGAGCTGGTCGAGGGCATTCGACAAACGGTTTCTCTCCCTCTCATCGCGGCGGGCGGGCTCACGACTTCCGAAGACATTGCTGGCGTTCTACGGGTCGGAGCAACTGCCGTTTCAGTCGGAACGGTCCTTCTGCGAACATTCGAAAGCGGTGCTTCTTCTCCTTACAAAGAAGCGCTTGCCGAGCGTCGGCAATCAGAGACTCTTCTGACTCGTTCGTTCAGCGGGAGACCTGCACGTGCACTGCCCAACCTCTTCACCGATCGCTACGACCGCATGGCGCCATCGGGGTATCCCGCAATCAATCACCTGACCAGTCCACTCAGAAAGGCTGCGGCTGAAGCCGGTGATGCTGAGCGCATCAATCTTTGGGCCGGCACCGGATATGCAAACGCAACTGAGGAGTCCGCGACCCAAACTCTCTCCCGTCTCGCACGAGGCCTGTAGGAGGAGCCCGAAGATACTGAGCTACAGGCCCAGGTTGCGCTCGATCGTCTCCAACCTTCTCCGGAGCTCGTCGACTTCGGCCTGGAGTGATTGAGCTTGCTCGAGCTGGCGCCTGTTTCGCGGCGAGCTCAGCGCTATTTCCATGATCGCGTCCAACGGAACAATGCGCTGCGGTCCATGACGACCGGCGACCATCTTCGAAGGGATTCGTCCGCTGCGATACCAGGACCGAAGCGTCGAACGAGAGACCCCCGTCGCCCCCACCGCCTCCTCCAGGGTGACCCAGCCCTCCTCGACTGGTTGATTGGACAGCTCGACCAGGAGCCGATCCCAGTCGACTTCCGCATTGGCATCAGGCTGGCTCACCGTTCCATCACCACCGTCTTCGTTTGGCACCATCACCAACCCTGTCAATTGATAGGGGATTGACATGGTTCCTACTATAAAAGCATGTTCGAAAGATTTACGCCACGCGCTCGCCGGGTGATCGTTTCTGCACAAGATGCAGCTAGAGGGATGGGCCACCGCCTGATAAGGCCCGAACATCTCGTCGTCGCCCTGCGCGAGGAAGACGGGATGGCAGCCCTTGCGATGGAGCAGTGCGGAGTGGACGCTTCCGCTTTGCGCACGAAGGTCGCCGACAAGTTCGAGGTGACGCCGAGCGCGCACAAGTTACAGAAGATCCCATTTAGTCCCGAAGCGAAAAAGAGCCTCGAACTATCGCTTCGTTCGGCACTGGAATTGCGGCATAACTACATCGGAACCGAGCATCTCTTCCTCGGAGTGCACCGCGGATTCGAGCACCGAGGAGAGAGCCTTGACGAACTTGTCGGGGTAGACACTGAAGAAATTCAAAACAAGCTGAGGGAGCTGATGGGAAGTGCCACATCAGAGCGTGGTCTCAGCTCCTCTGCAGTCCAATCAGCGACTGACCTTGCGCGACATAAGGCGAAGAAAAGTCCGATGACAACCGGGCATCTGCTCCTTGCCATGATCGAGGACGAGGACAGTCAAGCTGCGATTGCACTCTCTTCGCTGGGCGTTTCAAGTGACGTGCTGCAGTCGGCAGTGGACAGGGTCCCACTTGCCGGGACGAGCGATGCCAGCCTTAAGCCGACGAACGTGGTCATCCGGGTGGGCGAGACTACGACGATCATCAGCGACTCCGATGTCGCCGCGGCTCTGGGCGACCTGTCCAAGGAGCAGCTTCTGGATGCGATCAGGCGGTCAGTCGTGTTCGCTCGCGGCGAGGACACAACCTGATCGCGTGTCACCCAGCTGTATCGGGCTGATAGCGCTACGGGTCGACCACAGCAGAAGCAATCCGCCCGACACGCTCGGGATCGGCGACTGTATCGATCTCGATGATCTTGCCGTTGGCGACGATGAAACCCATGACCGACACCGCTTTGCCATGCGCCGTCACCACCATCCCGGCCGACCCGTTCACGGACGCGGGCACCAGTTCCGTCGCCGGCCCGGACAGCCACGCCTTCAAGCCGACACGTGCCTGCTGCAATACCGCATCGATTCCTTGGAGAACCGCAGAGCCCACTTGACCGTGGACACCTGAATCGATTCGAACCACGATCTCCGGGTCGAGCAAATTCACCAACGCGTCGAAATCGCCCATTCGCGCCGCAGCGAAAAAGGCATTCACAACCTGGCGCTGGCGCTCCCCATCGCGGTCGACGGCGCCCGGCTCAGCACCCTTTACCCGCCTCCTTGCCCGGCTTGCGAGCTGTCGGGCAGCCGTGGGCGTTCTTCCGACCATTGGCCCGATCTCTTCGAACGGCAGAGCGAACATGTCGTGCAGGACGAACGCCAGCCGTTCCGCCGGGCCGAGGGTGTCCAAGACGACGAGGAGTGCGAGACCGACAGAGTCGGCCAGAAGCGCTTCTTCCTCGGGATCGATATCCCCAGGTCGGTTGACGATCGGATCCGGCACGTGAGAGTCGAGGGCATCCTCACGCCTGACGTTTCGCGAGCGCAACATGTTCAAACAGACACGCGCGACGATCGTCGTCAGCCACCCGCCCACGTTCTCGACTCCGTCCGCACCAGAGCGGCTTACCCGCAACCAGGCGTCTTGAAGAGCGTCGTCAGCCTCGGTGAGGGAACCGAGCATCCGATAGGCAACGGAAGTCAGATAACCGCGGTGCTCCTCGAACCGATCGGACAGCCATTCAGTCTCCTGCATGAGTCACATCCTTCGGGGTGGCAGGCGTCAGAAGGAATGACCCGCAATCCACCAGGTTTGTGACAGGCAGAGGACAGAAGCGCTATTTCTGACGCACCACCACGACCGGACACACGGATCTGCTCACGCAGTGCAAGCTGACCGAGCCGAGGAGCAGATCGTGTACGGCGGAATGCCCATGAAGGCCCACCACGAGGAGATCGGCATGTTCGGATTCCTTCACCAAGACGATGGAAGCGTGGCCTTCTTTGACCAACGGTTCGACATCTGCGGCTACGCCGGCACGGGAGATCGCATCTTTCAACTCGCCGGCGACCTGACTTGTGACCGTCTGGTCGACCTGTTGGGGAGCCGTCTGCATCGCCCAGGGATAATGCCAAGCCCTGAGTGCGACGACCTTTGCACCCGTTTCAGATGCATATCCCGCCGCCCACCTAAGCGCCTCTACGGATGCGTCCGAGCCGTCAATCCCCACGACCACACGCTTTGCCTGGTCAGCCATTTCGACCTTCCTTGGACCATGAAGTTGGTGTGACGATAGCCAAATCCTTTGATCAAGGCTCCCACGGTTCGATCGCCTCGCACCCGAACTCTTCAGGAGCAACGTCGCGCAAGGTCTGGCAGAACTGCCAGCGGTGGCCGGCCAGGTCTTCGACCGTAAAGTCACGCTCGCCGTACTCGCGGTCGGTCGGTTCCTCGACAACCCTCGCGCCACTGACCGCGACCCGCCCGAACTGGGAGTCGACATCCTCGACCCGCACCCGGATCTGATGGCAACCCACGCCTACGACTGGAGGATGCCGGTCGCCGGCAAAATCCGCGACGATCACCGCGCCGTCAGGGCCGATGCTCATCTGAGCCCGATGGCTCTCGCCGATCCGAACCCGCTCAACGAATCCGAAGACTTCGCTCAACCATGCGACAGCGTCGCGGACATCCGGATAGACGAGCACTGGGACGACCGTCGGTGGCGGGGTCGATCGATTGAATCTCACAAGGCGCCTCAGGTTCCCGACAGTGATCTTCTAGGGCGCAAGAGCGTCTTTGCGCGCCACGATGCGATGAACTTTACGGCCCGATGACGCACTGACCGACTCCGAATCGTGCAGGACGGACACGCCGTCCAATGCTTCGTTCACCACTGAGGTGTCGAAGGCGCTGTAGAGCCGACCGTCGTGTGTCCTGTGATCTTCTCCGACCGTCACCCGCCAGCTGAGGTAAAGCGTTCCACCATCGCGAAGGATCGCGAGCATCCTCTTTACGCTCGGGTCGATGTCGGGAACCGCCATGTGCATGATCACGGTCTCGCACAGAACGTTCTCGAACGATCCTTCGGCGATTCCGGCGAGATCGGGAAGTGACGCTCGGGAGAACTCGATCTGCGGGTGGCGCCTCCTGGCCTCTGCCAGGAGTCCTTCTGAGACATCGAACCCCACCGCGTCGAAACCTTCCGATCTGAGCCACGCGGTGTCACGTCCCGATCCACATCCCACGTCGGCGGTCGGGCCCGGTCGAAAGTACGTCAGCACCAACGCGTGCAGATCGCTCGGCGCCGGCTGAGCGCTCCAGTCGTCCGCGTATGTGTCCGGATCGCGGTCGTACGCCTGGATGGTCAGGTCATCCATGTCTCTCAGCCTTGCACCACCGACCCGGCCACCTGCCGGTCCTCGGCGCCAAGGCCACGCCTCTGACCAGCACAAGATCGACATCTTCCAGAACGGGGTGACCTGATCGGGTGAATCGTGACTACTTACGGGAGAATTTCATAACCCAGTTGATCTCCCACGTCTTCTCGTCGTCGGTCGAAAAGGCCTGCTCCCAACGTGGTGCCCCTTCGTCCATGCCGGACCAGATGAACCTGACCCGCACCGGACGTCCATCCTGCGTGTCATCTCCGAAGAAGGTCCCGATCCCCTCGGAGAATCCGCCGAACACGGGCGGAAAAAGGACTCCGGTTGTGTCATTGGCCCAGTAGAGCGCCCAATCCTCGGAGGCGGGACGCCATAGGCGCAGTGTCAGTCCCTTCTTTTCGAGTGTGGGGAACTCGATCCAGTCGATGTTTCCTGCGCCGTCGAAAAGACGGATGCACGTCGATCGTCCCGGAATGTCTTCCCATTCGTCGCAGTCATCGAGAAATCGCTTCAGCCATCTGTTTTCCACGTTCCATTCGCCTTCGAGAAAGTCGAAGTCATTCATACGGTCCTCCTATCGGGCCATCGGAGAGCCACCGTAAGGCCCTATCCCTGACAGCTACTGTCAGTGACATGAGAGCCAGCCGACTTCTTTCCTTCCTGCTGACCCTCCAGGCCAGGGGCCATATGACCGCAGAGCAACTGGCCGAGGAGCTCGAGGTCTCGGTGCGCACCATCTACCGGGATGCCGAGGCCCTACTGCAAGCCGGGATCCCACTGATTGCCAGCTCGGGGCCCGAGGGTGGCTACAGGCTGGACGGCGGGTTCCGCACCCGCCTCACCGGGATGACCGAGTCTGAGGCACGCGGAATCTTCCTCACGGGCCTGTCGGGTCCGGCGGCCGAGCTCGGGCTCGGAGCAGCGCTGGCGACCGCGCAATTGAAGCTGTCGGCCGCACTGCCTCCAAGCCTTTCCGAGCAAGCCACCGTGGCATTGGAGCGATTCCACCTGGACCCCGTCGGGTGGTACGCCACTCCGGACCCGGTCCCCCACCTTGCCGCAGTCGCGCAGGCAGTGTGGGAAAAACGGCGCGTAGCGATGCAATACAGACGGTGGGTTGAACCTGAACAGGCCACGAGGACCGTCGATCCGTATGGTGTCGTCCTCAAAGCCGGACGCTGGTATCTGATCGCATCTCATGACCACCAGTTCCGTACGTATCGGGTCGCCGAGATCCTCGAAATGGATCTCCTCGATCAAACATTCGAACGTGAAGACAACTTCGACCTGCCGACTCATTGGAAGTCATATCTGAACGAGTTCCACGACAGGCTCTATCGCTCGAGGGCCACAATCCGGATAAGCCCTGTCGGACGCAAGCTTGCACGCACTTTGTTGAACGGGCTGATCGTCGAAGCGATTGAACGGAGCTCGTCCCCCGCAGACGCCGATGGCTGGCTCTGCACGCATGTGCCCATTGAGTCGATCGATCGCACCGCTGAAGAATTCCTACGTCTCGGGGCGGAGATGGAGGTGCTGGAGCCGCAAGCGCTGCGAGCCAGACTCGAGAACACCGCTACAAGGATGACGCAGATGTACCAGCGACCAACTAGCCGCGGAACTGTGACACCAGGTCGGTGAAAGCGTAAGAGGGCTGCTCAATACCGCTGCAGCTTCCGGCCGCGGTGGAAAGACTGCCGGTGCACTGCCGGTCACGGTTGACCGCCCAGAACGTCAAGCGGGCCAGATGCTCGGATTCTGCGAAGGCCAGGATCTTCTCAAAGTTCGCGACCGACACTGTCTCGCCGGTGTCATCGGTCTCTCCATTCATGGATGAGATCCCTACATGGGCGTAGGCCATGGAAGCGGACTCACCATATGCGGTCGCCAGATCGGCCTCGAGTCCCTCAGCCGCTTCGATCGAGACCACGGCCATGTTCTTCACCGGAGTCCCGAAATCGAACGGCATGATTGTCCACGCATACGGCTGGAAACCGAGTTGTGCGGCTTGCGTGATCATCGCCTCGCCGTCGGCATCGGGTCCGGACTCGTTCGTCCCGAATGTGACCGAGATCGCGAGCATTGGGTCGTCGGTTTGGAGTTGGGCCAGCGCTTCGATCACTCTTTCTCGCACGGGGGACTGGGTGAACTCGGTGTGCTCGATGTCGATGTCGATCGCGGACAATCCATAGTCGTCGATAACGGTCTGATATGCACCGACCAGCGATGAGACAGTGGTGCACTCGATCCCCAACTTGTGGCCGCTCCATCCGCCGAATGAGACGTCGACGTCTCCACCGGCGCTTCGGATCGCTTGGATCGCTGTCGCGTCGCTCCCACCGAGGACGGGCCGTTGACCGTCCCACTCCGGGTCGCAGCCGTCGTGGGCAAGGATGAACGCCAACGTCAGATCCGGAACACCGGTCTTTTCGATCACCTTCGCCGGCGGTTGGGGGTTTCCCCACCCCAGGTATTCGTATGGCGCTGCCATGGCGACGGGCTGCCACGTTTTCGATCTCGCAGAAGCTGCGGATGCACCCGCAAGCACCGAGACAGCTGCAACAGCCACCGCGATCAACGCCACGGCGCGGATCTTCGGATTGAGCATCACATACATGATGCCTGCTTCGATGATCCCGATCGGACGGGTCGTAGTGTGTCCGGAGTGCCACGCATGTCAGTCATCGGCGTCCCGGACAGCGCGGGGAGCTATGCGGCGGGGCAAGACCAGGCACCTGGCGCTTTGCGTGAAGCCGGGCTCATCGAGGCTCTGGTGGCCAAGGGCCTCGACGTTCACGATGACGGCGACCTGCCGACACAGGTGTGGAGGCCGGACCGTATGCGCCGGTACGCCCAGAACGTCGAGCTTGTGATCGCCGGCTTGCAAAAGCTGGCCCGACGGCTGGAACCGTTGCTCGCTGCTGGTGACGCCGTCTTAGTGCTTGGTGGCAACTGCACCATCGCTCTGGCTGTAATGGAAGGTCTGCGGCAACTTGACCAGGGAACCGCTGGACTGGCGTACCTCGACCGGCACTTCGATCTCAACACGCCGGAGAGCCCTACCGACGGGGCCATCGACTGGATGGGGCTCGCGCACGGGCTCGCTCTTCCAGGGTCGGTAGAAGAGCTGGCGCAAGCGTTTGGACGTGTACCGCTTCTCGATCCGGGGCAACTGGCGTTGCTCGGAGTCGACGCGGATTGCGCAACCGTTTGGGAACGTGAGCAGGCCTCGCTTCTGGAGCTTCGCGTCCGTTCGAGCCAGTCATTGGCAACAGACCCGGCAGGCTCCGCCGCCTTCTGCCTGGAGGGGTTGCCCGCAGGCCCCCTTGCCGTTCACATCGATGTCGACGTGCTCGACTTCATCGACGCGC
The DNA here is from genome assembly GCA_049281195.1 of Acidimicrobiales bacterium. Taxonomy (GTDB): domain Bacteria; phylum Actinomycetota; class Acidimicrobiia; order Acidimicrobiales; family CAVXTF01; genus JBAPRR01. Next base: position 10,348 of record JBAPRR010000332.1, read on the forward strand.
CGCTCGCCGAGAACACCGACTGCCGCAATACAGGGCCGACACTGGACCAGCTCGGTGAAGCACTCAGGTATTTGGTTCGGGATCCCCGATTCCGTGCTCTGTCCATCGGCGAGCTCAACCCGACCCGCTCCGCCGGCGACCGGCACGCCATTCCCCGTTTCGTCGAGCTCCTCGCCTCCACGCTCGGATCCAACTGATCGGGGCCGCCGTCACGGGCGGAGCCGCGGGATCAGAACCGGGGACTCTCAATAGGGCAGATCCTGGGGCCGGCAATTGCGGTAGTCCGGCTCGACAGACTTGGTGAACATGACCGCCCGAATCGTTGCGTGCCCTTCGAGCATGGCCTTCGCGATCCGGTGCATGCCGTCCATTACACGGCCTTCGACGCTCAGGATCACCGGGAACGACGTGTCCGCCTCGTTGACCAATCTGATGTGATTGACGATTGCCCTGACGGTCGGCTGGGGGGCTTCGTCAAACCAGTACACGCTGTCGATCTCCTCAATGGTTGATACCTCCACGTCACTGACGGGAAGGTCGCGTGTCATTTCGATGAGCCGGTCTACGTCCCACGCGTCGAATCCTGAATCGGCTGGCCAGAAGTGATATTGCTTGCGCACACTTTCAGTCTGCTCAACCAAGCAGTCCGGCGCAGGTGACACGTCCAACTACATGTCCGTCCCAGGAGGTTTTTGCCGTGAAGGTGGTTATGGAGGGCATCAATTTCGGCGAGTCCGCCAGGTGGCACGACGGGCAGATCTGGTTCGCCGATTGGGCAGCCGGCCTGGTCATCAGCGTCGCATCCGACGGCACACACCGCGTCGAGGCTAGCGTCGAATCGTTCCCGCTCTGCTTCGATTTCCTCCCTGACGGAGGACTGCTCATCGTCGATTCATCTCACCTGCAGATGCTTCGCCGCGAGCGGGACGGTTCCCTGATACTCCATGCAGACCTCTCCCCCATCTGCACCAAGCCGTGGAACGACATCGTCGTCTCGGAGTCTGGCAACGCCTACGTGGACAACATCAACTTCGATTTCCCCGGGGGGGAACCCGCACCCGGATTGATCGCTCTCGTGACTCCTGACGGAATGGCGCGGCAGGTCGCCGACGACCTGTGGTTCCCGAACGGCATGTCGATAACTCCGGACGGATCGACGCTGATCGTGGGCGAATCGTACGGAAGCCGCCTGACCGCATTCGACATAGGCGCTGACGGAGACTTGAGCCGCCGGCGGGTATGGGCTCAAACCGGAGACGACCATCCAGACGGCATCTGTATCGATGCGACCGGAGCAGTGTGGTACGCCGACGTGGGAAACAAGCATTGCGTACGGGTCTCGGAGAAAGGAGAGATTCTCGACACCGTTGCGATCGACCGGGGAGCCTTCGACTGCGCACTCAGCCGCGACGGAGAACCCAGGCTCTACGTGGTCGGGCAGAACTACGGCGGGCCGGGTTCTGATGACCCCACGGGAAAGCTGTTCGAATTCCCTGCCCCGGCACAGGGAGCAGGTCGGCCATAAACCTGCATCCAGCTCTCAGGGATCTCTTCTCGCCCGGAAGACCATGTCCAGGAACTGCTCGCCGTTGTCGGGGCGCTCACGGGCAGCAGTCGTGTTCTTGACCACCGTCCATCCCGCTTCAGGAATCGCTTCTGAGATCTCCGACCCTTTGTAGAACAGTTCAGGCT
>JBAPRR010000333.1:0-8449 GCA_049281195.1 Acidimicrobiales bacterium
ATTACATGGCCGCCCGTTGGATCTCCGAACCGCTGTGCCTCTTCGACAACTGCCTCGAGACAGATGGGGCGCTGGCCTGCGTGATCGTCTCGGCCGAACGAGCGAAAGATCTCCGCCATCCGCCCGCATATGTACATGCATTCGCACAAGGGATCCCGCCGCAGCACCAAACGATGGTGAACTTCTTCAACGACGACCCGTTGACCGGACCGGCCTGGGCGTGCGCAAAACGACTATGGGCCAATGCCGACTTCGGTCCACAGGACGTCCACGTAGCCCAGCTCTACGACGCATTCACCCCGTTGATTCTTCTGTCTTTGGAGGGGTACGGGTTTTGCAAGCGAGGCGAAGCCGCGGGGTTCAGTGAGAACGGCAACCTCGAATGGGGCAAGGGAAGTCTCCCCGTGAACACATCCGGTGGCGGCTTATCCGAGGCCTACGTTCATGGCTTCAATCTGATCAACGAGGGCGTAAGGCAAATCCGCGGCACTTCGACCTCCCAGGTCGAGGGTGCCGAAACGTGTCTCGTGACCTCCGGTGAGGGCGTCCCGACAAGCGCGCTCCTGCTGAGACGATGATCGGGATCAGGTCCTCAAAACAACGCCACCGAGCCCGAACCCGACAGGGCCGACAGGGCCGACAGGGCCGACAGGGCCGACAACGCTTAAATCCTTTAAAACAGGAGATCAAGAAACAGTGACGATGTCCGGGTCGTACACCGCAAACCTCGGACCTTCGATCGGGGGATACCTGACGCCCGCCGTCGACGAAGAGTGCAAGCCATTCTTCGAAGCGGCCGCCGAGGGCAAGTTGGTGATTCAGAAGTGCCTTTCATGCGGGCGCCTCCGCCACCCGCCACGACCGATGTGTCCGTGGTGCCGCTCGACCGAGCGAGGTTGGCAGGAGATGAGCGGGAACGGGACGATATGGTCGTTCGTAGTGCCTCACCCGCCGTTGCTTCCGGCTTACGGCGCAATCGCGCCCTACAACGTGATCGTGGTCGAGCTCGAGGAGGATCCACACCTTCGGTTTGTCGGAAATCTCATCGCAGAGCCTGGGGGAGCAATCAACGAGATCGACCCGGAGACAATCGAGATCGGCGAACCGGTAAAAGCCGTTTTCTCAGTGTTGGTGCGCGCGGACGGTTCGTCAATCGCTATCCCTCGGTGGGTGCGAAGAAGCTGACCAAACACCACGCGAGTCAGCCGGCCTGGAACTCCAAAACGAGCGTCCAGGTCGCGTTCGGGGTCCCGCAGGGAGAGTTGCCGATTCCGCAAACGGGAATAGCGCTGGCTTCAACCTCTACTGTTACAGGGACATTCGATTCCAAGACGGCGTAAGAGTCCTTGCCCTTACCGTCGACACCCAACGCATTTACTCGGACCTTGCCCGCATCCATCCCCTGGCCCGGCGCCACAGCCGGAGCGGTCCAGATCTCTCCGCTCGTTCCTGGCAACATCACGCGTATGGGCGTATTCAATGGAACCACGATCTGCAATCTCGGGGCACCGGTGCCAACCCCAGTAGATGTGTAATGCGTTCCCGTAGGCGCACCTCCGACCGCACCCGCACTCGGTGGCTTGCCGGCGAGGGTCGTAGCCGTCGACGGAGGCCGAGACGTCGAATTAGCTGAGGAGCTTCCCGAGGCCGTCTTCTTTGCCGAGCCATACGGAGCCTGGGCGGCAAGGGATGCCGACGTGCCCGACGCCACTGGTGAATAGACACCGAAGCACCCTTGTGTAGCGCTTCCTCCGATAGCGACCTGGGCACAGTAAGACCAGGTCGCTTTGCCACTTGAATTCGCAAAGCCGGGCTTCGCGGCAGTTGGGGATGCGCTGGGTTTCGCGACACCTATTCGAACAGACGAGTGGTTGGGGGTGGTAGAAGTCGGCGCGGCGGATGCGGACGACGCCGAGTAATTCCCCGAGCTCGGACTTCCCTGGGTCAGGACAACTCCAGCGGTCACGCCACCGACGACAAGACAACATGCTGCAAAGCCACTGGCAACCCGCAGCCGCTTCTGCCTACGACGGTGTATGGCGACCACGATTCGCTCACGGACACCTATCGTGGGCAAGCCGATCGGAGCGGCAAACGTAGTCAGCGCATCACGAAGTCGACTTTCGAAATCCTCGAGATTCGAAGCGCCGGATGTGTTCTCCGCGGAAGCGTCCCTTCGAATCCAACGATGATGGCGACGACTACCACTACGTCTACCACTACGACGATCAAACATTCGATTTACCTTCATCCGATTCCCGGCTGGCGTCGCGACCGGACACGTCATGGAGTTCTTCTTCAGAGCTGGATTTCGAAGAACCCTCGGAGCCTTCGCTTATCGTCTTGGCGAGCGTGGTGCGTGCCTTAGCCAACTGAGACTTCACCGTTCCGACCGCGCATCCAAGGATTCTGGCGATTTCCGCCTCAGGAAGATCTTCGTAGTAACGCAGAATGACGGCGTCACGTTGACGGGCCGGAAGCCGCCTTACGTGTTCAGCGAGAAGCATCGAATCGTCCGACTGTTCCGGAGTCCCAGATCCCGGCCGGCTCACTTCTTCGGCCCACGTGGTTCGGTTTCCGCGTTCCTCGGTTCCCCGACGACGTAGGCGCGAGCGACAGAGATTGACGACGCTCTTACGCAGATACCACTGCGCCCTCTCTGGATGTCGGACCCTCCACCATCCGGAAAAGGTGCGCAGAAAGGCTTCCTGAACAACCTCCTCGGCGCCTGCGCTGTCTCCCAGCAACAGCCCTGCGAGTCGACAGAGTCCTCTGTAGTGCTCGTCGAAGAGCCGGGTGATGCTTTCGTCCCGCTCTTTTCCGGCGGAGGGGTGATCGCTCACTCGAGGCTCGAACGTAGTCCTGTGCGAGGTGGCAGCTGTAGGCGGACCACTGGATCCATCGGTGCTCGGAACGATGAAAAACGATCGAGCCTCGCCGGCTGCCAACCCTGCCATACCCTCATCGACGCCCCACCTGGTGTTCAGGTTGCCCATGGGAAGACTTCATGAATGACAGCCCGGTTTCGCCTCGTCCCACCGCAGCCATATATCGGCACAGACGTGCCTATGAGTGACTGGGTAGCTACCCAGCTGGCCTTTCGTCGCCTTTGGCCGGTCAGAAAGCGCTGGCCCCATGTGTTACAGACGCACGACCGGCCCTCGGGGTTGCACCCCGGCTGGGTTACATAAACCCGAGACAGCTGGCAACGTACCTATGATCGCCACCGCCGAGCCGCCAGCCACCTGTAGCTACTTACACCGCTCCCCGGCCGACCCGGCCCATCCGGCCGACCCAACCCATCCGGCCGACCCGGCGAAGCCGCCCGACCCCCTGAAGCCGCCGTCAGCGCTGTAGCTGAGGACCTACCTCGGATCCGAACTGCTCGATCTGATCGCACAACTCGTTCGGCGAACGGCTGACGAACCTGATCTGAACGTGCGAAACACCCAATTCTGCGAGGCCGCTGATCGTCTCCACGATCTGGTCCGGACCGCCGGAGATGGCTCCCTTCGGTAGTTCGATCGCGGTACCGAGGCGGATCGGTGGAACGAGCGCGCCTAGCTCAATCGGTTCCCCAGGTCGGAATTCTTCCCTGAAGCGAAGAAGCTTCGGGATCTGCTCTGCCAAATCGCTGCGCTTGATGGTCTGAGGGAGCCAACCGTCGCCGCGGATGGCCGCTCTACGAAGGGCGGGAGTGCTCGAGCCGCCGACCCAGATCGGTGGGCGAGGCTGCTGGACTGAGCGGGGTCCTACCGACAGCTCCCTGGCTGGCCACTCTGGGCCTTCCATGACTGGGAACTCCTCGGTCAAAGCTGCATTGATTCCGTCGATCGCCTCATCAAGAAGTTGTCCACGCCCTTCAAAGTCAGCCCCCATCGCGTCGAACTCCTCGGGGACATGCCCGGCACCGACACCGATGATCACCCGGCCTTTGGAGAGAACGTCGAGAGTGGAGAACTCCTTGGCGGTACGGAGAGGATTCCGAAGGGCGGCCACATAGACGTGCGAGAGCAAGCGCGTCTTTGTGGTCAGTCCGGCAAGCCACCCCAACGTCGCGATGGTGTCGTACCAGGTGACGCCCATTGCTTGAGCAAGGCGCCGCGGAATGGCGGTGTGGTCGCAGACAGCCACGTATAGGAACCCGCTGCGGTCGGCGGCGCTTGCCACCTGGGCGATCTCGTCAGGACCGGCGTCACGCTCCCACGCTTCTGCGTAGATCGTGGACTGCGACTGCACGGGTAGCTGGATCCCGTAGCCGATGCGATCACTAGGTACTACTTGAACCACAAATTCCTCCGTCTTGATCCGACCATCTTCACCTGACCGAAACCGAGACCAAACTCGCTCATAGACGCTCGGCCACAGTTTCCGCCATGTCCGCGCCGGCCCTGCAGGCGTCTTCGAGGACGCGCGAACGCATCAGATAGAGGTGGGCCGGAACTTCCCACGTAAAGCCCATACCGCCGTGCACCTGTATGCATTTCCGACTGTTCTCGAGCGCCGCGTGGGTGCTCAGAAGGCTTGCGCCGGCCATTGTCCGGATCGGATCGCCGACCTCGGGATCATCGGAGATCACCGCGGCAGCGTGCAGAGCCACGCGCGCAAGTTCAACTCTCACCAACATGTCGGCACAGATGTGCTTGACGGCCTGAAAGGATCCGATGGGTCGGCCGAACTGTTCGCGCGAGCGCGCGTATTCGACAGCCATACCGAGTGTCTGAGCAGCGATGCCTACGCATAGAGCAGAGGACAACAGAGCCTGCCCGTATCTCCAGCCGATCGCAGCTTCAGGACCTCCGATCCGCTCACCTTCGGGAAGGGAGCTACGGACGATCCACATCGGGGTGAGCGGATCGAGCGAACGCTCTGCGGGCGCTGCTCCCGACGAAAGGACTTCAGCGGGGTCCACGACAGAAAGACCGTCGTCGTCGACCACGATCAAGGAATCGAGCGCACCCAGATGTCCGATCAGAGAAGTCGTGCCATGGGGCGGGCGGGCGATGGAACCGACGATCGCAGAACCGTCAGAGGCTCCGTCGATCAGGCCCGCGCCCAGAGCAGCGGCAACGAGAGGTCCCGGAACGAGGGCTTTGCCCAGTTCTTCAAAGACGACGACCGATTCCACCATCCCTAGTCCGAGACCGCCGAGGTCCTCCGCCATGCGAATGGAGAAGACGCCCGCGTCACCAAGCTCCCTCCAGTCCGAAGCTGCAAGGTTGGTAGGCGATCCTTCTGTGGAGCGGAGCTTCTCCATTGAGAACCTTCCGGCGCACAACGCTCGGATCCCCTCTGCCAGCGCAGCTTCATCTTCGGAGACGACGAAATTCATGGTCTCGGCTCTTTGGGAAGCCCGAGGATCCTCTCAGCGATGATGTTTCGCTGGATCTGAGAGGTCCCTGCGGCAATCGTCCTCGACAGGCTGTGCACCCAGGTGTGCACGAGCTCCGAGCTGTCGATAGTCCCCGCATCAGAACCACCGGCGCCACCCGCACCGGCGCCACCCCCATCTGCGCCACCACCATCGGCGCCGACACCACCCCCGGCGCCGCCCTCGCTCCAAGGTCCGGGAACGTCGTCCCACACCATGCCGGCCGAATCCAAAAGAGACATTCCGAGGTCGCCCAGTCTCTGACGAAGTTCGGAGATCGAAAGCTTGAACACGCTCGCACCGACACCTGGAACGGTTCCGCGACCCGCCTCCGAGATGTTGCGTCTCACCAGCGCCCAAAGAGCGTCCAACTCTGCGCCAAGCCTGCCGACACGTCGGCAGAACTCCGTATCGGCCAACATGCCCGACCGAGCCGCGGCGTCCCGGATGGTACGCAGGAGCTCTATGGATTCGAACAGCTCGGAGACGAAGGCGGTTCCTCGCTCGAAACTGAGGGTGACCATAGTGACGCGCCACCCGTCGTTCTCTTCGCCGAGACGGTTATCGACCGGTACGCGTACGTCATCCAGGAACAATTCGGCGAACTCGCTGGAACCTGCGATCGTTCGCAAAGGACGGACATCGATTCCCGGCGCGTCCATGGGCATGGCGAGCCAGGTAATTCCCCGGTGCCCACTTCCGTCAGGTCCGGTGCGGACCAACAACTCGCAGTAATCGGCGACCTCGGCATGGGAGGTCCATATCTTCTGGCCACGTATGACGTACTCGTCGCCGTCGCGTGTGGCTCGGGTTCTAAGGGAGGCGAGGTCGCTACCGGCATTCGGCTCGGAGAAGCCCTGGCACCAGATCGACTCGCCCTTCAAGATCCCGGGGAGGAACCTGTTGCGCTGCTCCGGTGTCCCCTCGACTGCGATGGTCGGTCCGGCGTGAAGAAGGCCTACGAAGTTCACTCCGACGTAAGGGGCGTGAAATCGCTCGAGCTCCTCGAGGTAGATCAGCTGCTCGACCGGTGAAGCCCCGCGGCCTCCGAATTCGGACGGCCAGTCGATGCCTGCGTAGCCGGCGTCGTACAAGCGTCGTTGCCAACCGGTGTCGTAGACCCGCCTCTCGGGCCAAGCCTCTACAACAGGTTTCGGAGGAAGGTTCGGGATGGTCTCGGCGAGCCAGGCACGAAGACCGGCGCGGAACTCCTCTTCAGCCTCTGAATAGCGAAGGTCCACGGTTGTTCAGTCTGAGAAGCCGGAGGGGGTGACACTGCGCGACAACGACGACGAAGACGACGACAGAAGCAGGAGTCGAGCCGGCAAAGAGGGCGTCGTCGACCGTAAGGGAGTCAGGGCGCCAGGCTGTCGAGCCCGTAAAGCCTGATCGCATTGCCACGAACGATCTTGTAGATCTGCTCGTCGTTGAGATGCGCCATCTGGGTTTCGGCGATCTCCCGGGTGTGCGGCCACGTCGAGTCGGAGTGCGGATAGTCGGACTCGTAGGTGATGTTGTCGATGCCGATCTCGTCGACGGAGCGAAGCCCGTGGGCATCGTTGAAGAAGCAGCCGTAAATGTGGTCCCGGAAGTATGTCGAGGGTGGGTTCGGGACCTTGTCGGCCACGCCACCCCAGCCCCGGTTCTCCTCCCAGACGACGTCGGCGCGTTCGAGGATGTAAGGGATCCAGCCGATCTGGCCCTCGGAGTAGGCGAGTTTCAGATCAGGGAAGCGCACCAGGACGCCGCTGAACAAAAAGTCGACCATCGAAAAGCCTGCGTTCGTGTGGGTCAGCGTCGATCCGACCGCAGGCGGCGCGTCGGAGGACGTGGACGGCATCTTCGAAGAAGAACCGATGTGCATGTTGACAACGGTCTTGGTCTCGGAGCAGGCCGCAAAGAACGGATCCCAGTAACCGTCCGGATCGTGCACGGAAGGAAGACCGAGATATGGGGGGATCTCGCTGAAACACACCGCCCGCACACCGCGCTCCGCGTTGCGGCGTACTTCGGTGGCAGCCAGTTGCGCGTCCCACAGGGGGATGAGGCACAAAGGAACCAATCGGCCGCCCGATTCGCCGCACCACTCATCGACCATCCAGTCGTTGTAGGCGCGGACGCACAGCAGCGCGAGGTCCTTGTCCTTCGCTTCTGTGAAGGTCTGGCCGCAGAAGCGGGGGAACGTCGGGAAGCACAAGGCGGCTTCGAGGTGGTTGATGTCCATGTCCTCGAGGCGCGGCTTGAGCTCGTAAGAGCCGGGCCGCATGTCTTCGTAGGTGACTCCGCGCATCGTCACCTCGTCGCGAGGCACACCCACCGCGGAATCCACTCGCAGTAGAGGACGCTTCAAATCCTCGTAGTACCACCAGTCGGTCGGGTTGCCCTCGGAACCGGGCTTCACCGTCAGCTTGCCGCCAATGAACGTGATCTCCCCCATGGGAGCCCGGACGATTCGCGGTCCGACATCTTGGTATTTGCTCGGAAGGCGGTCCGACCAGACGGTCGCTGGTTCAACGACATGGTCGTCGACGGAAATGATCATCGGCATCTCGGCCACGGGGCGAGTGTAGGACATCACGGCGTTTCGGTACCGAAGACCCTGGTCAGAAGGCAAGTGTCGGCGCCGTTTCACCGCCCTGTCGCTGCCGTGCCGTTGCTGTATCGCCGCCACGTCGTTGCCGTGCCGTCGCTGCCATCGCTGCCCGTCGCGCTGCCTTGTTGCTGGTGGTACTGGCCCCCGGGGCCGATCCGTAGGACGGCGTTCGCCGGGTCAGGGAGGCGGTCTGTCGTGTGAGGCGAAATCACAAGAAATCGAGAACGCCGATCGTACGATTGACGCAATTCGGAGGGAGCCGGAAAAAAATGAGTGAACCTAAAAGATCGCAGCGCTCGAATACCCCGGTCGATCACGTCACCGCATTCGATCGCTTTTGCGACTGGGTTTCAGAGGCGATGGGGCGTCCGCTCAACATCATCTTCTGGGCTGTTTTCGTAATTGCATGGACGCTGGTATTCGCTTTAGGCGGCCGGCACCTCGCGTCGGGAACGTGGCTTCCGACCTGGTTCACCAGCCAGGGC
>JBAPRR010000334.1:0-17661 GCA_049281195.1 Acidimicrobiales bacterium
GCGAAGAGCACCGGTGCCGCACTCAGCATCGGCCGACGAGTCTGTGAGGGGACGGCGATCTTCGGGATGAGCGAACGCCTTGCTCCGGGAGCGCGCGGGCTTGTTTCGGGAATCACCGTTACCCCCAGTGCCTGCACCAGTAGCAGCCCGATCAGCGCGAGGTAGACGAGACGCGTGGGTGCCGGCAACCATTGAACGGCAAACGACGAGATCAGCACCCCACTGGCCGTTCCGAGGCCTGGTGCGGTTGCGTTGGCTACCGCTCCACGCGCCTGGTCGATGTCGAGCATGCCGGCGCCGATCGCCCCGATAGCGCTGCCCGCGGCCAGTCCCTGCACGAGCCGGGCCACAACAAGAGCGGTCAGGCTGTGGGCGTCGACGAAGACGACCAATGCCACTATTTGCCCGACGATGCCGGCGATCAGGACGGGTCGCCGTCCTATGTGATCGGAAAGCCGTCCGACAGTAAGCAGAGCTGCGAGGAACGCCAGGGCGTAGATGCCGAAGACGACCGTGATCATGAGATCCGAAAAGCCCCACGCCTTTTGATACGTCGCATAAAGCGGTGTGGGAGCCGCCGACGCTGCGAGAAACGTGACCGTGATGGACGCCAGGCCCACTATTCGCAGCCGCGGTCGGCGCGCCCGTGCGTCGACTTTGGTCTCTACCTCGGGCCCGCTTTCTGAGATCGTGTAATCGGCAGGGCATTCCTCTAAAGCGAGCGTGGAACTCATACCGCCGTCCGTCCACCGTCTGCGGGCAAGGTGGCGCCGGTTATGTAGCTCGCCTTGTCGGAGGCGAGGAAGGAGATGACCTCGGCGATCTCGTCGACATGAGCGCCGCGCCCGAGCGGGGTGGTCTTGCCTAACTGCTCGATAAATGGGGCCCTCTCCGGTGTGCTCAATACGGGCCCTGCGGCTATGGCGTTGACCCGCACTCCCCTGGGGCTGAACTCGGCAGCCCAGGAGCGGGTCATCGAACTGAGGGACGCTTTGGTTGCCCCGTAGGCGGCCCCGCCGTCGAGGCCTATCTGACCGGCCATGCTGGCCAGATTGATGATGCTCCCCGAAGATCGTTCCGCCATCGCGGGGGCAATGCCGGCAACCAAAAAGTACGCAGAGCGCACGTTGCCGTCGAAGAGATCGTTGAAAGTCTTCTCGTCAAGGTCCGCGGTGGGGCCGAACCACGCTGTCCCTGCGTTGTTGACGAGCACGTCGACGTCTCCGACCTCGGCGACCAGGGTACGTACTGCGGCAACATCGTTGAGGTTGGCTGCTACGAAACGTGCCCGGCCTCCGAGTTCGTTGATCTGACGGACCACCTCGGCGCCGCGCTCGGGGTTGCGGCCGTGGACGATCACGACCCAGCCGTCTCGAGCGAGCCGGAGCGCGGCGGCCCGGCCTATTCCCGAAGTGGCACCGGTTACAAGTGCCGTGCCCAAACTGGTCCCGGTGGTCTCGCTCGCAACGCTCATGATCTCACCCTTTGAGTAGAACGGTCTGTCTAGGAGCCAAGATAGACCGGTCTGTTCAAAATGTCAATAGGTTGCGCATGGGCTCGGTGAGAGAGCGAAGGTGCCTAGGTCGATTCCCAGTACCAGGTGCCGTTTTCGTCTTCACAGACGATGGTCGCACCGTTACCGGCCCGACCGGTCGCGCCGTGATCGTCGTCGCGGCAGTACTCGCCGGGTTCGTAGCACCCACCTTCGTCGTCGATCGGGTAGCAACCGGACGTCGTGGTGCTGGTCGGTGGTCGAACCGAGGTCGGGAGTGTCGTCGAAGCCAGAGGGGGAGTGCTCCGCTGCTGCAATTGACCGTTCGAGATATCTCCGGACAAGGTGCTCGTCAACGACCCGACAATGGCGGCCGAAGATGTGATGACTCCCAACTCGCGGTCGTAGTCGAGGCTCGCCGTGGAGAAGTTCTCCGAACCGATGAACGCCTTCGTACTGTCAACGTCGATCACCTTGGCGTGGATGTAGAGGGCAGTCTCGGTATCCGGGTAGAGCACGACGTGCACACCGTCGGATTCGAGCTGCGAGAACGCAGGATCCCAATCGGAGTCAGCAGTCATGACGACAGTGACATCGACGCCTCTTGCAGCGTCGGAATCGAGTGCTTCTTCGATCGGTTCGGAGTCCATCTCCTCGTTTTCCACTCCGACGCTATGGACGGCCGAATCTATGAGTCCCGCCAGCGCCGGTTCGGATCCAGGGCTCCACACCAAGTCCAAGCCCCCTGGACCAGCAGACGGGGCGGCCCCCGACCAATCCGAGTCGAAGACCGACTCGATCGCCGAAACATCGGAAACCTGATCATCCATCACGATGAAGTCCCGCGTCGTCGTGTAGTACTGCGAAGTGAGGTTGCCGGTCATGATTGCTGACTCGGAACCATCGACGGTGATCGTCTTTTGATGGAAGATCGCTGAGTCATTCGCCCATTCCACGGGGACACCGGCCGATGACAGCGTGGAGTATGCAGCCTGATTTACCGACTCGCCGCTGTAGGCGCGGTCGAGAAGGACCCTTACCGCAACACCTCTTTTGTGATCGGCTATCAGAATCGCTTCGGACGTCGTGTCGGACAGCTCGTACATCGTCATGTCGAGACTCCGTCGAGCCGAGGACATCAAGTTGTAGATGGGCGTCATACCAGCCTGTGGTTCGACCAACAATGAGAGACCCGAGCGTGGAATGGCGGCGGGAGTAGAAGTGACGACGGTAGGGCTGGTGGTGCTACTTGCAGATCCGGATGTCGAACCGCTCGTCACCGTGCTCGCATTCGTGCCGTTTGTGGCGTTGGAGCTGTTCTTTGTGGATGACGCAGCCGAGCAACCGGTGCCGAGCAGTGCCAGGCTCGTCAGCAGCACCATGACGCACTTGACCTGGCTCTTCCTAGGCATCCTCGACTCTTTCACGTCCGTCGTTGTCGGACAGCTGAGCCCTCAGCTGTTTAATCTGCCGCTCAAAGCGGCCTGAAGGCCGTTGAGCTGCAGTCTGGCTCACGACGGAGACCCACCGGCTGCCGGCCATCGAGCTCGAAGGTATAGGTGAAGACATGAGCCGTGCAGGATGGGGGCGTGGCGGAGTTCTCATATGACCTCACGTCTTCATCAAGGCGTACGTATGTCGTGCCGAGGCCAGACAAGGCGGCCCCTACAGTCCAATATGGAATGCCCGATCTGATCGAGGAGAGTCGATGACCGGATTGCCGCCGGAGCTTCGGGACCTGATCGCGTCGGGACCGCTGGCCCACCTGAGCACGATCAATCCTGACGGGTCCCCCCAGGTAACCGTGATCTGGATCGGGTTGGATGGTGACGACCTCGTCAGCGGTCACATGACTTGGCACACCAAGCTACGGAACATTGAAAGGGACCCCCGTGTCGTGCTCTCGTTCCTGGGTGTTCGGGATCACGCCAAGACCCTTAGTCCGTACGCCGTAGTGCGTAGTCGCGCCACCGTCGAGCCAAGTGATCAGACTTGGGATCTTCTCAACCGGTTGGTCAAGGTCTACATGTCTCCGGACTCGACGTTTGCAGCCCCGAAGGGTCCCGGCTACATCGTCCGCTACGCGGTCGAGCGTATCGGTGGGGTCGGACCGTGGGCGCAGCGTGATTGAGGACGTTTGCAGATCGATCGTTGCAGCCCTATGAGAAGTCACTGAGAAGTCGTGGCACGTAGACGCTTTCGAGGCGGGAGAAGTCCTGTTCGTCGAGTGTGATCTGGGCCGAGGAGACAGCGTCTCGAATATGGGATTCCTTGGTGGCTCCGATGATTGGTGCGCACACGCCCGGCTTGGCGAGAAGCCAAGCAAGAGCGACCTGAGCCATCGGAATTTCAAGGCGACCGGCCACGGCTCTGACTGCGTCTTGAACGTCGAAGTCTTCTGCTCGATCGGTAGTGGTGATTGAGCGCTTCGTGCGCCGGTCTCCGTCTCGTTGGCGGGTGCCTGCTAGCAGGCCTCGTGCGAGCGGACTGTACGGGACGAGACCGATGCCCATATCGGTGCACATCGGGACGAGCTCGCGCTCGTCCTCCCGATTGACGAGGTTGTAACGATTCTGCATCGACACAAAACGGGACCAACTGTTGATTTCTGCGCACCGCTGCAGCTTGGCGAGCTGCCACGCATACATTGCCGAGGCCCCGATGTAGCGGACCCTGCCTGACCGCACGAGGTCGTCGAGTGCCTCCATAGTCTCCTCGGGAGCGGTTTCGGGATCGAAGCGGTGAATCTGATAGATGTCGATGTACTCGGTACCAATGCGGCGCAACGATGCATCGATGGCGTCGAAGATGTGTTTACGAGAAAGGCCCCGGTCGTTCGGGCCCGGCCCTGTGGGGTAATAGACCTTGGTGGCGAGGACGTAGTCGTCGCGTTGACTGAACATCTTCGAAAGAAGATGACCGGTAATCACCTCGCTTGCACCATCGGAATAGACGTCGGCCGTATCGAAGAAGGTGATGCCCGTGTCGATTGCGCAGCGCACGATCGGCTCAGCCTGCTCCTCGGTCAGTGCCCACGTCTGCAGCGCCGGGTCGCCGTAGCTCATCATGCCCAGTCCGAGTCTGGACACCTTGAGTCCTGAGGATCCCAGTCTTACGTATTCCAAATCTGCTCCTCCCGCTCAAGTGGAGGCGTCGACATTGTCGATCCGGACGAACAGATCGGCGAGAACGTCGACGAGGTGCGTCCGTTTCATCGCCAGCTGGCCCTGGTGCCAGGCCAGGCACAGTTCGCTCAGGGTGCCGATCTGGGCATAGGCAACGAGGCGGGCACGAAGATCCTCCTGCGGATCCAGGCCCGGCGGTGCCATCCCCGCGATTGCGACGTCGATGATGTGGTGGCGAAATGGGCTGAGCGCCCCACCGTGAGTCTCGGCGAGCAACACCCGCGCAAGACGCTCGTCGTCAACCAGGGCGCCGACGAAGGCCTCCAACCAGACCTTCGGCGGTTCCCCCCGTCGGGTTGGTACGAACGGATCGATTCGCTCCGACATAACGGAGATGGCGTGGCTCACAACCGCGCTCTGGAGTTCAGTGAGGGACGCGAAGCTCTCGTAGAAGTAGCGCTTGGTGAGTCCGGCAACCTGACACACCCGTCCCACGCCAAGTACTCCTGCGCCTTCAGTGCCACAGATCTCAAAGGCGGCTGCGACCAGTCGGCTCCGCCGATCGTTTTGCCGGTCGTGAGCGCTGATCCCCCGGAAGGGCATCGTCACCTGGTAGTCCATGCCGAAACCAGGATAGTTGACACCGGGCGGTTTCAGACTTTACGGTCCACTTGGCATTGTCAGTCCAGGAGGTAATGCCGTCGTGGCTCCAACGCCCGTCGACGCCGATCTCGATCTGAGCGATCCCGACCTATTGGCCGATCACCTGCCTCTCGATGAGTTCGCCTGGCTGAGGAAGAACCAGCCCATCCGATGGAATCCGCAGCCGCCCACCGGATCGGACTATGGCGACGGTGGTTTCTGGGCGCTCACCCGTCACGCTGACATCACGGAGGTAACGAGGAGTCCGGGCTGGTCGGTGGAGATCAAGTCCTCATTCGTACGCCGGCTCGACGAATCCGACCCGACGGGTGAGTCAACCAAACACCTCCTTCTGTGCATGGATCCACCCCGCCACACCCGGGTTCGGAAAGTCGGCAACCGGTGCTTCACTCCCCGCGCGTTGGCGGGACTCGAGGACGACCTGCGGGACCAGGCGCATCGGATCGTTTGGACCGCGAAGCGCGAGGGCTCAGGCGACTTCGTCCTCGACGTAGCGCGTCATCTGCCTCTGCAGGCAATCGCCGGGCTGATGGGCATTCCCGACGCCGATCGCGCACAGCTCTTCGAGTGGAGCGACCAGATGGCCGGCAGCGAGGACCCCGAATACCAGCGTAGTGACCTGTCCGGCGTCATCGAGATGTTCGCCTACGCCCATGCCGCAGCCGAGGCTCGCGTCAACAACGACCTCGGCGATGTCACAAGCCGGCTGGTCCAAGCTGATGCCGACGGGAACCGCCTGAGTAGCGAAGAGTTCGGGTTTTTCTTCATGATCCTCGCCGTCGCCGGCAACGAGACGACCCGCCAAGCGATCACCCACGGCATGTTGGCGTTTTTGCAACATCCCGATCAATGGGAGAGGTGGAGACCCGAGCGACCCGCTACGGCGATCGATGAAATTCTGCGCTGGGGCTCGCCAGCCGTGGTTCTTCAAAGAACAGCCACCGAGGACACAGAGGTCGCCGGTCAACTGGTGCGACAAGGTGAGCGTGTCGGTTTGTACTTCTCATCTGCGAACTATGACGACGAGGTCTTCGACGACCCGCGGACCTTCGACATTGGTCGTTCGCCGAACCCCCACGTCGCATTCGGTGCCGGTGGATCCCATTACTGCATCGGAGCCAATCTGTCGCGGCTCGAGCTGAAAGTGATGTTCGACGTGCTCGCCGACGAGCTTCGCGACATCAAGCTGACCGGGCCGCCCCGCCGGCTGCGGTCGTCGTGGCTCAACGGCATCAAGCATCTGCCCGTCGCCTATGGAGGCTCCTGATGGCAGCGAGATCTGCGACCGCTTGGGTTGTAACCCGTCTCAGTGCGCCCACCGAGGCACTCGAGATCCAGACGGTGGAGGTCGCCGATCCCGGTCCAAGTCAGGTGAGGATCGACGTGGAAGCGTTCTGCCTCGACTTCAACGACATCGACACCGTCTACGGCCGCTACCACCTGTTGCAGATAGAGCCACCTTTCGTCGTAGGAATGGCCGCTGCGGGCACGGTTGAAGCGGCCGGCCCGGGAGGCGAAGCTTTTCTCGGGCGTCGAGTTGTCGGTGTCACTTCGGGTGTAAGAGGCGGGTACGCGTCCGCGGCATTGCTCGACACGTCGAACCTTCAGATGTTGCCCGAGTGGATCAGCGCGGAAGAGGGGATCGCGATGTATTTCCCCTATCTGCTCAGCTTTCTCGCTCTGAGCGTGCGGGGCCGGATCGATCAGGGTGACGTGGTACTGATCCACGCCGCGGCGGGGGGCGTCGGATCAGCGGCAGTTCAGCTGGCCAAATCGTTCGGTGCGACGGTGATCGCAACGGCTGGGACCAACGAGAAGATCGAATTCTGCCGCTCCATTGGCGCTGACTACGGCGTGAACTATCGAAGCGGAGACTTTGTTTCTTATGTCGATGACGTAATGAATGGGCGGGGGGTCGACATCGCGTTCGACACCGTGGGCGGAGACGTGACGACTGAGACATTCCGTGTCATGGCCTTCAACGGTCGCCATCTGATCATCGGGTTCGCGTCAGGAATCGAAGCAGAGGAGCGTCCGATACCGATGATGCCGGGAATCTATGGGAACTTCGATCTTGTAGGTGTCTGCTTCGCATTTGTCGATTCGCCCAGAGCGACTCGTCCGTTCGGCATGAATTTCCTGTCGACCGCTCAGGGAGTCGAGATCTGGAGCCGGATCTTGCACCTCGCGCGGGCAGGGAAGATCCGCCCGGTAATCGGACGCCAGATCAATTTCGGTGATGTCCCTTCTCAACTCGACGCGCTCGAACGACGCGAGACGATCGGGCGTACGGTGGTGAAGTTGTCGCCAGGTCATTGACGCTGCACGCGATCGCACGATCCCTGCGGTCAGTCCAAGAGACGATGGATTGTGGCGTCGGCCTACGGTTCGGGAACCGGCTTGGCTTCGCTTGCTGATGGCCGATCGGGCATAGGCCTTCTCGGCTCTCTGACTCCGGCGGAACCCGATCCACCCTCGAAGCGGCGTTGTAGCTCGCGCTGGCGTCCAGCCGCCCGTTGAGCCTCTGCCAGCCGGTCCATGATGGTCGGTGGTCCCTGTTGCTGAGTGTTACGCAGCTTGCGCTTGCGAAAGAAGGGCACCAGTTCAACCCTATGCCCGTTCCTTACCGCAATCCCTGCGAGACGATTGACACCAGTTGATCCTGAGTCAACCCCGCTGTGGCCACCACAAGCTCTTGTGCTTGGCCGGCAGTCGACGGGATCTGAGCCTCCAGCACTATTTCACTCGAGCCCGCGGGTGGGGTTCCCAATGTGTACTGAGGCGTTCCGACAATGCCGCTGTAGGGACCGACCTGCAACGCCGATTCAGTCGACGGATTGATCAATCCAGGCAGTCCCGCGGATCCAACCGAACCAGGGGGAGTAAGGAGCATCGATACACACCCTCCGTCCGCCGTCGCAGCCGTCTGGATGGCTGGATATTGAGGCTCAGGCGAAGCAGTGGTCTTCATACCCTGTGCCGTAGGAGCCGGCCACGAGTATCCGACAGCGCCGAGGTCGCAGTAGGCCGTTGCTGATTTGACGACCCTGTACCCGGAGGGCAGGCGGATCGTCAGTGCATCGAGCCGAATGAGCGTTCCCCGAGGCGTGGAACCGTAGGAAGAGGGTTTGTGATGCGGCGACCCAGATGCCGACACTTTGTGTGGTGATGACGGAGCTAGCCCCAGCGAAAGGGAGACAGCGACCACGATCGCTAAGAGAACCGTTGCCGAAGCACCCGCGACCCGAGTTCGCCGCTGCCTTCTTCGCTTTGTTTGAATCAACTCGAACACATCACTGCGCGCAGTTACGCCGACAACCATCTCGTGGAACTGTGCGCGCAGGGCGTTTTCAGCGACGTCGTCATTTACTTCAATGGGCATCTCGAACCTCTTTCCTGTTTTGGAATTCGTCCCAGTTCTTCGAATCATTCAAAAGGAGCAACCTGCGTAGCTCGTCAAGACCTCTGCTCGCTGATGACTTCACGGTTCCTGCGGGTATTCCCAAGGTTTCGGCCGCCTCTTCGACCGACTGGTCGAGGAAGTACCGCAACACGAGAACCTCCCGTTGTAGTGCGGGTAGATGACGAAGCGCATCGTCGATGGCGAGCCGCTGCTCGATCGTGTCCGTGATGGGCACGATGACCTCGGAGTTGGCTTCCGATTCTCCGCGCAACCACTCGGGACGTCGTTGAGAGCGACGCCAGAAGTCGCGGCACTCGTTGACGAGGACGACCTGGCTATAAGCCTCGGGGGCTTTCCGGGCGCGCCGCCAATGCTGAAACGTCTTCATGAGTGTCGACTGCATCGCGTCTTCCGCCAGCTGGCGATCTCTCAAAAGTAGGAATGCGGCGCGAAGAAGGGTCGACGAGTTGTCGGCGACAAACCTTCGAAACTCGTCATTGTCAGATTTCATTGTCACCGCAGTCCCAGAGGGAGGAAACTTGTCGCACCTATACAGGGTTCAACGCCGTAGGGCCGAACCAGGTTCCGTGAAATGTTGCAATCTCGCCGTCTCCAGGCCGGTTCGGGCGCCGCGCTCGACTGCCCGCTTCCGTGTGAAACAGCCCCCTGGGAGACTCCCGCCGTGGATTCAGGAGCATTGCGAGACGAGTTTTTGGGACTGTCGGACTACGTGTGGCAGCGGTTGGCCGACCGTTTGGTCGGATTGACCGATGCGGAATACCTGTGGGAGCCGGTTTCCGGCTGCTGGAACATCCGGCCCGGTCCGGCCGGGCTGTGGGAACTGGACTTCATCCGGCCCGAGCCGGATCCCAAGCCCGTTACGACCATCGCATGGCGCCTGGCGCACCTCACGACAGACATCCGATTTCGTCCCTGGCTGGGGCTGGAACCCCGGTCCGAGCGGGCACAGGCCACGGTTCCCCTGACCGCCCAGACCGCGGTGGCGGCAGTTCTTGCCACCATGGCCGAGCGCCACGAGGATCTCCTGGAGATGACCGACGTGGCCCTCTGGGAGCCGATCGGGGCGATCGGAGGGGTGTTCGCAGAAAGCACCCGTGTGGCCTGGGTGCTCCATATCCTCGATGAGGTGATCCACCATGGCGCTGAGATTGCCTTGCTGCGGGATCTCTTCTGCGCCAAATACGTCAGTTGACAAGATAACCCCAGGTCAAGGCTATATTCTGGGATGGGAGGATCACTCGCTAATCCCGTCAACAAGGTCGGTCTCAGGCGCGAACACACCTCAAGGCCTGGCGCGGACCTCTTCTGACCACGGCTATCCTGGTCTCTCCAGCGAGGCGGGTCTGAGTTCCAGCCCACCTCGGCGACCGGGGAGGCGCGCGGTGGGGACAGACTTAGGTCTGGCGCCCGCGGCTGCCTATAGAAGACAAGGCCGAAAGGCGCGCCATGAACCCAACTGACATCATCGACGCCGACAGCTTGCGAGACGACATCCCGTCGTTCGCACCTGGTGACACCCTCAAACTTCAAGTGAGGGTGGTCGAAGGAACCCGCGAGCGCGTCCAGCCGTTCCAAGGCGTCGTCATTCGCCGGCAAGGCACCGGCGCACGGGAGACGTTCACCGTCCGCAAACTCAGCTATGGCGTGGGTGTGGAGAGGACGTTCCCGGTGCACTCTCCGATATTGGCCAAGATCGAAGTCCTGACCCGAGGCGACGTAAGGCGAGCGAAGCTCTATTACCTCCGCGACCGGATCGGGAAGGCGGCAAAGGTCAAGGAGAGGCGTGCTGCACGCTGATCCTCGCGGGGGGGAATTGCGAGGCAGGTAATGAGCGACGAAGACCTCGAGCGGTATGAAGCAGAGATCGAGCTGTCATTGGTGCAGGAGTACCGCACCGTTCTTCCGCTGTTCCAGTACGTCGTAGAGACCGAACGGCGCTTCTATCTGGCCAACGACGTGAAGGTGACCGTTCGCGACGGCTCATCTCCGACCTGCCTCGAGATCGAATTGAACGATGCGTGGGTGTGGGACATGTACCGTCCCGCCCGCTTTGTCCCGAGTGTGCGGGTGCTCACCTTCCGTGACGTGAACGTCGAGCGACTGCCCGACAAAGAGCTCAGCTGACTTCGAGCTCAGGATCCGGCAACCGGCATCCGCCGGGACCTGACAGACGAAAGGTGCTCGGGAATCGTGGTGAGCAGGCCGTCGCCGAGTGGTACGCGGCCCACGGATTCGAGGTGGTCGCCCGCAACTGGCGCACCAAGACCGGCGAGATCGACCTGGTCGCCAGATCGAACAGACTGGTTGTGCTCTGCGAGGTCAAGACCCGGTCCTCTGATCGTTTCGGAGCCCCCATCGAGGCGATCACTCCTCTGAAGGTCCGCCGGATGCGGCGCCTGGCGGCTGAGTGGTTAGCGGAGGCCCGAAGATCCGGTGACCTGTGGGGCGGTGCAACCGGTGTGGACTTGAGGTTCGACATCGCTTCGGTGACCGTAATAAAGGGCGGCCTTTCGGTCGAGGTGATCGAAGGAGTGCTCTGATCGCGGCCTGTATCGTGCGCAGATGCCCGAAACGATCCTGATCAGACGCGAAGAGGGAGTGGTCACCGTCACTCTCAACCGGCCCGAACGCAAGAACGCCGCAAACGGGCAGATGTGGATCGAGCTCAGGGAGACCTTTTACGAGGTCGCACACAACCGTTCGGACCGTGTCCTGGTCATCACAGGGGCAGGGGATGCATTCTGCTCTGGAGCCGACATCTCGGATCCGAAGGGGGTATCGGGTGACCCATCCGATCCCCATATCGTCCGGATGCAGTTCCTCGGCGAGGTGATGCTGGCCCTGCACGATGTGCCACAGCCGGTGATCGCAAAAGTACGCGGCATAGCTGCCGGAGCAGGGCTCAGCCTTGCTCTTGGATGCGACCTGGTGGTCGCAAGCGAGGGAGCACGGTTCTCTGAGATCTTCTCCCGGAGAGGACTTTCCGTCGACGGCGGATCTTCATGGCTGCTGCCGCGCCTGGTCGGAATGCACAAGGCGAAAGAGCTTGCGTTCTTCGCCGACATCATCTCGGCGGAAGAGGCATTCGCGGCCGGCCTCATCAACAGAGTCGTGCCGGATCACGAGCTCGACAAGTTTGTGGGCGATTGGGCCGCACGATTAGCAGTGGGGCCACCGCTCGCTCTCGCCATGACAAAGAAGCTTCTACACGAAGGATCGCGCTCGACGATGGCTGACGCCCTCGAGAACGAGGCCAGGTGTCAAACGGTCAACTTCAATACCGAGGACACGGTCGAAGCCATGCGGGCGTTCGCCGAGAAGCGTGATCCGCAATTCAAGGGGCGTTGACGCGTTTACTGGAGCGAACTGAACTCGAGCGGCAGAAGCCGCGGTTTGCGATGTTCCTACCGCTTGGGCTGAATGTCGAAGCCAAGCCCTTCGAGCACATGCACCGCGCCACTCTTGCCGCCTTCGAAGTCGCCCGGAGCTAGACGTTTTCCAGTGGCGAACTCGTAAGCGGTCCCAAGAAGCGCTTTAGGTGGATAAAGGCGCTTCTCCCAGACCAGGTCGTACGACAGAGTCGGACCGAAGCCGTGCGCGGCGTAGAACTTCTGAGCGCCCAGGCGGTCGTACTCGTGTATTGCTCGCACGACATGAGCGTGAGAAACAATGTCCCAGCTCACCATGCCGGCCTCTTCTTCTGCGATCGTGAAACTGCCGTGGCTCTCATGAGTGTCAGCTCCCTTTTGCCTGCATCAGCTGTTCCGCAATGGCATCTAGATCGTCACCGATGTAGTTCGGTTGCGGCCCGACGTCCAGCGGTGCGTTCCACGGGCGCAATATGAGTGCTGCCTGCCATCCAGCCGAGAGGGCGCCGACAGTGTCCCAGACATGGCTGGCGACGAGGCAGATCTTGGCCGGGTCGGCTCCGAGCTCCTTTGCTACGAAGTGATATGCCTCCTGCGCCGGCTTGTGTCGCTTGACCGATTCGTCGACGCTGAAACGCCTTTCGAAGACGTCAATGACGCCCGCCTTCTCCAATTGATGCCCCGAAACTTCGAGGGTGTTGTCGGTCAAGGTGAACAGGCGAAACCCGTGGTCGCGTAACCGCTCGAGGGCAGCAGGAACCTCTGGATGCGGAGGCATCGACGCGAATCGATCCGTGAGCTCGGCCGCGTCCGAATCTCCAATCGTCTTCCCCATACTCGAAGCGAGCATTCGCAGAACCGCACTACCGATATCGGTGAATGGTACGTAGACCCCCGCGAGCGTGAGAGCTTCCGAATAGGTAATCAGGTTCGCAAACCAGAGCCGCATGGCCGCAGGCTCTTTGAAGATCCGGTCAAAAGTCGGGCGTATGGCATCTAGATCGAGAAGTGTCTCGTTGACATCGAAGACGATAAATTCGGGCTTGTCCATGGGGCCTCCGTTCGAGAATGTTGAGACCAAGCCAGGGAGCGCAGCACCGACAACGTGCACTCAGTCCCAGTCCCGGCCTTCCTGTTTACCAACTCTCAGCTCGCTGCGATTCCCTCCATGGGTGCCGGAAGTCCCGACAGTGCCCGATCTGAGCCAGGGCACCGGCCGGGCCGACCCGGAACTCGTCGACCGTGCCGATTCCACCCGCTTCCACATAGATGTACCGACCGTCAGAACTGGCCGCTGAGTCCGTCGCGCCAGAGCTCAAAGATGCAGCTACACCGACGAGCTCGGGAATCCCGCCGGAGTTCTCATTGAACTGGCTTACATTCGCGCTTCCTGCATTGGACCCGTAAAAGTATCTCCAGCGAGTGGCCATTCGGTGCCGCTGAGGCGAAGGCGACAGTGAGAGAATATGACTCGTCTTCCGGACGGCTCGTTCGAGTTATGTCAGCGGTCGCATCGGTTGGCTTCGCAAAACCCCGGGGCCTGCGCTTTGGTCCAGATGATCGCTTGTACTGCGTCGGCCGCGACCATGTCATCGTGTTTGAGTTCTCTTCTGGAAGGTTCCTCGATGTTGTCGTATCTCTACCTAGGCTTAACGGGCAGGCCGTTGTGTTGCTAGCATGAACCCCGCCCTTCTTCTGCGCATTCACGGGAATGTTCTCGCCTCAACTGATCCGATAGCCATCAACCTGGGAAGATCAACTGTTCATCCAGTGGCGTCTCGGAAGGCAGTCGGATAGAGCTTTCACTGGGTTCTGATCGATCCGCCTGAGCGTGTTTAGGGCAGCCTTGCGCAGAGGCAGGTACTACCTGCCGGCGTGGCTGTTCCCCAGCTGGGCGATATAGCGCGCGCGGCGAATCCACAGGATGCTGTGATAAACGACGTGACCGTCCTCGAAGTTCAGCTGCCCGCGGCGGATGAACCTGGAGAAACCGCCCGTGTTCGGGCTGCCAAGCCTTACAAGCCCCTCGTGGCGCGGGTAGGCGGCGAGTTGCTGGCCCGGGATGTGGAACGGCCAATCCCGATATACGTACACGTTCTGATCGGTGACCAGCACGATGCGATGGAAGTAGAACGTCAAGAGGCCGATCGCCAGCTCGATCAGGGATCCGAACGTGGGTACGATCCGAGCGGCGTCCTCCACCACCCCGATCAGCAGCGACGTCAGCAGGTTGTTAAACGCGAAACACACCGCGACGCCCTGTTCGTTGATCCCGGCGCGCCTGGCCACCCGCTTAGCCATGCGCTGGTTGTATTTACGCACTGGCGGACCGCCGTAATAGGGATCATTGGAAGTGCTCATGAGTCAAAACTTAGAGGACGACGCCCGGGCCAGAGAGCCCTTCCACGCGGGATAACGGCTGTCAATATTTGGACAACCCTCCGGACGCGGTGTTTCCGGCCTGACGGGACCGTCGAGGGTCCAATGGGGCGGAGGAGTCGAGTCTCGACTTGGCTCGCGGGCGACCCTTTTATCAGTGCCAAATCAACCTCCGAGCCGAGGTGGATACCTGGCCCCGTTCGTCTCGATGGCATCGAGCGGCGCCTGCAAAGATGGAGATCTCATGAGGGCCAAGATCTTCTTTTCACTCGGCACCGAGCTGGGCCGGCGTTGAAGCATCGCGCCTCTGGGGTCCGCGTTTCGGCGAGCGACCTGTCCAATTTCCTGGCCTGCAGATACCTCACGCATCTCGATCATGAGGTGGCGCGGGGTGCTCGCAGCGCGCCTGCGGAATTCGACTTGGGATTCTTGGATCTCGTCAAGCGCGGAGAGGAACACGAGAAGGCTGTACTTCAAGACTTTGTAGACAAGGGATACACCGTCGCCGAGGTGGGGGCAGCCAACGATGATGTTGTCGAAGCCGTCAGCCGGACCATGGCCGCGATCCGATCTGGAGTAGATGTCATCTATCAGGCAGCGCTCACCAGGTCAGGGGACATGGGGAAGGTGGATCTGATAGGGAGACCCGACTTCCTGATCCGGACCGAGTTGCTACTAGACGAAAAATCTGAGTCCAACGATCGCGATTCGCCATATGAGGTCGTGGACGCCAAGCTCGCCCGGTCGGCAAAGGTCAGAGCCCTCTTGCAGACCACGTTCTATTCGGCACTGTTGTCCGACATGCTGAACGCTCAGCCGCGTCGCATGCACCTGGTGCTCGGAACTCGCGGGCGGGAATCTTTTCAGGTCAAGGAATTTGCGGCTTACGAACGCCAGACTCGTCGTCTGCTCGATGAGTTCATGACGGTCGGACTGGACGGCACTTCGGTCGATGATCTCTATCCGGAACCTGTCGAACAGTGCGCAATCTGTCGCTGGAGCGTTGAATGTACGAAGAAGAGACGAGCGGATGACGATCTTTCTCTCGTTGCCGGAATGACTGCGCACCAACGAAGTGCCATGAAGTCGGTGGGAATCTCCGCCCGACGACAATTCGCAGTTACGGCTTCTCTTCCCAAGCTTGACCACGTCGGCTCCGAAGGTCTGCAGCGTGCGCAACTCCAAGCTCGGCTTCAGGTCCAAAGCGAAGACGAGGGGAAAATCGAATACCAGCTCTTGCCTGTGGAGACCGATGACGACGGAAACCCGCTAAATAGAGGATTACTGATCCTTCCCACACCTGCACCGGGAGACCTGTTCTTCGATATCGAGGGCGCACGATATTGGTCCGACGACGACAAGGAGTTCGGCCTCCAATACTTGTTCGGCTTCGTAGACACGGCCCAGCTCGGTGCAGACGGACGGCCCGCTTACACGCCGATCTGGGCCTACGACCGGCCGGGAGAGAAGACCGCCTTCGAGGCGGCCGTGGACTTCATCGTGGAACGACGCAACAGCAACCCTGAACTTCACGTCTACCACTACAACCACTACGAGCCAACCTCGATCGAGAGCCTGAGTGATTTCCACCAGACCAGGCAGGAGGTCGTTGGCAACCTCATGGGCCGTTTCGCTACCCGGGAGGACGATGTGGACGACCTGTTCCGCCAAGGTGTCTTCGTGGACCTCTACAAGGCAGTGCGTCAGGGGATGCGGATAGGAGTCGAGAGCTATTCGATCAAGCGACTCGAACCGGTCTGCGGCTACGAGCGGCAAGTCGACCTGAAAGAGGCAAGCAGTCAGCTGATCGCGTTCGAAGTAGCTCTCGACGACGGGACGGCGTCCTCTGAGCTAGCCGCATCCGAAGTGGTCGCGGGTTACAACGAGGACGACTGTAGGGCCACGCTGGCACTACGCGACTGGCTCGAGCATCGTCGAGACGAGCTTCAAGCATCTGCCGGGTACCTACTTCCGAGGCCGAGACCGCGAGAGCAGAACGAGCCGGACGAGGACCTGGATGTCACTCGAATCCGATCCTTCCTTCTTGCCTCGCTTCCCGAGAACGAGACCACCTGGACCGATGTTGATCGAGCCAAGCGTCTCCTGGCAGACCTTTTAGATTGGCACCGGCGAGAAGCGAAACCGCAATGGTGGCACTACTTTTATTTGAGATCTCTCGATGATGACGAGCTGGTAGATGAGCCTGATGCGATCGGAAAGCTCACGGGTGGGGACATCGTCGACAGGGTCAAGAAATCAGAGGTTCGGCGCTTCTACTTCCCAGCCCAAGAACACAGGTTTTCGGCTGGAGATAGCGCGAACGACCCGGTTTCGGACAAGGGCTGGACGGTATATGACGTCGACGAAGTCGCCGGTACCGTCGACCTGAAAATCCTCGCAGATCAGGACCCTCCGCTTCCGACGTCGATAATCGCGGCGGTCAGTATGCCCCCGACGAAGGATCTGGCAGGAAATTTAAAA
Organism: Acidimicrobiales bacterium; assembly: GCA_049281195.1. Taxonomy (GTDB): domain Bacteria; phylum Actinomycetota; class Acidimicrobiia; order Acidimicrobiales; family CAVXTF01; genus JBAPRR01. The sequence continues at coordinate 16,933 of JBAPRR010000334.1, forward strand.
GACCTGGGTGACCGAGCGTGTCGTGAAGGGCTGAGCGGGAACGATGCAGGGTCGTCGCTCCTCTTGCGTCAAAGGCCGCGAGGTGACAAAAGCGAGAATGGACCTTTGTTACTCCCGAGTGAGGGTCTCGGCGACGCATCACTCCGCCTTTGCAATGCTCTCGACCACTCATATCTTCCGACACAGGGTCCTCCGGGGACGGGAAAGACCTATACAGGCGCAGACCAGATCCTTTCGCTCATCAGTAAGGGCTTGAAAGTCGGTATTACGGGTCCTTCGCACGCCGTGATCTGGCATTTCATCGACGAGGTACTCCGGCACGCAGACAAGGGTGGAATTGCGCTGCGAATCGGTCAACGAGCAGAGGGCGGTAGTCCACACCTTCACAACCGAGCAAGGGGGCTCTCCAACGTAAAACTGGCGGCTGCGATCACGGCGGATGAGCTGGATATTGCAGCCGGGACAGTCTGGTTCTGGGCTCGGCATGACGTGGTCCAAGCCGTACATACGCTCTTCGTCGACGAGGCAGGACAAATGTCTCTTGCCAACGTACTGGCGGTCGCTGGGTGTGCAAAAAACCTCGTTCTCCTGGGGGATCCCCAACTGGGCTTCCCCCGCGAAACCGGACAACCGTCACGCAGCTTCTTGGTTGGTCCAGAACTCCTCGAACTCCATCGGTGACATGTAGTCAATGGAGCTGTGGAGTCGTTCGCTATTGTACCAAATAAT
>JBAPRR010000335.1:0-1504 GCA_049281195.1 Acidimicrobiales bacterium
GTCGTTACCTGTCCGGCCACCCTCCCGGCCGCGACAATGTTGCGCGACAAGCCGCTTCATGAGCTTTATGGCACAGTGTGCCGGGCGGACGGGCAGCAGATCATGCTTGCGTTGCGTAACGGTCATGCCGTCGCCGTGGACGTGGGTGCCTTCGATCAGCACCGGCCTGTGCTGCTGACGCCCGGACGTGCGCTGCACGTGACCGCGACGCTGGACAAAGCGGGAGTATTGCATGCCCGCATGATTTCGCCCTCCCACACGATCTCGCCGGAGACTCCGCCTGATCGCTAACACGCGCTCCCGAGGCATCGTCTAGAATCGAATCGCGCGACCATGCCCCTGCTTGAGGCTCGCCATCTCGTCAAGACCTTCCGCTCGGAAGCTTCGCTTCTTGGGAAAGCCTCGCATCCGGTCCGCGCCCTCAACGACGTTTCTTTGACCATCGAAGCCGGCGAGACGCTTGGCCTGGTCGGCGAGTCCGGCTCCGGCAAGAGCACGCTGGGACGCATCTTGCTACGTCTTATCGAGCCCGATTCCGGTGACGTCATCTTCGACGGCAGCGACGTCCTGCAGGCCGGCGGTTCCGAGCTGCGCCGCCTCCGCCGCGACATGCAGATCATCTTCCAGGATCCCTTCGGCTCGCTCGACCCGCGGATGACGGTGGAACAGATTGTCTGCGAGCCGGTCGCGATCCATGGCAGCGAAGATCGGCGTTCGCGGCGCGAGCATGCGGTTGCGGCGATGCGTGCCGTCGGCCTCGACGAATCGGCCCTGCGCCGCTATCCACATGAGTTCAGCGGCGGACAACGTCAGCGCATCGGCATCGCGCGCGCACTGATTCTGCGGCCGCGCTTCATCGTTGCCGACGAGCCGGTGTCAGCCCTCGATGTGAGCGTGGGAGCGCAAATCGTCAATCTCCTGAAGCAGCTGCAGCGTGAGTTTCAGCTGACCTATCTGTTTATCTCGCACTCGATGCCGATCGTGCGCTACCTCGCGGATCGCGTCGCCGTCATGCAGCAGGGGGAATTGGTGGAGCTGGGCACAACGGAGCAGATCACCACGGCTCCGCAGCATCCCTACACGAAAACCTTGCTCGCCGCGACGCCGGAGATGGAAGTTGGAATCCAGTGATCACGATTTCTCTGCAGGAGCAAGAATAGTCTGTCCGTCGGCTGCATTTTGATCTCGACAAGTGATTGGCGCACGATTCAAATGAATTCCTCAGGCTTCCAACTGCGTGTTGGAATAAGTTAGCGGTCTGATCTTCTTTTTTTGGGGGACCTATGAATCGGAGGCTTTCTGCACTGGCGTTTGTGTTGGCCGGACTTGCGCTAGCGACGACCGCCAGCGCGCAAACAACAATCTTCAAGCCTCTCCATCTCTACTATCTGTCGCCCTCCGGGAATGATCACAATTCCGGTACATCCCCGAACGAGGCGTGGGCAACGCCGAACCACGCGGTCGATTGCGGGGACGTAATCATTGCCGCTGCCGGCAGCTACAC
>JBAPRR010000336.1:0-2500 GCA_049281195.1 Acidimicrobiales bacterium
GGTGATAGCCGAGCTGGAGATGGGTGGCGTTCAGCCCGCGCCTTTCCAGCTCAGCAGTGGCGTAATGGCTGATGTCCAGCACCGCCGGCCCGGCGCTGGCATAGTGCGTACCCAGCTCGAACCAGTCCGTGCCGGGCTGCTCCACGCCGATACATACGCTGCAACCAGCGGCGCTGAGCAGCTCGAGCTCGCTCAGATCGGGCTGCAGAACGAAGAACTCGTGGGGGGCGACAACCAGGTTGATCCGGCCCGGTCCGGGCTCGGGCAGGCCCGGTGCCGGGTAGACCGTTTCGTACCCGAGGTCGCCAAGGGCGAGCGAGAGCAACATGGCGATCTCGGTCATGAATACGTTGCCGCGGTCGCTGACGTAGACGTGGTACGTGGGGCTCACCTAGCTCAACCCGATGCCACCAAATTTCGTCACCCCACGATTGTCGCGCTCTGGCGTCGCCGGTATCCTGAGCGTCATTCCGTGAGCAAGCTCCATCCAGGACCAGACCGCTGTCTCGGAGTGGTTCACATCCCCAAGTGCGGAGGCTCGGCGGTCCGTTCGGCTCTGGCTCAGCTCGAAGGTTGCTACGCCACCCCCCTCTACTTCGATGCTGTTCACTTCGGTACGGAGGAGTTGCGCCGAGGCATTCCCGAACCCAACAGTGATCTCATAGCCAACCCGGATCAGCTGGCGGCCGCGGTGTCGGCCAGCCGGCTGGTGGTGGGGCATTACTCGGCCGACTCGCTGCTCAGCGCCGGGTGCGCCGGCCTCGCCGTCCAGGTCCGCGAGCCGCGATCGCGGATTCTCAGCCTCTACCGCTTTTGGGAGGGCCAGTCCGCCGAGGAGCGTGCCGGCTGGGGGATGTGGGGATCGCTACTGGTCGACCGCGCCCAGCTCCCTCTCGCACAGTTCTTGGCCTGTCCGGATGTGTGGCCGGCGATCGACAATGGGATCAGCCGTCAGCTGTTGGGGGTCCGACGCTGGCGGCGCTACCCGGGCCGGCCCCTCGAGCCTTCGCTGATGGTCGTCGAGTGGTCATCTCAGTCGACCGCTTTCGTCGAGCGGATCGCCGACGCCCTCGGTGCCGCGGAGGCGCCCACGCTCCTCCGGGAGAACGTGACCTCGGTCGCCGGAGAAAGTCAAGTCATCGACCGCTCCGCTCTGGCCAGGTTGAGACAGTTGACTCGATTCGACCGCAGAGCCCTGACCGCGCTCTCCCGTCATGGCCACCTGACTGCTCGCCCCGACGAGGCACTGGAGCGTGAGTTCCACGAGTCAGCCGAACGGCTCGGCTTCCGTATCTCTCCCTGACGACCACCATCGATCCGGCCAGTTCGCCGTGTGCCGGGCTACCCTTTCCATCCGATCGGACGTTGGGACCGATCGTCGAGGTGGCAACCAGGTGACCAGTTCCAATCGGCGGAAGGGTCCTTCGGAGGTCACAGACGAACCGAGTGCTGCTGTGATCCGATTGGCTCAAGAGATCCAGTCCGAGATTGCTCGCGTCGGCGAGCAGGGTGCGAGCGGGCAGGCACTGGTGGAAGCGGTCGAGGCGGTCCCCCGCCGGGAGCGCATCGAGATGGCCCGCCGGGTGTTCGATCGGCTACCGGCAGAGCAGCAGTGGTCGGTCATAGAGGGGGTCTTTGACGACTCGGAGGTTCGCTCTGCGCTCGAGGACGCTCGCCGGTCACTCGTCGAGCGGGCCCGGCGGCAGAGTGCGGCCCGCCAGCTGGTCGATCCGTCCCGGGGCGCCCGACGGGTGGACCTGAGCAGGACGCGACCGGATCTGTCGATTGCGGTGGGGTTGTTCACCGAGCGGGACGTGACAGCCGCTGTAAGCCGGGGCCACGAGTCTTCGGCTTGCGCTCGTCGGATCGATTTGCGAACGGAGAGCTCCGACCGTTTGCGAGTATTGGGGGACCTTTTCAACCCGGCCGGCGGTTATTTCGTGACGAGGTCATATGACGAGGACACGTGGAGATCCGAGCGTCTGCAACCTCATTCCGTGGTGCGGATCGGGTCGATGGGCGGGTCGGATCGGAGGAGGGTCTTCGAGCCGGTGTTGTTCGCCGGTGGTCGGCTTGATTTCGAGACCGAGGGGAAGCTGGTCGCCGGCCGGCTGCACGTGGGGTTCGTGATGGTCGAAGATGTCGACCTGTTCGTAGAAGGGGACGTTTGATGGTTGTGATCATCACGGTGGTGGCGGCAGTGGTCGGCGTGTTGGTGTTGGTCGTCGTGGCATTGAGTTTCCACTCGATTGGCCCAGCCCAGCTGGGCCTGGTGACCAAGCGGGTGGGCCGCAAGCTCGACAGCGACCAGTTGGTGGCCAGCAGCGGCGAGGCCGGCTATCAGGCCGACCTTTTGATGGCCGGCATCCGCTTCAAGCTTTGGCCCCTGTACAAGGTCGAGCGCTTCCCCTGGGTACAGGTACCGCCCGACTGCGTCGGCCTGGTTATCGCCCAAGTGGGCCGGTCCCTGCCGACGGGTGCCAAATCGGCGCTTTACAAG
>JBAPRR010000337.1:0-1608 GCA_049281195.1 Acidimicrobiales bacterium
CGTCTGCTCCGGGTCGGCGATACCCGAGTAGCTGAACGTGACCGAAGAGTTAGGGCCGACGCTGCAGCCGTTCTGCGAACTCGAACAGTCGTCTGGGCCCGACAAGTCTCCGTAGGTGTTGATATGCAAGTCGCTTGGCTGCACAGTGAGCGAAAGGCCGGGGAGCGGCACGCAGCCGCTGACAGTGCCGGTAAGACCCGTAAGGTGGAGCAACCATGGGAACCAAGGCATGTTGGTGAGCGGCAACGTTCCCGGCCCACCGGTGTCCTCGTCGTAGCCGACGTTGACGGTTCCGGCCAGGATGTCGGCGGTAAAAGGCACTCCATACTGCGTCTCGTCGGTAGGACTGCCCGGGTAGGTGGGGTCCGGTGGGCAAGTTCCCCCGGTGGTGGCGGTCGCCTGATCGGCAAGTCGGGCGGTCGACAAGTCACCTGCCGTCGACCCGTGACCTCGAGCGGACGAAACGCCGATGGCGTTGTCTCGCGACGGGACTGGCGAAGACACCTGTCCCGACCAGGCGGCAGTGGAAGCGGACAAGATGACAACGACGCCTGCACCCAGGCGCCACCACAACCCCCTCGTACGGCGCTCGCGGCGGTTCATGATTCTTTCCCCGATCTATATGTAGACGGCGCTAACACCGTTATGCGGAGCCCCGCGTCACTTGGTGTCACGGTCGTCCAGTGGTTTGCACCCCGGGCATTCACGGCTGGTACGCCAAACCGGTGCCTGTGATGGTGATCTCGTTCGCGGGCTGCGCGAGCGGAAGTGCCAACAGCTTGTCTGCTACAGAGGTGACATTGGATGGGCAGCTTGGCGAAGGCTGAAGAGGTGGGATGGTGAACGGCAGGTTGGTTCCGGAGATGGTGAAACCGCTGAGGGGGCCATAGATCTCTACGGACACGGGGACGGTAGCCGTCAGCACACAGCTGCCCCCGAAGATCTGGGCATCAGCAGGCAACGATGCCGTCACGGTCTGCTTGATCGGACCCGGGGCGGCGACGGCGCAGACAGTCGCGTTGATCGCCGTGGGAACGACGGAGATGTGAGTGATCGGGATCGAAAGGTTAGGGATCATGGTGATGTTGACGGCGGGGATGACTATGTTCACTCCGTCGGCAGGTAAGTTCAGCCCGAGCGACGCGCTCTGAGCCCCGGCAGGCGAGTTGCAATCGCCGGGTGGTGTGTTGATCACGGTGGCTATTCCGCACACGGAGCCGCTGAGATTGGCATTGGCAATCGGGCCATAAGGGCTCTTTATCGTGGCGGTCCCGGTGAATGTCGCGTAGACCCCGATCTGCGGTTGGCTTCCACTACTCGACGGGATGCAGTCAGCCGGCAGCGGTGGGAGGTTGATGTCAGAAGCCATCCGAAGCGACGACACGAGCTCGCCCCTCGAGGCGTGCAATCTGGAGACGCGGTGCGGACTGACGCTCCGCGTCCCAGCTCCGCATGCCGCGATGAAGAACAAAAGTGACACGACAACGATGATCGGTACGTAACGTCGCATTTGTTTCATCCGCCCGGTGAGTTGTAGGCCCCGCGCTGGAGCATGTCTGGATTTCTGGTCGAACAACCATTGTTGAGCTCGGCGGCACCGGTCAGCTG
>JBAPRR010000338.1:0-18730 GCA_049281195.1 Acidimicrobiales bacterium
AGCCGTTGACGCTTCGGCGTAACGGGCAATCCCGAAGTCGGCGAGACACCAGTGGCCATCGAGCCGAAGTAGTTCTCGGGCTTGAGGTCGTGGCTAGAGGCCAGACGATGTTGAGCGCGCGCTCCCTTCAGAGCAATGGGCCGGAAATGTCCGAGTTTCCTCGGGGCTGTCCGCTCGGGCGCGGTCCGGTCACCTGGTTCTAGACGGTCGGAGTGTTCGAATGGTGCCGACGGCCGCGGCCGCGGGCATTGGCGAGAGCAGTGATTGCCTCACCACCGAACAGCTCGGGGTGGAGATAACGGCCCCGGTCTCTTTCCGGCTTGTCGACTTCCACGGGAATGCGATTTGAATTGGCCCAGACGTCTTGGCGGATTCCTGTTACCTGCCACGACACTTTCTGGCCAGCGTTCCCCCCGGCGATCGAGAACCTTCCGTCTGCGACCAGTGCCGAAACATGAAGCTCGGGAGCAGCGCCTAACAGCGCGGTGAGCTGATAGCGGAAGTCCCGGTTCAGCGCCTCGAACCACTCGGGCAACTCCACCGTCGCTCGCCCGTCTCCGTCGAGGATGACCGTTCCGTCGTAGACGTTCTTCATGTCGTCGGATTCGACGAAACTGTGGAAGAGGTACTTGTCTGCCGGGTCGACGGGATGATCAATCTTGAACGAGCCGCCGGGTTTCGACATCGCTCCAGTGAAATCCGAGGTGCCGTCCACATACAGGGCGTAAGAGTTGACTGAGGAGGCGTATACACCGTAGCTGTCGCCAGTTCCGGCAGCGATGCCCTGTACACCGTAACCGTCCTCGCCATCGGCGTTCCCGTTCACGCCGACACCGCTTCCGCCGGCGGCTTGCCCTTTCACGCCGGAAGAACCGGGTTGGGCGCTAAACCCGTAAACACCGGTGCCCTGTGTGGCAGCGCCATATACGCCGTAGCCTGTGCTTGAAGTCCCGTAAATGCCATAGCCCTTGGGAGACGTCCCGTAGACGCCGAAAGCGCCTCCACTGCTTTGATCGATTCCCTCGACGCCGTATTGCCCGTCCGCACTGGTGTAACCGGCGACCCCGACTCCGTTGTTGGAGGTCCCCTGAACGCCGAAACCTCCGCCCGAACTGTCGTCCACGCCCTGGACTGCGTTCTGGCCGGTTGTGTCACCGGTGATGGACCCGTAGATGCCCGAGCCGTTGGCTGACGAGCCATACAACCCAAATCCACCGTCTGTGCTCGTGTCACTTCCGCCCACTCCGATGCCACCATTAGCCGAGGTCTCGCCTACGAATCCGTAACCTTTTTTGGTGGTGATGGTGGTAGTCGCCTTGGCTGAGTTCGACTCACCAACAATAAGGGCGCTGCCGTCTGTCGCCGATGCCGGTTGGGTGCTCGCGACCATGCTGGCGGCGGCTCCTGCGCCGGCACTCGCGGCTCCGAGCATCAAGGCTCTACGTCCATACGACAGAGAGGAACGTTCCTCACGATCGGCGTTCTTGCCTGATCTGGTGCTCGGATCCGGCTGTTCGCTCATATCCCGCTCTTTTCTCTAATCGATCTCCAATATTTATGACTGTCGCTATCAACTCACTGGCACTTAGGACTGTCACCGGTTCGATGGCCGCGTTCGCCTGGTTATTGGTTCATCACGTCTCGCCGGGGCAACAGACTTCGTCGCGCCGTTACAGCTGGGCGTCGTATGTCGACGCCGTCGTGGTGTTCGACCGGTGCCGCCGACCGCTGTCGCGGGCCTTCGCCAGCGCCGATATTGCTTCACCGCCGAACAGCTCGGGGTGGAGGTAACAACCGCGGTCCTCTTCCTTCTTGTCGACCTCGACCGGGATCCGGTTGGCATTCGCCCACGCGTCTTGGCGGATACCGGTAACCTGCCAAGACACCCTCTGGCCAGAGTTCCCGCCTGCGATCTCGAACTTGTTCTCGCCGATCTCTTTCGAGATGTAGAGCGGAGCGAAAGACACGATCGGAGTCAGTTGGTAGCGGAAGTCGCGGTTGAGCGCCTCGAACCAATCGGGGAGTTCGACCGTCGCCTTTCCGTCGATATCCAAGGTGACATTCCCGTTGTAGACGTTCATCATGTCCGGCGACTCCACGAAAGAGTGGTAGAGGTATTTGTTTTCGGGATCCGCGGGGTGGTCGATCTTGAATGAACCACCCCCCTTTGACACTGAGCCCGTCACTGTGGCATTACCAATTACGTATAGAGAGTTGGAGTTCGCAGAAGTAGCGTAAAGCCCTACTCCATTCTCTCCCGAGCTAGTGGCGTAGACACCGATGCCGTTCTCGCTAGAGTTGCTACCAAGTACGCCGACGCTGTCCACGCCAGTCGCGAATCCTTGGACCCCGGTGCCGGTCGTGGAAGACCCTCCCACACCTACGCCACCTTCACTACCGGTGCTCGCGTCTACACCTTGAACGGCAAAGTGGTCATTTGTGTCCCCGGTGATTGTGCCGTAGACGCCAGTGCCGTCCGTGGAGACACCGTAGACGCCGTTTCCACTACCCGAGCTCCCGTAGACGCCGCGACTGCTGCTATTTCCAGACTGGTCGAGACCTGCTACTCCAGTCCCGGGACCGGTCGTGTGAATGCCGTAAACGCCGACAGCATTGGTAGAGGTCCCGAAGATGCCTGTGCCGTTCGTGGAAGACCCGTAGACGCCTGCTCCTCCGTCGCCACCGGTGCTCCCATCGACCCCCTCAACGGCATTGTGGCCGTTTGTGTCACCTGTGAGGGAACCGTAGATACCGGTACCGACCGCGGACGTGCCATACAGTCCGTAACCGCCGCCACTACTGGTGTCTCTACCTTCAATCCCGGCGTCGCCATTGACCGCCATAGAAATAGACGTCGTGGCCGCCGCCGTGTTCGCCTTACCCAGCTTCACTTTCGGGGTTCCGGCGTCAGGCGTTTCAGCGCCCGCCGGTGCGGCTCGGGCCACGACACCCGCGCCAACTCCCCCTGCTGCAACACCCAGGAGCATCTTGCGTCGTCCTACGCGGCGGGTTGGATGGTCAGCCGTTTCGCCACCGTCTTTGTGATTTTGCGAACCTTCCGAAAGGGCAATGTCGTCGGGCACTTTGGCCGCCTTTCTCATCTCCAAACCCACCGGGCAAGGTGGTCCACGATTTGGATCAGTGCCGTTGCATTGTCAAATAGCTTTGTTCGAACACCGAAAATAAATCGTGTTTGGCTCTGGAAGAGGGACGATTACGTCGGAGTCGGGTACCTGAAGACCAGTTCGGCGATCACAGCTGAATGATCATTTGACCTTCCCCTCCCGAACAGGACAAATGATTATCCAGCGAACAGCTGACTTGTGCATAGCGGAGCTCCCATTCGATAGGGGACGTTGGCCGAGTGAAGAGTGCAGGCGCACGGCGTTGTAGCGGTCGATCCACGCCATGATGGCCCTAGCAGCTTGGGCTCGTGATTCGAAACGGTATCTGGATACGAGCTCTCGACGTTGCCACCGCGGGTGTCGATCGCCATCCTCATGGCCTTGGTGACGAGCTCCGCCGGCATGCGGTCTGCCATCGCGAGGCCGATGACCCTCCTGGATCCGAGGTCCAATACGTCAGCCAGGTAGAGCCGGCCTTCAAGCGTCGGGATGTTGGTGATGAGGTTCCGCTATCGCATCTGACCGCCTTTAGCGTGCCACGCGGAGGGCCAGGATTACGGCAGATAGTTTTGCCACTCTGGCTCCGACCTGACCTGCGTAATCCAGGTCGGCACAGCGTTCAGCCGGTTCTGGCTTACAACCAGCAGGTCGTGGGTTCGAGTCCCTCAGCGCCCATCCGCCCGGACGTCTTCACGAGTGACGTCCCCACATGTTCACACATGGGGGTGCGCGCGATTCATGGATCGAGGCGTTTCCCGTGTCGGTGGACTTTTTGCTCCGGAGACGCCTAGAGCCCGATTAGGCCGGTCTGACTGAATATCGATGGCCCGTCGTCTTGTACTGCCGACAAAAAAAGACGGCCAGTCGCAGTCGGATTGACGTGGATGATGCGACATAGCATCCAACGATTGTTGTTGACGGAGCGCAGGAACCCCCGGATCGGAAGGTAAACCACCGTGTCATCCAAAGAGGCACAGAAGATGACGGTTACGACAGAGCCATCCTCGACGATGAACGGCGGCACGGTGAACGCCGTCGTCACCATCACCGGTGATCGCGACGACAAGGTCAGAGCCGCCACGGCGCGACTGGTGCGCACGGCCCTTCGTAAGACAGTCGAGACGGACGTGTTCTGGCGCGGCTACCACGACGAAGTCCTGCCTCACGATGAGGTTGTCGCTGAGGCGCCGCTCACGGACGCGGGTGGGAACCTGGGCCCGGGCGATCACCCTGTCAGCTTCGCCGTGCCCGACGATGCCCTGCCTTCTGCGGCCAAAGTAGTGTCGTGGTCTGTCAAGGCGATCATTGAACGCCATCATGGTATTGACGTAAAAGCAGAGGCACCGGTCCAGGTGCTCGTCGGCCCCGAGCGCTTCGCCGAGGTAGCGACCAGCGAAGCCTGGTATGCCGGTGAGCGTTTTCTGGAGCTCGAACTCCATACTCGTTCGTTGCGGCCCGGCGACGTCATCAGCGGCAAGATTCTCGTCAGACCGACGCGAGCACTGACCTTAACGAGCTTGATCGCCGGTCTTGCGCGGACAGTTGGGACCGAGAGCGAGGGTGTCGTCACCAAGGGGGTGCTCGACGAGCAACTCGACCTCCAGGCCGGCGGCGCAAGGGATTATCCGTTCGAATTGACCGTACCCGACGATGCCCAGCCGACCGTGGTGGGCTCCGCTACGACCCCTCCGTGCGCCTCTCACATCAGCTGGGTAACCACCGCGGTTGCTCATCTGCTTTTGGCGCCAGGCGAATACGGCGAGAGGCCATCTGTTGCATGCAGGGTAAACGTGTACAACGCTGCAGTGACACCGACCGATAGCGGCAATTAGGTCAGAGGGCCCAGTTAAGAACGCGTGTGTCTCGCCGGCGGCAGCTGACTGTGGGCAGGGTCATCAATGACCGAAGAAAGTGGCAATCATTTCGATCCAGATCTGCTCGACGTCTTCCTCGCAGTCGTTGACGAGGTGGTGGGAGTCGCCTGATTGCTCAGTTGACGAGCGACCAGATCACCCCAACGCGTTCTGCCAGTGCGCCCCGTCGAAGTACCAATCCCAGATGCGGTTGTCGTTCAAGTAGTACACGTCGGTGTCGGACTGGCTCAACTCCTCGACATCGACGGGGCTGCCCGCGGACGCCGGGGTGCCGGTGCTGTTGATCGCTGCATTCTCCCAAGAACTGGTGTACAGCCAGTTATAGATCTGGCCGTTCGTTCCCGCGTAGTACACCGACAGGTAGCCGTTGGGCGCCTCGTCGGCGGCCAATCCGCTTTCGGGTGCGACCTTTTTACCCTTGCCCAGTTTGCTGTTGGACCAGTGCGAAGCGTAGGCCCAGGTGTAGATCTGATTATTCGTCCCGACATAGAAGACGTCTTGATCGCCATTGGTCTGGAGTACGTCGGCGATCTGGCTCCCGTCTGCTGCGGCTTCCCCGTCGCCGATGGCACCGTTAAGCCACTGACTGGTGTTGTTGATCCAGTTGTAGACCTGGCCATTAGTCCCCACGTAGAAGACCTGTTGGTAGCCATTGGTCTGCAGGTCCACGGCCAGACCGTCTGTTGGCACCGCGGCTTCGCCACTCAACTCGGTGTTGCTCCAGCTCCCGTCGAAGGACCAGGTCCAGATCTGGTCGTCGGCGCCAACGTAGAACACGGCGGTGTCGTCGCCATCCTCGATCACCGACACGTTGGTCCCTTTCGCAGCCTCCTCCCCGTTCGCGATGATCCCGTCTTCCCATTCCTCTGTGCTGGCTACGTACAGGTAGTTGTAGATCTGGAGGTTCTTGCCGACGTAGTAGACCGAGATGTTCCCGTCAGGCGCCTGGTCGGCGGCGATCCCGGTGCCTGCTTTGGGTGGGTAATTGCCGTACACCCCGTTGCTCGAAATCACGGTCGAGCCGTTTGGTCCGTTATTGGAAAAACCCAGGTCTCCGTCAAAGAAGTAGAAAACATCAGTGTCCCTGTCAGAAAGAACCAAGTTGGCAAGAGGAGTGATCGCAGGGAGAGTGCCCGAACTGGTCTGCTGCCGAGAGGTGCTTCCATTGGCCTGGGCCGCACTAGCCGTACCAACGAGCAACAGCGTCCCCATCAGTATCACGCCTGCAGCCGGACGCAGGAACCCGGCAAGCGTTCGTGGCTCTCTCATTGTTCAGCCTCTCGATCCACTGGCGGTACCTATTTGGGCACGGTCGCAACAATCTAACGTGCGAGAGAGTGCATTCAAACGTTGAAGAGAAAAGATGTGTGGCGATGGGTGGCTGACTATGAGGACGCCTCGAGGATCTCTTAGCTCAGGACGCGAAGTAACTGCATTCTCCGTGCTCCGAGCCGCTCGGCTTGAAGGAATTCGCCAACTGGTGGGATGAGAAACACGCGAACCTTTGAACGACGACTCTGACTTCACCAATATCGCCAGTACTTCGGGTGAGTCACCCACCGTGATGGTCACCGGTCTTCTCTGAGCCTGCGGGTACGCTCCGCTTGTGCAAGTGGGGGCCGATGCCCGGCCGGAACAGGACGGCGGCGTCGTGGGCAAGCCCAGGCCGAGCAAACGCGCCTACTTGTGGTGGATAACTGCGATCGCTTTCGCTGCCCTGGCGGTGCGCGTGGCGTACGTCGCGGCGCGCTGGCACAACGTCGTCGCTACGAGCTTCGACCAGTACTGGTACCAGAACCTGGCGACGATGATTGTGAAAGGGCGGGGGATTTCGAGCCCTACGGCCTTCGTGAACTACAACGAGACGGTCCCGACGGCGCTGCACGGTCCGTTCACGTCATTCCTGCTCGTTCCGTTCGACGTGGTTGGCCTAGGGAGGCTCCACGAGCACCAGCTGTTGATCGCGTTTCTCGGCATGGTGACTGTCGTGTTGCTTGCGCTGCTCGCAGGGAACCTCGTGAGCAGAGGGGCGGGTCTCGCGACAGGAGTGGTCGGAGCTTTATATCCGGGCCTGTGGGTCTTCGACGCCAAGGTCATGTCCGAGCCGGTCGAGCAGCTCCTCGTCGCCGTCACTCTGCTCTTCGCCTATGGCTTCCGGCGCAGGCCGACGTTCCCACGCGCCATAGGGATCGGCGTCTCGGTCGGGCTGTCAGTGCTCACGCGGAGCGAGCTCCTACTCGAGGTCCCGTTGATAGTGATCCCGCTTTGCATTGGAGCGTTCCGGGACAACGACGGCCGACGGATCCTGAAGATCTCGGGGGTGGCGGTCGCTTCGACGGCGCTGGTTCTCGCACCTTGGATCGCGTACTGCCAAACCGCCTTTCATGATCCGGAAGTGCTCACCACCGATCTCGGCGTCGGGCTGATCCAGGACAACAACCCGACGACGTACTACACGAGCCGCATCGGGTTCTGGTACTCGCCGGCAACTAACCCTGAACCGGGCGACGAGTCACAGGTCGACCACGCCTACCAGCACGAGGCTCTCAGCTACGCGAGAGCCCATAAGAGTCGAATCCCGGTGGTGGTGCTCGCCCGGGTCGGCCGGGTCTGGAGTCTGTACAACCCGTTCCAGACGGCCCGTTTCACGGCGGTAGGGGCCAGTTGTCCTCCGCCGGTCGGCTGTATCGTCGACTCGGTCGAGGATCTGAAAGCGCAACAGGCCTGGATATGGTCGTTCTACTTCCTCATCCCGTTCGCGGTCGTCGGAGCAGTCGTGCTCAGAAGAAGGCGGAGGATCATCTATCCGCTCCTGTGCCTCGCGGTGATCGTCACAATTGTCGCCGTAATCGAGGCCGGGGTGCTCAGGTTCCGCGCCCCGTTCGAGGACGCTCTGGTGGTGATGGCAGGCATCGGCATATACGCGATACTCGAGCGCCTGTTCAGGCCCCGCCGCGGCCGGCACGCGCGCAAGGTGCGCCAGGCATAGCTGCCTGCTGTCGGCCGAGCACTCTTATCCTTCTTCCTTAGCCCGAAACCTGTGCGGATCGTTGGCTCGCAACTCCCGCGGCCCCTACTGGGCATGGCTACGATCCCGCCATGGCGTTCACATTTCAGATGACGGTGGACTCGCAGACTCCGCACGAACTTCCCGCTTGGCCGGCCAGGTTCTGGTATCGGTGACCGCTTTGCGTCCGATTGGTTACTACGAGTACCTCGACTTCAACTCTCCGTTGTCGTCTGACCGAGCTGATTTGCTCGCCGCGGCACTCGTAGTCGGAAGTCCACGTTCGATCCTCGATGCAGGTTGCGGATGGGGAGAGCTCCTTCTTCGAACGGTCGCTGCGAGCAATGTAGCGACCGGGCTCGGAGTGGACAGCGATACCGTCGCACTGGATCGCGGACGCAAAAATGCCGCAAAAAGGCGTCTGTCAGAGAGGGTTCAGTTCCTTGAGGGAGACATCGCCGATCTAGGCGATAGAGCGGATGTGGTCATATGCGTTGGAGCAGACCACGCCTTCGGAAATCAGGATGAGGCTCTCGAAGCTCTGCGCGATTACGTGAACCCCGGGGGACGTCTTCTGTTCGGCACCGGGTTCTGGGAACGCGAACCGACGGACGACGAAGCCGCTTCCCTGGATATGACGAGCCGAACACTCAGGGATCTGGACGGCCTGGTAGACAAGACGATCGCGGTGGGTTTCCGCCCGCTATCGATCCATGTCGCAAACTCAGACGAGTGGTGCGAATTCGAGTCTGGGTACTTGGCTGATTGGGAGACTTGGCTCTTGAGCCACGCAGCCGACCCGTCGGCAGGCGATATCCGACATAAGGCAGACAAACACCGCAAGGATTGGCTGCAGGGGTACAGGAAAGTCCTCGGATTCGCATACTTGATGCTTGGGACACCCTCTGTCTCGAGCGTCGAACGGGCGTATTAAAGACAGCCCTGGCCAGTGCCGTGATCGTGCATGCCTGCTGGAGTAAACCTGGACAATGGAAGCTTCTTGCGAAAGGCACTCACACTGGCGTAATGAGCGACGAGATTCCTGTTGAGCCATGCCGGGATGTGAGCGGTTCCGGCGTTTCTGAGTGCGGAAACAATCGATGACTCGGCCGTGGCGAGGTGGTTCAAGCGCCGTGAGCCTTTCACCATTGATCGGACACGTCGTAGACGAGCGTCCTCGTAGTTGGCTCAGGCCACGATGGGGTCTGATCGCTGCGAAAGACAGGCCGCGATTACCACGCCGTCTTCGATTCCTTGACAGGCACCTTGTCCAAGGTCCGGCGTCATGGGATGTGCTGCATCACCAAGCAGGGCCACCCGTCCAGCCGTGAGCGTCTTCGGTATCGCGTCGTATACGTCAGCGATAACCAGCTCGTCGCTCCGAGTCGCCTCGATCAAGTCGGGAATTGGATGGTGCCAGCCTTCGAACGATTCGAGCAAGAATTGCTTGCGGTTGGTGAGTGCTTCGTTCGCTCCTTGGGGCATGCCTACATCTGCTGCCCAGTAAGTCCGGTCTCCCCACATGGGACTTGAGATGAACTGCATCCCTCGGCCAACCGTCAAGCACGCTTCGGTCACAAAATTGTCGGAACCATCTACCACTGCCCGAAAGCTTGTGCGCCCAGTGTACGCGGGCTCAGGGTTCCTCGTTAGCCTTCGACCGACCGAGCGTATGCCGTCACACGCCAACACAACTTCGGCTTGGAGTTCGTCACCGTCAGATAGCAATACGAAAGCCTTGTCGCCGTCCGTCCCGACGCTTGTCGCGGTCGCATCAAGCCTTATGGGGACATCAGCGGCTGCATCAAGCAACATCCGCTGAAGGTCGCCACGGTGAACTGACAGGGTCGGGGTGCGGAGATGTTTATTCAGAAGGCTCTGGTCGAGCTTGGTGATCTTGCGACCCGACCACTCCCGAATAGTGCCGTCAGGCTCCTTGTAGCCGATGTCGGCCACTGCTTTCGACAATCCGATACATCCCAACGCTGCTTGGGCGTTAGGCCAGATCGTCAAGGCGCCGCCGGATGCAGTCAGCGCCGTCGCCCGCTCGATGATTTGCGTACTGATTCGTGCACGATCCAGGGCGATTGCCGCAGTCAAGCCTGCGATTCCCCCTCCGACGACGAGAACCTCTGCATCCTGACGCTTGGCCACGCAATACTCCCTCCTTCTGGAGTAAACGACTGTTAGCGCTGATTATTAGCCCGACGACAGTGTGGCACCTTCGACGGTGCCTTCGACCGATCTGGGAGGGCATTCTCGCATTCTGGAGAGTTCAGGAACGGAAGTGCACGATGGTCATAGTCCTACACCCGACCTGCTCCGAGGCAGGAGTAGCTTCACAGTTTCAAAAAATATCGACCGTTCAGGGTGCGCGCGGTCGATGGCGATGGCCCGTCTGCTCTGTCGTAGACCTAGCCCGCGTTTGGGTCATACCCTTGCAGCGAAACCGAGACAGGGTGGGACCAGGTGAGGACGGTGAAGGTTCCGATTTGATATGTGTGATCCGGTTCGCCGAAGGTCGAAGTTGCTGTTCCCAGTTCGACACCCACCGGAATGGCCAAATTGTAAACAAGGAATTGGAACGACTTGGCTTCATACCAATCTGAGCTTGATTGCCGATCGTACCGAACGAGCTTCCCAGCAGGGTTACTGATGACCGGTCTGACCGTTACGTTCCCATTGGACACCACCGTGACGATCGAAGCGCTCCAATAATCACCAATGCCCTGGTCCAAGTGGTGGGCCTCGAGAAAGTTAACAAGCGGAGTCTCAGGCCATGCCACGTCGGGACTCGCGAGCATCGACTCTATGTTGATGCAAAAGACGCCGATGACGGCTAAACCGACCGCTGTAACCGGCAAAAGAGACCAGGTCGATTTTGCCGAAGACAAAAGCCAAGCGAGCTGTCGTGCGCCAAGAATTACGCCGAACACGACTGCGGAAGTGAGGTATCGGTCATAGTTGAAGTCGTTCGCAGAGGCGAGAACCACGAACGTAACCATTCCGCCCACGCACCCAAAGAGAAGAAGATCGTCCACCAGCCAGCCCATTGCTTTGAGGTTGGCCGGGTCCCGTTGTCGGTGCTCTGACTTTGCGTTGCCCGTCACCCCACCGACTATCAGTCGGAGCAACCCCACCCCCACGAGCGCCACTACGAGGACCAGAAGAACGACATGCAGCTGCTCGGAGATCTTCAGTGCGCCCTGCAGCCCACTTCGCTGTCCCAGCAACTGCTTGATGCCTGACACTAGGTTGCTGAAATTCTCACGAATCTGAGCGCCTTTGGCCCGGCCCTGTACCTTGCCGATCGAATAGGTTCCGATGAGTTCCGCTATCCCGCGTACGAAGCCAGCCACAAGCAGGCTTGTCACCGATGCAGCGACCAGTGGGAGACCAGCGCGCAAGCTCCTCGCTCGCATCATCCTGACAATGCCCGCCAATAAGACCGGAACTACTCCGAGCGCGAACATTTGGAGGTCGCCGAGCAGTCCAGCGGCGAGAAAGATCACACCAATGGCCCAACTGGGCCCGATCGTCCTCCTCCTCTCTCTAGATAACGCAAAGAAAGCGATCAGACACCAAAGTGTCGTGCCTACATGCGAAACGGAGCTAAGGAAGAAGTAGCAGAGATAGAACGTCGGCAGACCGAGCAGAGCGATGACGGTCGCGGCAGCCGCGATTTGCGGTGCCTTCTTGTACCCATCGCACGCAATTCGAATTCCGAGTACGACGACACAGGAGGCGATGATCGCAGGGACCAGGCGCAGGAGATCGGCGCGAACGCCGTCAAGGAATACGAAGATCGTGTTGAAAACAGCGTCGATGCTCCAAAACGAGTCGAGGGACAGCGCCCAGTGCGCCAGGGTCAGATGTCCGGAGGCCATCGACTGCCCCTCAAGTACGACGGTGGCCCCGTCGGAGTTGGGGGTCGTTGTCCGGTCGGACAACTGGTAAAGGAGAAGGGAGAATCCTCCGACCCCCACCCCGGCGAGCCCCAGCCCCAGGCCTGCTACGGCCCAGCTTCGGTGTGAGAACCGGTGTGCGAATCTCCACCGATGTGTTGGTTGAGGTTCAACCTCGTTTCCAGGCTCGTCTGGTCTGAGAGGTCGATTTTCGAAATCTTCGTCTTTCGGTGAGTTGTTGTTAAGAGACCTGATCGGGCCCATCAGGACACCAAGCCGAAGCTGGTGAAGGACCTGTCAAGAACGGAGCACGAGATGGTCTGGGCCGACGGGCTCAGGGCCTCTCCGAGGTGACGTCGCGACGGGTGGACGGTGAGATTCGTGAACACCCGGACGTTGACCAATGCTGTTGAGGTCGAAGCCCGTCGTGCGAAGAGACCCATGTCGAAACAGAAGGATTCCTGGTCTTATGAAGAAACTCAGCGAATCCTGAGGAAATCTTGATCGACGTTGGCAGGAGCGAGCGTCGACGTCGCAAAGGGATACGTGGAGTGTCGAAATGCATTGGTCACAGAGGCATTAATACCTCACATCCTGTGTAACTTCTGTGTTGCTCCTGCAGCCGCAGGTGCAACGCCCCCTCGACGGTAGAACGATGCTCCCCGCAAGGGAAGGTGAAGAACGTCGTGAGCCGCTGCGGATTCGGTTAGGGATAGAAGACGCCCTCGTTCGAGGACACGGCGTGGTTGACCGACCAGTGCGGTCCTGATGTGATCATGATGTCAACCGAGACTCTTGCATCCGTCGAAGGAATCCGACGTGCTCGCCGAACTGCAGAGCGTCGAATAACGAACTGGTCGTCAGAGCGTGTGGACCCGGGACTGTGGACAAGAGCGACCCAGGTGTCGCCAATCTCAGTGCCACGGTCTTGCACTCGCCAAGACGCGGTAGCTATCGAGGACCGGGACCCAGCCATGGTCGTATTCGTCGCGTGCCAATGCCGGATCGTCGAACACCTCCCATCCTGAATGCTCGAGCGTGACGAGGGTCCGGTCTTCTGTAGCGGAAAAGGAGATTCCTACGTGGCTGGATCGATCAGGAGATCTGCCTGGGTGCCACGTTCACTTCCGCTCCTTTGTCAGTGCCTGTACTTCCGTCGCAAACGATGCAAGAACCACGTCCCAGGTACGGACGATCCATTGCTGTGCAGCAGCCATCCCATCGGGGGCGAGCGCGTAGAGGTTGCGCGTCCCGACACTCCGGTGTTCGATCAAGCCGGCATTCGTGAGCACCCGAAGGTGCTTGCTGACGGCCGGGCGACCGACCGGTAGGCGGCTCGCAAGTTGGCCTACCGGCGTAGGCCCATCATGGAGAAGATCGAGGATTCGACGGCGCACCGGTTCTCCGAGTGCCTCGAAAATCGCATCTGCCTGTTGGTTGCTCATGGGTAACGGTTACTGTAGAGCAACCATTAGACGGGAGTCAAGCATGGCTGGCTCCGTCGGTCATTCACTCTGAGTTCGAAGTTGGGTAGCCGAGAAGGTGATCGCTCGATCCGAATGGTCGCCCAGACCAAGTAAGCGCCACCTGGGAATTCTGGTTCGACCCCTCACACTGGTTCAGTTAGACATAGCAATAGGCGGTGGTTCGTTGTACTCCACGGGGGGAATATTCCCCTGGGAGGTGTTAAGGCAAGTTGTGTCGGATGTTGGGCAAGGACCGCCGACACTTTCCCAGGTCCCATATACGGCCACGCGGTCAGTTCCATCCGCCCAAGCCAATATGTGGAGGTCGGGGCTGGTCCAGCCTATCCTAAACTCAGGTCCATTAGGTTTATAGTAGCCGCCAACCCCAGCCGCGGGGAAACACACCTGCAAGCCAGTCAACGAATCATTACCTATTGTTCTGGTGACACTTTGGTAAGCATAGAACTGCGTGTTAGCGAGGCATTCGTGTACGGGCAGAGGGTTGGTAAGTCCGTTCGCAAAGACGTGGTACAAGTGACTGAAATGCATGTTCATGTCAGCATTGTTAGGAAATTGCATATAAACCATATCTATACCGGCGGCCGAGCATTCGACGCCAGCAGAGGCAGCCTTGAAGTTACTCAGTCCCGAATAGCGATGACAATCTGACAAGTTGCCGTTGAGGTGGGCAAGTAACGCCCGCTCGCCAGCATTCGGGTAGTCGTTGCTGCTATGGATCGCCAGAGCTACCGCTCCAACGATGATGAGAACTGTAAATCCGATAACTATGGCGGCTGAACGGAAGCGTTTCGTACGTTTCCCACCGGTCGCAACGGTTGGTGGCGGCACGTTCCTGCTGTTGTTGACGGCCACGGCAGGCGGCATACGACGAGCAGCAACCGCGCCACCGCTTCGAGAAAGTGGCCATATACGAAGCCATCGATGAGCATCGTTCCTGTGTCGAGGTTCGACATCGATGCCTTCTCGATCTTCCGATAACAGACCAGAGGCCGGTGTTTCGGAATCCATGGGAGGGGCGCTCGCGACAGCAGAAGTACGTAGGGCTCCAACGAGGGCATCCGCAAATGCTCGCGTCACCCAGTCGCAGGCTGTTTGGTCAAAGGGCTCTTGCTCATACATCTCCGAAGAAATCGTCCGCACTGCCTCGTCAAGGCCCAGGCCGCGAGACAAGCATTGATTGATCTCCTGAGCAACATTCCGTCTCGAAGCTGCAAGTACAAGCTGGCACTCCCGTCGAGGCATGCCTGCCGGCATCAATCTGTTTAGAAGCTCAGCCACGGAGCTTTCGTCGAACAGACCAGTCGGACCTTGAAATGTAACGATAGCCGCCAGCGCTTTCGCGACCTCACCATTCTGATCCCACAATCCCGCATGTCCAGGCTCTGACGCTATATGCGGAATTGGAGCAATTTCGGATTCGATCACCTGTTGCTTCGACCAACCATGTTCGATCGCGTCAATCAAATCCTTTGTGTCGGCTCGCCATCGTCGATCCGAGAGTTCTACGCAGTGACGGCGAGCCAATCCTGCGATTGACGCTGGCATCTCTGCCTCGGCCGGCATTTCTGCACCGCCAACCAACACTGGGATCACCCTCCGGCTACTTGATAGAGATCGTTCAGTTTCGAGCCGCACGAAGTCATTGGCATTGTCGAGCCGCCTGTGCCCATCGGAGCCAGCGACATTCAGCCAGGCACGGCCGATAACGATGATCGTCGTGTCGCACATTGGGAGCGTTTCCTCGATCGCCGCTTCGAAGTCAATCCCGGGAGCCAGCGAATCGATATCCATAAATACTCTCTCGTGCCCAAAACGTCCCACGAGCTCTTCGTAGAGGCGGCCGGCATAGCCCGCTGAATCCTCGCGCCGATAGCTTACGAATACCCTTGGAACTGTGGATGATCGATTCGTCACTGAGTCTTTCTCGCTCATGTGTTCCATCCTCCGCTTGGATGCCGCCGTGCGTCTGCCAGACCCCGATTATCTCGTGCAGGCGCTCTCCACAAGAGAAACATAAATGCGGAGGGCCGTCCTGGCAAGGAGATTCTGACTGGCGCTACGGGCGGCGTTAAATTGGCTCTCCAACATGAGGGCGACGACCCGGCGGAAAGTCAGACCATGGTTATCGATTGTTGTTCGTGACAATTCCGGTGCGGAAGTTATTCGACCAATCGATCGAATTCCATCCGCGCAGCGCCACCGGGTTGAAGACGGGATGTATTCGCCGGGGAAGGAGTAGACGTGAATTAGGCAAAGGAGAATTCATTCTCAGGTATTACTCACGACGGTCTCATTCCGATTTCTGAAGAAACTCACCCCAATCTATGAAGGGGCGATCTGCTTTGACTTCATTTACCGCCTCTTCCGTATAGGCGCTTGGCCACCTTTTGGATCGCGAGCACTGTGGCGAACGATCCAGTGGATGGGCTCGGACCGGCTGGGAGCCCAATAGAAGCCGCGCTTGGGTGGTCTCACCGTTCGAGGCCTCGCCACAGATGGTCGAGCTTTCCCGCAGACAGGAGCTTCTGCAGGTAACCAGGGATGATGCCGCCGAGTCCTCGGGCGTCGTCGGTCCGGATCAGCCCATGCTTCCCGCGCCACAGCTCACCAGCCCTTTCGTCCGCCTCAACTATTGAACCAACGCGCTGGCACGCCCGGACGGTAGGTTCCCAGCGAATATGCCCGAGTTGCCCGACGTCGAACGGTCCAGGCGCTTGTTGCATAGCCACGTCGTAGGAGAGAAGGTCCAGGCCGTCGATATCCGGGACCCTGGCGTAATTCGTGGTCGGTCGAGCCGGGATTTTGTGCGACGACTCGTGGGACGGACATTCGGAGAGCCCACTCGCCATGGGAAGTGGCTGCTGGCCCCAACCGACGGACCCACTGTTCTGTTCCATTTCGGGATGACCGGCGATCTCATATGGGATCCGCCGGATGCGGAGTACCTGCGTTATGACCGGGTGATCATCTCTGTCGGAAGCGGAAACCTCGTCTACCGGGATCAGCGGAAACTGCAAGGGCTCTGGTTGGCTGACGACGAGGACGCTGTCACAGAATTCATCGGCGATCTTGGCCCGGACGCGCTCGGGCTGACCTGCCGGCAACTGGAAGAACGCCTAACCGACCGGCGCGGCGCGCTGAAGGCGGTGCTGATGGATCAGCATGTCGTGGCCGGCCTAGGCAACATGCTCTGCGACGAGATGCTGTGGAGAGCCAGGATCCACCCGGCACGACGATTCGGGGACCTCCGAGCCCCGGAACGCCAAGCGCTCTGCCGGTCGTTGCAACGAGTTCTCCGGGCTTCGGTACAAGTCGGCGATATACCCAGACGGGCGACGTGGCTCAGCTCACAACGCTCTCAACCGGAGCCGCGCTGTCCGCGCTGCGGCTCGAGTTTGGAGCTCAGCCGCATCGGAGGCCGAACCACATATTGGTGTCCTACGTGCCAGCCTGCGATCTGAATCGACCTGAGGGACCGTATTGGTGGGATCATTGCAAAGGTCACACAGGGGGGCTAACCCCAAGCGCATGACGCCCGCCTCCCGCATTCAAAACCAAGCCGTTTCTTCCTACTGTGTGAGCAGCCAGCAGATCCGTTGTCCATTCGCTATAGGAGCCATTGATGATCCGCGATAGGTGTTTCTCCTTGGACGAGCCCGCCAAGGACTCGATCCCGATGGCATCCACCTGAGAGCACTGGTCGGATCCCTGATGCCTGAGATGCCATGAGCACGCTCGCGGGTGTATCCCCGCGCGTTTCTCGCGAGGTACTTCGCCAGTGGATGCCGGCGGCTTTGTCTGCCGCGGGCGCACTCGGCCTCTCCTTGTATCTGGCCTGCCGGAACTACCAGGTGGACATTGATGTCTACCGGATGGGGGGCCAGCACTTCGGTTTGTCGGATCTGTACTCGGTACGGTTCAGAAACAGCGGCCTGCTGTTCACCTACACGCCATTCGCTGCACTCGTTTTCGCGCTTCTTCCGCTGAGCTTTGGCATCTGGTCCCTTCAGCGAGAGTGGGCGGTCGTGAACATCGTGGCTCTTGCGGCACTCATCTATTTATCGATCCGCATCGTGGTTCCGCGACTTCCTCGCAATCGGGTGGTAGCAGGGGCGCTGGTTTTGCTGCTACCAGCCCTTGCGCTGAACCCGGTTTTCAACACCATTGGCCTCGGTCAGATCAATCTTGTTCTCTGCGTCCTTGTTGTGTGGGACCTGGGGACGGATCGTAGGATCGGCTCACGCACATTGCCACTTGGGATAGCGATCGGGTTGGCTGCAGCTGTAAAGCTCACCCCCCTTATCTTCGTGCCCTATTTGATCATCACGGGCCGTGCTCGAGGAGCCCTCAACGCCGTCATCACCTTCATCGCATGCGAGTCGATCGCCTTCCTCGCATCCCCCGGCGACTCATGGACCTACTGGACAAAGGACGTCTTCGACTCAAAGCGCGCCGGTGCGCTGCTCTACTCGAGCGACCAGAACCTGTCGAGCGCTCTCGAGCGGTTTCATCACGGTCCGGTCTCCGCCTTCGTGCTTGTTCCGCTGCTGGTGGTGATCGGTATCGGGGGGCTGGCGCTCGCAGCATGGGCTCATCGGAAGTCGTCGGTGATGCTCGGGCTTTTGGTGTGCGCGACCACCGGCCTGATCATCTCGCCGATCACCTGGGTCCACCACATGGTGTGGGTGGTGCCGGCGATCATTTGGCTGGCCGCCGGAGCAGACCGACCGAGACGAGGCCGGTTATTGGCGGGACTCACCACGGTCTTGTTCGTCGCCGCTCCCATATGGTGGGTGCCCACGTCATGGAAGGTCTCCAAACACCCGCCAGAGCTACATCAGAATCACTGGCAGCTCCTCGCGGGCAACTCCTTTTTGTTGGCCATGCTCGCCTTTTTGATGGGCGTCGCAATCTTGCTCGTGCGTCGAAGTGGTTGGTCGCTACGAGGACGTTCATCTCAGGCGGTACTCGGTTATCTCCGCGAGCGTCGTGAACGTGCTTCAGTGGCGCGTATTCACCGTAGGGTCGACGTTCCTGTGGAAGAAGGTGCTGACCAACTTGGTTCGCCGGTAACCGTTGGAGCAACAGACGCAGATCTGGCGTCCGAGCACCTCGAGTTCGTCGAATGAGAAGGCTCATGGCGACCGGCGGACAGTACATTCGAGAATCCGAAACGCCGGCGCAAAACGAGCATCATCCTTAAGTACTGGGCTTCCCCCGCGAAACCGGACAACCGTCACGCAGCTTCTTGGTTGGTCCAGAACTCCTCGAACTCCATCGGTGACATGTAGTCAATGGAGCTGTGGAGTCGTTCGCTATTGTACCAAATAAT
>JBAPRR010000339.1:0-2087 GCA_049281195.1 Acidimicrobiales bacterium
TCTGGGCGACCTCGTTGACCCGCTCGGTGATCTCGATGCTCGGGACCTCGCTGTCGATGTCGACGTAACACCAGCGCAGACCGGCCAGCTCCCCCGGCCGGAAGCCGCACATCAAACCGGCGAGCCACATCGCCGGCTGGGGGTCCTGAGGAATGGCCTCCAGCAACAGCTGAGCCTGCTCAATGGTCAGCGACTTCCTCGGTTTCGACGGACGGGCCTGAGGCAGCAGCACGTCTTGGGCCGGGGTTGAGCTTGATGCGGCGGCAGCGGAGCGCGTACTGGCACGCCTGATTGAGATAACCCCACGTCCGGTCGACCGTGCTGGTCGCGTAGCCCGCCTCCGCCATCGCCGCAAACACCTCCTCGAGACGCTCGGTCGTGGTGCGATCGACCCATAGGGCGCCTATCGCCGGCGTAACGTGACAGCCCACCAGCAAGTTGGCGTTGGCGATGGTATTGGGCGACTTCTCCTTGGCGTGGCGGGTGCTAGTACCAGGCGTCGAGCTCGGGCAACCCGCCTCGATCCACTCGTCGGTGAGGTCTCGAAACGTCGCCATGCGCTGGCGTTTGGGCACCTCTTGGCCGCCCGCCCGCATGGCCAGTAGTGCGTTGAGATCGGCCTCGGCGTCGCGCTTGTCGACCCGCTCCACCTTGCGACGTGAGCCGTCGGGAAACGTTACCCACGCCATCCACTTTTGGGCCTTCTCATTCCATCTCACGCTAACCGTACGTGTCATCGGTGACCTCCCGACCGACGTAGCTGACTTGGCTAGAGCTACGCTCATTTGAGCTACGTCTGGTGGATCCGCCAACCGCCGGAAGCAAAAAGTGCCTCTGACCTGCGGCTTCGGGTGGGCCGTAGAGGACTCGAACCTCTGAACCCTTGCGCGTCATGGACGTCTAGCCGTTCCGACGACGTTCGTCGAAGTCCGCAGAAATGTGCCCTGACCAGGCAGTTCGCGGATTTTCGATTCGGGCACGTTCGTCTCGATTCGGGCAGATTTGGAGCCGCCTGGCTCCAAGTTTGGCTCCCAAATCTGACCCCTTGCGCGCGCGTGCAAGTTGCCGTCAGAAACAGGTCAGGAAAGGAAGGGACTCGACGGGAAGCGGCAACGGTCGCTTTATCCATCACCGGCGGGCCCGCACGCTGAGCGACCTACGGAGTCTTCAGTTTGTTCTGCGGGGCCTCGATCTGATCGAGACTTCAAAAAAGGAGTGTGGACGGCCGGCCCATCGGCCCTGTGGCTGCTCCCACAAGCAACGGCCCTTCACCCAGTTGTGGTCGAGGCACGAAGCCTGAGAGGGGATGGCGACTCAGCCGGTCAGGGTGACCATGACCTTGTACCGTCGGTAGGGGTGCCTGGGCCTGCACGATCGTGTGGAGCACTATGGGACGGCTCCCTCATCCCCTGAGTACCCTGGCTCCCATGACGCGCCTTGACCGGGTCACCTCCGACCCCTCGATCTGTCATGGCCAGCCAACGATCCGGGGTCTGCGGTACCCAGTGGAGAATCTGCTCGAGCTGCTCGCCTCCGGCATGACGATCGAGGAGATCATCTCGGACCATCCTGATCTGGAGCGGGAGGATCTGCTTGCGGCTCTTGAGTTCGGCGCTGCCGCCGCCGGGATGCGACGCGTCGTGCCCCTTCGAGCTTCGTGAAGTTTCTGGTCGACGCCCAGCTACCGATCCGACTGGCCCGCTCGATCTTCTCCCGGGGTCACGATGTGATCCACACCTCCGAGCTCCCAAATGGCAACAGGACCACCGACGCCGAGATCGCCCGAATCGCCGACGACAATGATCGCGTGGTTGTCACCAAGGATCGTGACTTCCGCGACAGTCACCTCCTGAGCTCCTCGCCCCGTCGGCTTCTGATCGTAGCGACCGGCAATATCAGCAACGACAAGTTGCTTCAGCTCTTCGACCAACACCACGACGCCATCGTTGCTGCGCTGGAGGAGGTCCGCTTCGTTGAGCTCGGGGCGGACCAACTGATCATCCATCAGGATCGCCCCAAATAGTGACCGTGATCCGGCGATTGGCAGTCTGGCCGCGGGATTCGGGGATACTCGAGCCGAACATTAG
>JBAPRR010000340.1:0-3766 GCA_049281195.1 Acidimicrobiales bacterium
GTAACGGTCACCGCGCGCACCGTGCGAGACAGTCCATACAGAGCAAGCGGGAGTATCAGCACAGAGAAACCCGCACCGATCAGGGTCGGCGGCAGATCCAAGTTGTCAACAATTCCGCCGATCAGCAGACCGAAACAGCAAAGGAGAGTACGGATCCGCCGATGAGGGCGAACCAGCAAACACCGGAAGCGCCGCGAAGCTTCAGCTTCTTTCGCTGTGCCCGGCTCGCTTGTACGTCGTCAGCCACTGGCACTTACCTCTCACCGACGCTCCAGAGCACTCAGGCCTTGGCGGGCAGCTCCACTTTTTCTATCTGAATCTTCCCGTCGGCTACATCGCGTCTGAGTGCCTTCTTGTCGAACTTGCCCACGCTCGTTTTAGGGAGCTCGTCGACGAAGGCCCAACGGTCGGGAAGCCACCATCTCGCGACCCGGGGAGCGAGGAAGTCGAGCATCTCCTGTGGCGTTGGCTTGTTGCCCTCCTTAGGGACCACGACCACGAGCGGGCGCTCGTCGTACTTGTCGTCCGGTACGCCGATGACAGCCGCCTCGAACACGTCGGGGTATGCCATCACCTGATTCTCGAGGTCCACCGACGAGATCCACTCGCCTCCCGACTTGATCACGTCCTTGGTGCGGTCGGAGATCTGGATGAATCCCTTGTCGTCGAATGTCGCAACGTCCCCCGTGCGCAGCCACCCGTCCGGCGAGAAACGGTCCGGGGACGGGTCCTTGTAGTACGAGCCCGTGATCCACGGCCCCCGCACTTCTATCTCCCCCACCGAGTCACCATCCGGCGGCAAGATCGTCCCGTCTTCGGCCACGATGCGCAGCTCGACGCCGCAGATCACCCGGCCTGACTTGGAGCGCCACACGATCTCCTCCTCGGGTGGAGTTCCCTTGGGCGGCTTTGCAAGCGCGGCAACCGGACTTGTCTCGGTCATCCCCCAACCCTGGATCATGGTCAAGCCGAAACGCTTGTCGTAGGCCTCCATCAACGACCTGGGAACGGCGGATCCACCGGCGGTGACCATCCGCAGAGAGGACAGATCCACCTCGTGGTTTTCCGAGTAACGCAGCAGGTCATTCCAGATGGTCGGCACGCCGAGAGACAAGGTCGGCCTGTGCTCCTTGAATATCCTCGCCAGCGGCTCGGCCTGAAGGAAGCGCTCCGGCATGATCAGGTCTGTCCCGGCCATGAATGCCGTATACGGAATTCCCCAGGCATTCGCGTGGAACATCGGAACGATCACCAGCACCCGATCGAACTCCGATGCACCGATGCAGTTGGTCGTCATTCCGACCATCGAATGCAGATAAGTAGACCGATGGCTGTAGACAACGCCCTTCGGGTCGCCGGTAGTGCCGCTCGTGTAACACATGGCGGCGGCCCGCCTCTCGTCGAGCGTGGGCCAGGTAAAGCCCGGATCCTCCGCTTGGACGATCTCGTCGTAGTCGATCGTGTCTCCGAGGCCCGTCGTGTCACCCTTGCCCACGACGATGATGTGCTCAACGGTCTTGCACTGGCCCCGCACTCTCGCGAACAGTGGTGCGATCGATGCGTCGACGATGATGACCTTGTCTTCCGCATGATTGACCACGTAGCTGAGCTGCTCGGGGAACAACCGGATGTTGAGCGTGTGAAGAACCGCCCCCATGCTCGGTACAGCCAGGTAGGCCTCGAGGTGCGCCTGGTCGTTCCAACAGAAGGTCCCCACCCGGTCACTGTCGGAGACGCCGAGTTTTTGAAGGGCCTTCGCCAACCTCTCGGCGTTTTCGGCAGTTTCGGTGAAAGTTACGGTCTTCGCCCCCTCTGGCGACTCCGACACCACCTCTGAGGTCCCGAAAACCTGCTGTCCGTGGAGGAGGATGCCGCTGATAAGAAGCGGCGCATCTTGCATTGTGCTCAGCATCGCCCCAGCCTACAGAGGGCCTGGGGGCCGGAGTCGGGGGTCCCGGCCATGGGGGTCGGGGGCCTTGGAAACGGACGATCAAGCCCGACGGCGGGCTGTGAGCGCCGATAGCCTTCGGGCGTGGATACGAGCGGGGAAGGTGTCAGCGTTAGCCAGGTCATTGACTTCGTGAGGGAGAACCACCGTGCGGTTCTAGGAACCACCCGATCCGACGGTGGTGTTCAACTCTCGCCGGTCGCGGCCGGAGTCGATAGCGACGGACACTTGATCATCAGCTCCCGCGAGACCGCCATAAAGACCCTCAATCTCCGCAAGCGCCCTACCGGTTGGCTCTGTACCTTCACCGATCGCTTCTACGGCTCATGGCATCAGGCGGAAGGCGCGTTCGAGGTCGTCTCTCTACCGGACGCCATGGAGGGTCTCATCGCGTACTACCGCGGCATCTCTGGAGAGCATCCCGACTGGGCCGACTACGAGCGGGCCATGCGCGATGAACGTCGCGTCCTGTTGAAGATGACTGTTGAGAGGGTCGGACCGTCCAGGTCCGGATGACATGGGACAGGTTCAAACCGTCCGCGGACCGGTCGACTCTGACAGTCTCGGCGTCACCCTCATGCACGAGCACGTCTTCATTCTTTCCCCGGAGATTCAACAGAACTGGCCAACCGATTGGGACGAGGACCGAGCCGTCTCCGACGCTGTCGAGCGTTTGGGCCAGGTCGTCGACGCAGGTGTTCAGACGATTGTCGACCTGACGGTCGTCGGGCTCGGCCGCAACATGCCGCTCATCCAACGAGTCGCCAAGCAGGTCGATCTCAACATCGTGGTCGCCACCGGCCTCTATACCTACGACTCCCTCCCCCACTACTTCGACTACCGCGGGCCCTCGATGCGCCCGAACGGCGTCGATCTACTCGAGGAGTTCTTTCTGCACGATATCGAAGACGGTATATCCGGAACCGGAGTGCTCCCCGGCGTCCTCAAGTGCGCCACCGACAAGCAGGGCGTGACTCCCGGCGTCGAGCGAGTGCTGCGATCGGTGGCAAAGGCTCACCGCCGGACAGGTCTTCTGATCTCGACCCACACCGACGCGCACACGAAACGAGGCTTGGAGCAGCAGGAGATCTTCAAGTCCGAAGGCGTCGACTTGTCTCGGGTAGTGATCGGCCACAGCGGAGACACGACCGACATCGACTATCTCGAAGCCTTACTCGCTGAGGGTTCGACTCTCGGCATGGATCGCTTCGGGGTCGATGTCTACTGCCCCGAAGAAGACCGCGTCGACACGGTTGCCCGCCTGTGCGAAAACGGATGGGCCAGTCAGATCGTCCTGTCCCACGATGCCTCGTGTCACATCGACTGGTTCGACGACGAGCTCCTACGTCGGAGCACTCCTACGTGGAACTTCCTCCACATATCGAAAACGATCATTCCCAAGCTCCTTGAACGTGGCGTAACCGAGACCCAGGTTCAGACGATGCTGGTTGACGCGCCACGAAGGCTTCTCGACAACGGTCCGGGATACTGACCCAGTCTGCTGACACTGAGCCATCAAAAGACGCCGAGGAAGCTGAACAGGTAGGGCTTCCTCAGGCGGTGGAAGTCGCGGGTCCGGGCTTGCCGGTGCTACCTGGTGTTCCGGTTGTGGCGAGGGTGTCCGGGCCGGCGGGTGGGTCGGGGGCGGCGAATGGGTCCGTGCGAAAAGCCGATGGAATGAGCCGGCGCAGTATCCGTCGGCTGGGATTCCTCCTTCGACTGATCATTCGTCCTCTAACGCTGCTCGCCGGGATCCTCATCTTCGATCTTTGGATCATGCGAGCCGAGCGGCAATCAGTCGCATATCCGGTCGATGCC
>JBAPRR010000341.1:0-2070 GCA_049281195.1 Acidimicrobiales bacterium
CCATAAACGACATCCGTCTCACCAATCTCGATCCGGCGGGCGTCGACGAGATGTACGACCGGTTGGAAGAGATCGGAGGGCCGCTCACCCACAACAACTATCCGTGGGGCTGGACGATGGCGGGGAACACTCCTTTCAAGCGCTGGAAGCGCGAGGTCCACGAGGGCGGGGTGGCCGATCCGTGCATCGTGTCATGGCCTGCTCAGCTGTCTGAGTGTGCGGGTGCGATACGGCACCAGTTTGCTCATGCGATCGACGTGCTACCGACCGTGCTCGACATCGCGGGCATCGAGGCTCCCGACGAGATCGAAGCGGTGTCACAGTCAGCCTTGGACGGGGTCAGCTTCCGTTACCTACTCTCTGCCGAGGGCGTCGATGCTCCCGGGCGACACTCCACACAGCATTTCGAGATGTTCGGATCGCGTGCTCTGTATCACGACGGTTGGAAGGCTGTGACGTACCACCCCGTCGGACCTCTCTACGGGGACGGCCTCGAGCCGAACGCTCCTTTCGACGACGACGTCTGGGAGCTCTACCACGTGGCCGAAGACATCTCCGAGACGCAGGACCTCGCCTCGGAACATCCGGAGAGGCTTGCAAAGATGATCGAACTCTGGTGGGAGGAGGCGGCGCGCAACCAGGTGCTCCCTCTAGACAACAGGGTCCTGTGGACGTTGGTTCACCCGAAACCCGATCACCGTCGACCGCGGACGCTTTTTCGTTACTTCGAGGGGGGCGCCCAGGTTCCAGAGGCGGTCGCGGTCAACGTGAGGAACCGCTCCCACGCCGTAACGGTCGAGGTGTCATTGCCAGAAGGGACCGTCCCAGAAGGCGTGCTTCTCGCTCTCGGTTCGGCGCTCGGGGGTTGGTCCCTCCATCTGCTCGGTGGGCGGTTGCGGTACGTACACAACCTCTACGGGAAAGCGCGTTACGTGATCGAATCCGAAGAGTTGCTGGGATCCGGGGCGTTCACGCTGAACTTTGCGTTCGAGAAAGGAGACGGCCCGGGGGGTAAGGGTACTCTCCACATAGACGGCCGGCTGGTGGGCGAGAGTGAAATTCCTCGCTTCACCCCGTCGGGGTTCAACGGCGTGCAAGCGGGTCTCACGTGCGGCTACGAGTGGGGTCCGTCGGTAGGCGAGGGGTACCAGGCGCCGTTTCGTTTCAACGGAACGATCAAGAGCGCGGTAGTCGAGGCCACAGGCCCCGTGGTTCGCGATCCGCTCGCCGAGCTCGCGGCCATCATGTCGGAGCAGTGAGCTGAACGTCCGACACCTGACCTCGGGGCTGGACGGCGGTGGCTCAGTTCTTGCCGGTGAAAGCCTTCTTGCCTGCGTCGTAGGCCCTGTCCACGACTGCTGCGACACCTCCGATCGCCACGTTCATCGGCGGAGTGTCTGCTAGCCGCGGGTGCGGACGCGTTGGCGCGAATGTCTTGGCAGCCTCGAGTGCCTCTCCGAGCTCCCCGAGCCGCTTACGCCCTAAAGCTTCACGGACCTCCGGGAACAGCGCCGACTCCTCTTCGCGGACGTGGTGACGGACCGTCTCCATCAGGACGCTCATCTTTGCGTCGAAACGCTCGTCCTCGGCGGTAAGTGAGCCGATCTCCGAGCACAGCCATTTGACGACGTGGTGCTCTTCGAGCGCCTCGAGCACCAAGGGGGTGGAACTGCTCATCTCACTTCGTACTGCGGGATAGAAGACCTGTTCTTCGATCGCCGCGTGCACCGACAGCTCGCGAACGATCCTCTGCGCGAGGTCGTTCTTCGTGACGATTGCTCGGCCACCGGCAACCTCGAACTTACGAAACAGAGAATTGACGGCTTTGTGATCTTGCTTGAGCAGGGTTAACGCATCCATGACCGGTTCAGTACCCGTGGATCGGTGGGCAAAACAGGACGCACGATTCCCTGAATCATCCCTGCGACTCTTAGCGGTCGAGCGCAAGCCACCACGCGTTCGTCGTTAGGTATGCCGATCGACACGTCCACAACGTTGCGGGGTATAAACCACATACAGCGAATTCCGGGCAACCAAGATGTCAGACGACACAGGTACTCAGAGCTACGT
>JBAPRR010000342.1:0-6245 GCA_049281195.1 Acidimicrobiales bacterium
CGTCGCGAATGGGGGATCTCGCGAAACCCCTGTTCGGCGTCGGCCCTTTGTCCCGGACGATCCGCTTCAGCGGCTCAGAGCGGAACTCAGCGGGTCAAACCCGTACACCACGTGCGTGGACGTGAACGAGTATCTCGGTCGACAGCACCGGTCTTATCAACGGTTTGCTTCTATCTCTCTTTCTTCCCAGCTGGACGGCGATCGACCGGGAACTGGCGACCCTGGCTCCGAGTGTGGGCTTTCTGGTGGCACGTGTTTCATCGAACGGGGCTTGCGTACCGATCCATCAGGTGCATTCGTCCGTCCCCAGACCACTGGCGTCAGAGTTCAAGCTCTTCGTTCTTGGTGCCCTTGCCCAACAGATTGCCTCTGGCGAGGTTTCGTGGAGTCAGGAACTCACAGTCGAAGCTGCTTCGAAGAGCTTTGGGAACGCGCCAGGCTCTGGATCCCTCCAGTACAGCCCGGCGGGCACGAAGGTCACGGTGCAAGCGACAGCCACAAAGATGATCTCCATCAGCGACAACACGGCGGCCGACATGCTCATCAACCTGGTGGGTCGATCGGCAGTGGAGAAGCAAGTCCGAAAGTGGTCTGCACATCCATCGGACGACATCCCTTTTCTGACAACGAGAGAAATGTTGCTCCTGCACTATGTCGACTATCCCAACCTGGCGAACCGCTTCCTCAGCTTGAACCCGGATGCGCGTACGGCCTTCTTGTCGTCATCAGTTGACGGTCTATCGTTCAGCGAGGTTCACACGACAGGCCAGCCCCGCGACATCGATACGCTCGAATGGTTCGCTTCCCCCGAAGATATCTGTCGCGCCTTTGTGGGATTGCGCTCCCTCTCGGAACAACCGGGATTGTCACCCATCTCTTCGATCTTTTCCGTTAATCCCAGCAACCCTGAGCTCAACCGTGCTC
Organism: Acidimicrobiales bacterium; assembly: GCA_049281195.1. Taxonomy (GTDB): domain Bacteria; phylum Actinomycetota; class Acidimicrobiia; order Acidimicrobiales; family CAVXTF01; genus JBAPRR01. Next base: position 925 of record JBAPRR010000342.1, read on the forward strand.
AATGGCCGACCATTTGGTACAAGGGCGGATCCGAACCCGGAGTGCTTACGCTCGGGTACCTTGCCACCAACAGCAAGAGCCAGACTTTTGCAGTGTCAGTGATGCTCTCGAATCCTGAAGCGGCACTGTCGACAGACGCAACGTTTGACCTGGTTTCCGTGGTCAACGCCGCATTCGGACTAGCCAGCTAGATCCTTCCCGGCCATCGTTGCGGCGGATCCTGCTTCAAGACTCCCGCGCCGAAGCTGATATTGAGCGATTTTGTCGCCGCGTCATACCGCACGTTGGCATTGGGCATTTGCTGACCGAATGGGTACCGCGGATACTCGGTTCTCCCGGAAGCACAGCGCGTGCCGTTGCCGTAAGCCATGGTGTCGAGGTGCCAGGGCATCACATCGGCCCAGGTGCTGGCGGCTGAATACACCTCGAGGAACAGCAGTCCACCTGGATCAATGGTTGCAGGTCTGTCGGGAGCCTTGCGGAGGAACCGCAAGGCGCCGATCCACACGCGCGGTCCGATCGCCACAGGACGCGCATCACCGGAACCCTCCGTGTCCAGTGGTGTGATCCACAGATCGAACCAGTCCGACTGCCGGCCACCGACAAGCTCCGATTCGGACCTGGACAGCGCGACCCTGTAGGCCCCGGTGGTCCACGGATAAGGTCGGCGAACCCCGACGAACTTCCCCTCATGGGTCCCCAACTCGCGGAAACCGTCCTCGGCAACGCGCGTGTCGGACTGGTCGAACGACCACCATGTCGAGAAGATCAACCCTTTTCCGATTCCTTTTCCGGTCTCGGGTTGGCTAACGTTCGTCTGTAAACCGAGATAGCAGGTTGCGCCGTCAATCGATCCGTTGAACAATGCGAGGTACTCGCCCACGGTCGTACCAGGGTCCACATGAACGGTGAGATCCCATTCCAAAAAATCCAGCGGCGAAGTGAATCCCCAGTGCACATAGATGACGTGACAGGGCAGCTTGATGGATTTCTCCAATGGAGATCGTTGATGGCGATCGGATCCGCCAAACAACGATCTGAGACCGGTCAGCGCCTTACCGAAGGCCATGGGACTAATAGCTAGCACGGCCCCAGGTGGACCGGCCCGGGATGGTGACTGCTTCTTGGTTTGAGAGGATCGAGCGGTTTGCCGGCTCCGAAGCGGGGCTTTCTCAGGGGAGGTTGGCATGGTGTCCGATTCAGGACCCTGGCTAGGTGAACGGACCGGAGACCCCCACTGGGTGGAGCGAGCCGAGGAGCTGAACGGCGTGACACTGGCGTGCCCGAAGTGTCATCGGCACTAAGCCGTCATGCGCCGGCAACAGCGCCCGGCCCCGCTCATCGGCACGGACTACTGGCTCTTGTGCCTGTCCTGGCTGTGCCGCGCCAGCAACGGCTTGTCGCGGGATGAAGACGTGCTGAGCGCTCTCAGCCCTGTCCTCGGCTCAGCGGACGCTGAGCGCATGTTGCAGTAGCGAGCCCACGGCAGGACGACGCAACTTAGGGTAGGAAGGAGGGATCGTCTAAGGAGCCGCCATGACCACCAACACAGCGACCCAGCTGACCGACCTCGACACCGTGGGAGAGCTCGCAGCGCAGCTGCGGGTGGACTCCATCCGCTCGTCGACGAGCGCCGGATCGGGCCACCCCACTTCGAGCATGTCTGCGGCAGATGTGATCGCAACTTTGGTGGCGCGCCACCTGCGTTACGACTGGGATGACCCCCATTCGCCCGCCAACGACCATCTGGTGTTTTCGAAGGGCCACGCGTCGCCGCTTCTTTACTCTGTGTACAAGGCGGTCGGCGTCGTAAGCGACGAGGAGCTGATGACCGGTTACCGACGGTTCGGGCAACGACTCGAAGGGCACCCGACCCCCATCCTCCCGTGGGTGGACGTGGCGACCGGGTCGCTGGGCCAAGGCCTGCCAGACGGGGTGGGCATCGCTCTTGCCGGCAAGTATCTCGAGCGGCTGCCTATCCGGGTGTGGGTCCTGTGCGGCGATAGTGAGCTCGCCGAGGGGTCGATCTGGGAGGCCATCGACAAGGCCTCCTATTACAAGTTGTCGAATCTCGTGGTCATGGCGGACATCAATCGCTTGGGACAGCGCGGTCCCACCGAGCTGCAATGGGACGTCGACCGCTACCAGCGACGCTTTGAGGCCTTCGGGGCGCGCGCCCTCGTGATCGACGGGCACGACCTCCCGGCTATCGACGCCGCTCTGTTGGCGGCAGGGGAAACAGATGGCGAAAAGCCCACGGTCATCATCGCGAAGACGATCAAGGGCAAAGGTTTCTCCGAGATAGAGAACAAAAATGGTTGGCACGGGAAACCGTTGCCCCCCGATATGGCCGAGCGCGCCATCGCTGAGCTGGGCGGAGAACGCCACCTGGTGCTGCGCGGACCGCTCCCGGACAAGTCGAGCGACGAAGGGAGCTCTTCGGCAAAAGCAGCGACACCGGTGGAGCTTCCCGAGTACGAAGTTGGCGACTCGTTGGCCACTCGCAAGGCCTACGGCGACGCCCTCCTGGCTCTAGGTAAGAGCAATCCGCAGGTGGTGGCGCTCGACAGCGAGGTCAGCAATTCGACCTTCGCCGACGAATTCGCTGAGCAATTCCCTGACCGTTACTTCGAGATGTTCATCGCCGAGCAGCAGCTGGTCGCTGCGGCCACCGGGCTGAGCGTACGGGGGTTCATTGCCTTCGCATCGACGTTCGCGGCGTTTTTCACCCGTGCGTTCGACTTCATACGCATGGGCGCCATCTCGGGAGTCGACCTGCGTCTGTCAGGCTCGCATTGCGGGGTCGAGATAGGAGCCGATGGGCCTTCTCAGATGGGGCTCGAGGACGTCGCGATGATGCGTACCGTCCATGGGTCCACCGTTTTCTACCCGAGCGACGCCACCAGCACCGCGGCGCTCGTCGAGCAAATGTCGCAAACCAAGGGCATCAGCTATATCCGAACCACCCGCGGGTCGTACCCTGTTCTCTACGAAGCGGGTGAGGCCTTCGAGGTGGGGGGTTCCAAGGTGCTGCGCTCCTCGGGACAAGACGACGTGACGCTCATCGGCGCCGGCGTAACCCTGCACTCGTGTCTCGATGCGGCAGACCAACTCTCCAACGATGGAATCACCGCACGGGTGATCGACTGCTACTCGGTCAAGCCGATCGACGACGCCACCCTCGCTCAGGCTGCGGCAGCGACTTCGGGACGTGTCGTCGTGGCCGAGGACCATCACCCGGAGGGGGGCCTGGGCTCGGCCGTGATCGCGAGCCTTGTCGGGTCCGGCCACCCGAACCTACGGCTAGCTCACCTCGCGGTGCGCGGCATGCCCGGATCGGGCACCGGCGCGGAGCTCATGGCATGGGCCGGCATCGACGCCGACAACATCGCGGCCTCTGCGCGCGGCCTGGTGCGCGGGGGCTGAGTTCTCAGTTATTCGACACGTACACGGGGTTCCAACTGGAGCCGGCATCGCTCGAATGGAGCACAATGTTGGTGTACTTCATGTTCGGACCTCTCCCAACTTCCGCAACAGCGTCCAGCCACCCGTCAGTCGGCGAGTCGTAAGAGATTCCAAAGATCGAGAGGAAAAACGAGCCGAATTTGAAGGTCGTAGACGAATCGGGTCGACCACTGGCACCGCGGGACGTTGGGATCTTGCCGCCGAAAAGTCCGTCAAAGTCGTCCGCTACAAAATCGACTCCGTCTGTCGATTGAACCAGCTCCGCGATCGTGTCAGTCTCAAGAGGGATCATCGCGTCAACTGGTTGAGATGCACCCGAAGACATCATCATCCCGTCTCCAAACGCATTCCCCCATTTCGCACGAGACACGGCGGGCAACCGCAATGTACTGCCGTAAGGATCCCCATTAGAAGTCCAGTTGGCCCCATGGTTAGAGGAGCGGACCACCCATCCAAGATAGATACCCGCCTGTGGTCCTTGGCCCTCGGTGTACGTCTCTTCCCACACAGCTGCAGTACTTGAACAATCGAGCACAGACAGGGCTTGGTAGGAGCGGGGCACAAGCGACCTGAAGGCGGCGGTCCAACTGTTTGGATCGGCCGGTTCAGTCGAACGAAAGATGTCTCCCCTGCTGTCATCCATTACAACTGCTGATCCCGAGATGCAGAGGTTCGCGGCGCCGTGGATGTAGTTCGGCCCGAGGTTGGGAATCCAACTTTGACCGCTATCCGCCCAGATCTCACCGCCGTCTGTCGTCGTGGCGACGTCTCCGTTCACGGTCAATCCGACGCCATCAGTCGCGCTTTCAAATGCCACCCGAACAAGAGCCGATCCTTTCGGCTCCCCAACCCGCTGCCAAACCAGACCGCCGTCGCTGCTCGAGTACAGCGCGTTCAGGCCTGTCACCCAAACGTCGTGGGTTCCGATGCTGTCAATTCCCCATACGTACGGGCTGAGGTCCAAAGTGGTGGTCCACCTTCTCCCACCGTCGTCGGTCACTGAGACTGACCATCTGCCTAGCTGTTCGCCGGACTCCTGGCCATCAGCGAAGTCTGCGAACGACGCCATTGGTCCCGGTGACATGGGCTCAGCAAGCCATCCAACTGTCGACGTGGCGAACGAGATCGGCCCGGTCGGAATGACACTCGTGTTCAGATTCCGAAGTGATGCGTCGAGTGGTGCCGGCTTGGCAGGTGAAGTCGAGCTTTTTGTAGGCCCAAGTGCCTTGGAGCTAGCTGAGCCATTGGTCCCCGAGGCCGGCGGATGCCCTCGCCCACCGTCGAACGCCGCCTGAAAACCGAGCCGGATGAATGCACTCAACAAGAGGGCCAGCATGATGAATAAAGTCCAACGCCTTCGTCGTCGTCGCCGGGCCTCTTTGAACAGTGCTTCGGAAAGATCGTTGTCGGAAAGGTTGTTGCTGGATGGCGCCTGTGCCGGCCGGGTTATGACCATCAAAGTTCAGAGAAGGCAAAGCTCGCGATCGGAGTCCGTGGATTCCGATCCTTCTTTTCGTCAAGGAATGTCAACACGAATTCACCTATGCAAGGTGTTCAACGATTTGGAGGAGCTCATCGGGACGGTATCCGAGTTGCTGGGACAGACGGACGAGCTCGCGCGCTTTTTGAACAAGCGCGCTCCTACCTGGCGCAGCTCCAGTGACTGATACGCCCCGTCCGCGTGAAAACTCCAACAGCCCTTCGTCTTTGAGCACATGAAGAGCCCTGAAAACGGTGTTCGCGTTGACTCCTAGGACCGCAGCCAGATCGCGAGCCGGTGGAAGCCTTTCCCCCGGCTTCGCCTCGCCGTCGGCAATCGCCCTGCGAATTGAGGCTGCGACTTGCTCGTACACAGG
>JBAPRR010000343.1:0-10044 GCA_049281195.1 Acidimicrobiales bacterium
GTCCCAGGTCGGCATGACTCTGTTTGAGTTCCTCTTTGTTTGCGTCGGCATGTTCCTTTATGAATAGCGAGGCAACCGTGGCGGTCAGGGTTCCGATGAGGCCGATTCCAACCAGCATAAGGACCACTGCGACAATGCGGCCACCTTCTGTTACCGGATACCTGTCCCCGTAACCCACAGTGGTTACGGTCACGATCGCCCACCAAAGAGCGTCGGGGTAGTCGTGGATATTGCTCCCCTTGGCGTCTTCCTCGAAGAGAAGGACCAACCAGGCCCCCACGAAAAGGGTTGCGATCACGGCGATGAGCACCCTGAAGAGACTGTGGTGCCTGAGGATGGCCTCCAACCGCAACTCCCCTTCGCGCACGAGAAGGGTCATCCTCTCGATACCTACGACGTGCCAGCCCTGGAGGGGGGGCAGGAAGACTGTTGCGGGCTCGATCCACCTCCGCCGGAGATAACCAGGGGTGTCCGGGGTGACGACCAGACGGACCAGGTACTCCACCAGCATCACTACCCAAAGGACGAAGAGGATGGCGACGAGGACTTTCGATGCAGAGTGGTTGACGTCATTCGTGAGGACGATGATTCCGATTACCAGCCAGGCGATTCCCAACAGCGTCATCGGAAACCTGGTGACTTCTTCTATACGGTCGACGAGGTCGTGGCGGCCGCCAGACGGTTTGGCGCCGGCAATTGTCTGTCTGCGCCGTTCCTCCTTGCGTTCCTTCTCTTCGAGGCGTTCCCGCTCCAACTTCTCGAGGCGCTGAATGCGTTCGATGCTGGAGGGTTGTTTGGGTGTGTCGCTTTTAGGATCAGCTGTCACGATATGGAGTCCCCTACGGTGCGAGAACGTTACTGGCTCGGTCCGCCGAACTGGCTGATGTACCTGGAATTACGGCTGGTGAATATTGCCCTTCACTCCGCCCGGGGGATCCCAGTTCGTGATCTGAATCGGATTTCACAGAGCGCCACCGTCCACAACGGCTTCACAAAATTGGAATCACGATCCGTCCGCACAGCGCGAAATGGGCTGGACCATCTTGGTGCGCTGAATGAATAGATCTCCGCAAAGGAACTAGGGGAGAACAATCGCCGTCCCCTGCTCGAACCGCGGACACCGACGGTATTTGGAATGAACCGCAACAAGAACGTGGCCGCCTCGACATAGAGCGCGACGTGTATCAGATGACCCCTAAGGCGCCTTTTCGGCCTGCTGCGGGGAGAATTTGCGGTGATCTGGCACAGAGGTCTTGACGGGGTCCCCGTAATTATCTACTATTTCCATAGAACTGATGGAGATACTCAGATTTAGGGGAGGGCTCAGATGACCGTGACGGTCTCCACTCACATTGGACCGACCACCGAGATCGAATTCCGCAAGGTGACCGCGGAGATCGGAGCAGAGGTTGTCGGTGTCGACATAGCCGAAGAACTGGATGCGCCAACTGTTACGGCGCTGCGAGAAGGTCTCAACCGTCACAAGGTGCTCGTCTTTCGCAACGTAGACCTGGACGACGCCGCCCAGGAGAGGTTCGCCGCTTCTTTTGGAGATCTGACCACAGCACATCCCACTGTCCCGTCGGTCGAGGGTGCCCCGAACGTACTGCCTGTTGACAGCGACCTGAATATCGCCAACCACTGGCACACCGACGTCACCTTCGTTGTCAACCCACCCCAGCTGAGCACACTTCGCAGCGTGGTTGTCCCGCCTTACGGGGGAGAAACCCTGATAGCGAACACCGGTGCTGCGTATAAGGCGTTGCCCGAATCACTGCGCCGGCTCGCCGACGAGTTGTGGGCCGTGCACACGAATATCTACGACTACGCGCGGGCCGCCGTGGAGAGCCTGGATGATCAGTCCTCCTCCCAGTACAAGCAGTTCACCTCGATCGAATACGAGACGGCTCATCCCGTGGTTCGCGTTCACCCGATCACCGGCGAACGCGGGCTGTTCATCGGAGGTTTTGCTCAGAACGTCATTGGCCTTCGCACCGACGATGGCCGCGACATCCTTCGGATCCTTCAGTCCTATGTGACCAGGCCCGAGCACATTCTCCGGTGGCGGTGGTCGCCGAACGAGCTCGTGTTGTTCGACAACCGCATCACTCAGCACTACGCGGTCGACAACTACGACAAGCTTCCCCGCAAGCTCCGCAGGGTTACAGTCGCCGGAGACGTACCGGTCGGTGTCGATGGGCGCGCCAGCTGCGCGATCAAGGGCAGCGCGTCTCACTACTCCAATGTGTCGGAGGTCGCGGCATGACCAGCGTGATCTCCGCTCCGGCCCCGGCAGTCGGCGTCCCGTCGATAGAAGCTCTGCCGGCGCAGCAGCGTGAGGTATTCGTCGCGGTCGATGCTCATGAGAAGAGCCGACCCGCCAAGTTCCTCGAGCATTTCCGTTGGCCCCTCGGCATTTATACGGTTCCGGTAGCGATCCTGATCCTTTGGGAGATCCTGGCTCAGACCGGCGTTCTCTCCGCCACATCCGCGCCCGCGCCATCTGCGATCGTGGACACCGGAATTCATCTGTGGCGCACTGGGGTGCTTGGTCCTGATCTTCTGGTTTCGCTCCGCAGGGTTGCGTTCGGCCTGGCGCTCGGCTTGACCGTTGGGATCGTGGCAGGAACCGTGGGTGGATTGCTCAAAAGCGGCGAGTATCTGTTCAACGGGGTGATGCAGATCTTCAACACCATCCCGATCCTCGCCATCCTGCCACTCATCATCATCTGGTTCGGTATCGACGAAGTGCCGAAGATCGTGATCATCGCCTTCGGTGCCTGCGTTCCGATGTACCTGAACTTGTTCGCGGCGATACGAGGAGTAGACCAGCGACTGATCGAGATGGCCCGGACCACCGGAGTGAGCACGGCCCGGTTGGTCTCCCGGGTGCTGTTACCCGGCGCGTTGCCCGGTTTTCTCGTCGGTCTCCGATTTTCTCTTGCGTACAGCATTCTGGGCCTGGTCGCAGCAGAGACGATCAACGCCAGCAACGGGCTCGGATTCCTGATCACTCAAGCACAGACCTATTTGCAGACGAATGAAGTCTTCGTTGGTTTGGTCATCTACTCGATCCTGGGACTTCTTGCCGATCAGTTCGTCCGGATCCTCGAGCGGGTGCTGCTTCGCTGGCGCCCGAGCTTTCAAGCCCGATGACCGCCATCATCACATCGCCACCGGTCATCAGGACCGGTGCGGTTGTCGAGCAGGTGGTACGCCGGTTCGGGGACCGGGTGGTCCTCGACCATCTGGACCTGACCATCGGCGCTGAGGAGCTCGTCGTATTGCTCGGCCCTTCCGGTTGCGGCAAGAGCACCCTCTTGCGCCTTTTGGCAGGGCTGGATCGCCCTGATGGAGGGACAGTCGATGTCCCGGCAAAGCGGTCAGTGGTTTTCCAGGCTGACCGCCTGCTTCCATGGCAGCGAGTTCTTCCCAATGTGACATTGGGTCTTCGTGGTGCGGACGCCGATGAACGCGGACGCGCCGCACTCAACGAGGTGGGGTTGTCCGGTCGCGAGCGGGCATGGCCCAAAGAGCTCTCCGGAGGCGAAGCCCAGCGGGTGGCTTTGGCCCGCTCGTTGGTTTCAGAGCCTGACCTGGTGCTCCTGGATGAGCCGTTCGCGTCCCTTGACGCCATCACCCGCCTCCGGATGCACGGTCTCGTAAGACAGCTACGTAAAAGACACGATGCCGCGATGTTGCTCGTCACTCACGACGTGGGGGAGGCCATTGCCCTCGCCGACCGGATCGTGGTCATGAGCCACGGGAGGATCGGCACAGCCTACGAGGTCCGATTGTCGTCGGCGGACCGCACAGCAAGTCTCGAGCGTGAGGAGTTGAGAGCAACGTTGCTCGACACTCTGGGCCTCGCGAACCAGGGGTAACGCGCACGCGCTCTTCGCGCACTCAACGCCAGCCCGTAAACAAAGAAAAGGAGTACGAGTTTCATGTCCAAGATGAGTCAACGAGTGGTGGGGGTCGCCTTCCTCTTGGCAGCTTCAGGGGTGTTCGCAGCCTGTAGTTCGGGGACGAGCAATACCGCGGCTGTGTCCGGGGCATCCGGTTCGGCGAAAAGCGGATACCTCGAAACCAACCCGGCATGGTCGAAATACACATTCGTCGTCGGCGACAATGGTGGGGACGGTACCGAAGCGCTGGCCGCTGACACGGGTATCTTCAAGGACGCTTCTTACAAGGTGACTTTCGCCCGCTTCACCTATGGGCCACCCCTTGTCACAGCGGCAGCGTCGGGAGACATCTCGCTCGGCATGGTCGGCGATGTGCCGCCTCTGACCGGGGCCGCCACCGAGTTCGGATTCAAGATCGTCGCAGTGGAGCACTCCCTGTATCCGACGCAGCCCGACGAGGACATCATCGTGCCGAAGGGTTCGCCGATCCACACACTGGCGGAGCTCAAAGGAAAGTCGATCGCCGTGGCTCAGGGGAGCTCCGCTAATGGCCTGGTTCTCCTGGCACTCGAGAGTGCCGGCCTGAAGCCGAGCCAGGTCCACATCGCGTACCTGGCGCCGGCGGCCGCAGCAACCGCGTATCAGGCAGGCCAAGTCGACGCGTGGGCCATTTGGAATCCCCAGTTGACTCTGGCGGTGCAGGCGGGGTCAACGGTCCTGGCCAAAGGCCTTCCGCCGATCGACCAGACCAACAACTACTACGTCGCATCCGACAAACTGCTCGACAATCCGGTTGCAAAGGCGGCTCTAGGCAATGTGCTGGAACGAATCGCTTTTGACTACGCTTGGGGCAACAAACACCTGGCCAAGTACGCAGCCGCATTGGCGACAGAAGACGGGATTTCGGTCGCAGATGCCACGGCCGCTTTGAGTGCCGAGGAGTACTCGATCTCGCCGATCACGCAAACCGACATAACCGCCGAGCAGACCCTTGCGAATGCATTCATAAACGCCGGACTGATAACGGCTCATGTCAAAGTTGCGTCGATCTCTGAGAACGTCCTGCCCGCCGGTTTCAACAGCAACCAACAGCTCGGTTAGGACGGCAGACCAGTGACCGAACAACCACGCCAACTTCACCTGAACGCATTTCTGATGGAAGCGGGTCACCACGAGGCGTCGTGGCGGCTCCCCGAAAGCAATATTCGGGCCGATTTCGACCTTCAGCACTGGATTCACCTGGCGCAACTGGCGGAGGAAGCGAAGTTCGATTCACTCTTCCTGGCTGATGGCGTTGCGATCACCGGAACGGGCGAGTTCAGGCCACCTGGACAGCTCGAGCCGCTGACACTTCTAACTGCGTTGTCCCAAGCGACAAACCGCATCGGCCTGATTGCCACGGTGTCTTCCACATACAACGACCCGTACAACCTCGCCCGGCGATTGGCCTCGGTAGATCACGTGAGTGGGGGACGGGCCGGCTGGAACATCGTGACATCAGCGAGCTCTGCTGAAGCCGCCAACTTCGGGCTCACCGATCGTCCCGATCACGAAGCCCGTTACAGGCGGGCGGGTGAGTTTCTGAAGGTTGCCAAGGAGCTATGGGACAGCTGGGAGGTGGACGCGGTCATCGGAGACAGACAGGAAGGACGGTACGCCGACCCTGACCGGATTCACCCGATCAACCACGTCGGAGAGAATTTCAGGGTCGATGGCCCGTTGAACGTGGAGCGGCCGCCCCAGGGCTACCCGGTACTTGTTCAAGCGGGCTCCTCTGATGATGGAAAGGATTTCGCCGCTCGCCACGCCGAGGCCATCTTTACGGCGCATCAAACCTTTGAGCGCGCCGAAGGCTTCTACCGCGACATCAAGACACGCGTCGCAGCAGCCGGGCGCGATCCTCACGGAGTCTTGGTGCTGCCGGGGATCGTGCCTGTGATCGGTTCGACGGAGGAAGAGGCCCAAGCGCTTGCCGAACGCCTCGATGACCTTCGCGTGCCCGAGTACGGACTACGCGCTCTGGCCCGCGTGTTCGAGTTGGACCCGTCCGAGCTGAAACTCGACGAGCCTCTTCCGACGTCGGTGATCAACAGACCGAAGCTCGAGGGGTCCCAGAGTCGCTCCGAACTGATAGCTGAGCTGGCAGTTCGCGAGAACCTCACCGTGCGTCAGGTCTTGTCCCGACTCGGCGGTGGGCGCGGTCACTTCACGTTTGTCGGTACCCCTGATCAGGTGACAGACACCATCGTGGATTGGTTCGAAGGTGGGGCTGCGGACGGCTTCAACATCATGCCGCCGGCACTTCCGTCGGATCTGGTCACATTCATCGAGGAGGTGCTGCCGATCCTGCGTGGGAAAGGTCTGTTCCGCGAGGAATACGAGGGTAAGACGTTGCGCGAGCACTATGGGCTGCCGGTTCCACCGAACCAGTTCAGCCCGTCGATAGCTTCGTATGCCTGACCTGGCTGCACTGTCGGTAACAGGCCTGAGCAAAACCTACGCGGACGGCTTTACCGCGATCAGGGGACTCGACATCGACATACCTGACGGGGCGTTCTTCGGGCTTCTCGGTCCGAACGGCGCTGGTAAGACAACCCTGATCGGGTCGGTGTGCAACCTGGTCCGGCCGACCACGGGATCGCTGAAGGTGTTCGGCCACGATTACCGCAGCCGTGAGGCCCGCCGGCTCACCGGACTGGCGGAACAGGAAATCAACGTCGACCGGTTTTTGTCGATCCGCCAGATGCTCGTGTACCACGCCGGCTATCACGGGATCGGCCGCAAAGAAGCCGTGCGACGAGCTGACGAGCTGCTCGAGTTGTTCCGTCTGGACGCCAAGGCCCATTCGCGTGCGTACGAGTTGTCGGGGGGAATGAAACGTCGCTTGGTGCTGGCACGGGCGCTGGCGCATCGCCCCCGTCTGCTGATCCTGGATGAACCTACAGCTGGCGTCGACGTCGAGCTCCGTGGGGAGATTTGGCGACTCGTTCAAGGTTTAAACGCGGACGGGACGACCATCCTCCTGACCACCCACTATCTCGAAGAGGCACAGTCTCTCTGTGATGAGATCGCGATCTTGCGATCCGGCCGGATCGTTGACCGCGGATCGTCCAAAGCGTTGCTTCTACGCCACCAGGCTCAGGACATCTGGGAGGTATACAACAGGGTCGTCACCCCGGAGGCGGTCGTCTCGTGAATGTGGTTTCGACCTTGTCGCTTTCACCGGAGGAGGTCAAGTTCCGACCGGAACGGTCGCCTCTGCTGTGGCTACTGGAACGCGAGGTGCTGCGCTTCTTAAAAATTTGGAAGTACGCAATCCTCGGGCCTGTTCTTTCGACCGCCCTATTCGTCCTGGTGTTCGGTTCAGCCCTAGGCAGGCACGTCGACAAGATCGACGGAGTGTCATACGGACACTTCATCGTACCCGGTCTGTTTGCGCAGGCGATAGTCAATGTCGGGTTCTTCAACGGGACGACGACCATTTTCGAAGCGAGACACGAGCACTACATCAACGATCTTTTTGCCAGCCCGTTGCGTTGGTGGGAGATAAACCTTGCGTTGGTGGGCGGGGGCATGGCGCGCGGCGCTTTTGTGGGAGCCGGAGCGCTTGCATGCGCCTTGGCAATAGCGGGCGGCAGCATTGCGAATCCACTTATCGTCCTCGTGGCAACAGTGGGCTTGCTATTGCTCGCGGCGCAGGTGGGGGTGATTGCTGGCTCGTTGGCGAAATCGCTCGACCACGTCTACGCAATGGAATCGATCGTCCTACTGCCTCTCGGCTTTCTCGGTGGGGTCTTCTATTCCGTCAACGAGCTGCCGAGGGTCTGGAATGTTCTCAGCCGGTTCGATCCGATCTTTTGGGTGGTGCAGGCCGAGAGATATGGATTCGTGGGGCATAGCGATGTCTCTCCTGTGTGGGCCCTGGCCGTGGTCTGGGCACTCGCGCTTGGTTTATCTCTTTGGTCGGCTTCCATCTTCGCCACCGGTCGCCTGAAGCCCTGAGGGAAGTCAAAGGCCTGAGTAGAAGTCAAAGGCCTGAGTAGAGATCAAAGGAAGGTAGCGATGGCAGGAAGAAAGTCTGCACATGCAAGACGTGTCGAAGACCACGGCGCGACGCTGTCAACCGACGTATTGGTTGTCGGGGGTGGACCGGCCGGCACGTGGGCTGCCATCAAGGCGGCCGAAACCGGAGTGGACGTCGTCCTCATAGACAAAGGCCACTGCGGTTCGAGTGGGGCGACCGCTTCGGTCGGCACCGGCATTTGGTACGTAGAGGATCAATCCGAGCTGCGCGAGGCGGCCATGGCCAGTCGCGAGACACTGGGAGGCCATCTCTCAGACCGCAGATGGATGGCTCGGGTGCTCGACGAGACCTATGCACGGATGGACGAGCTGGCAATCGTACAGAAGTACCCCTTCCCTGTCGGCGCCACGGGCAAGGAGATCCGCGACGACCTGCAAGGGCCCGAATACATGCGACGCCAACGTAAAAGGGTACGCAACTTGGGCGTGCGTATCCTCGATCACACGCCAGCCATCGAGCTTCTCGTTGACGCAGACGGGGTGGTGTCGGGGGCGAACGCCCTGGAACGCGAAAGCGGGCGGGTCCTCCACATCCGTTCCGGTTCTGTGGTTCTCGCCGCTGGTGGTTGCGCCTTCCAGTCAAAGACGCTCGGTTGCGATGTCGACACCGGTGACGGGGCGCTCTTCGCGGTTGAGGCGGGGGCCGATTTGTCTGGCATGGAGTTCTCCAACGCCTACGCGATCGCTCCGAAGGGCACATCTCTTACCAAGACGGCCTACTACTCGTGGGCCACCTTTTATCGGGCGGACGGGTCGGTCCTGGAGGGCGCGGGCAGTACCCGTGGCCGATCTGTAATCGCGAAGACACTTCTGAGTGATCGAGTACTCGCTCGCCTCGACCGTGCCACGTCCGACGAGCAGCAGGCGATGCGTAAGGGTCAACCCAATCTCTTTCTGGTGTTCGATCGCCTCGGCATCAATCCGTTTACCGATCTCTTCGAGATCACGCTTTTGGCCGAGGGAACAGTGCGTGGGACCGGCGGGGTCCGAATCGTCGGAGATGACTGTTCCACGACGGTCCCCGGTCTGTACGCCGCAGGGGACACCGCTACGCGTGAAATCATTTGCGGAGGCTTCACCGGAGGTGGCAGCCACAACGCCGCGTGGGCCGCGTCGTCGGGAAGCTGGGCCGGCAAGGGAGCGGCCTTGTTCGCAGCGAGCCGGCGCAACAGAACGTTCAAAGGCTTATCGCTGCAACCGGTCGGCCAGGCTGGGATCCGCCCGTCCGGAGACGGGGAGCGGCTCGGGTATCGCGAAGTGGTCGAAGAGGTTCAACGCACAGTGCTTCCTTACGACCACAACTACCTACGCCATCCGGATCAGCTCATCCCTGCTTTAGGGGTGCTTCACACGACGTGGTCCGATGTCAGAAGCGGACTGGCGGGAAGCGGTGAGGAAGTGTTCCGAGCGCGAGAGGCGGCTGCGATGTTGGCCCACGGACGTTGGATGTTCAACGCGGCGTTGGAGCGCACTGAGACGCGCGGGATGCACAAACGTCTCGATCATCCCGAATTGGACGCCGGTCAGCAGCGCAGGCTGCTCACCGGAGGCCTCGACGAGTTATGGATACGCCCCGACACATCGGATGCCGGCGTTGATGCCACGAAAGGACGGGCCGCGTGATCGAACTGGTAGATCGAGACAGATGCATAGCGTGCGGTCGCTGCGTCGATGTATGTCCCACCCGGGTCTTCGATCTGGACGACGAAGGGATCCCGGTGTTAGCGCGTCGCGAGTACTGCCAGACCTGCTTCCAGTGCGAGGCTTACTGCCCAGCCGACGCCCTCTTCGTAGCGCCATTGGTGGAGCCGGTTGCGGGCACGTCCGTGTTCCGCGATCTACCCGAACTCGCCAAGTCCGGATTGTTGGGCGGTTACAGACGCGAACTCGGTTGGGGCCCGGGCCGGCAATTGGGCGCGAAGACCGCTGTCGGACCGGAATATCCAGACTGACGAGCACCAGCAGAGCGAAACGATCCAAGTCCTACCACCAATGTTCAGAATGTTTAGCGACAAATAGTTGAAGGAGCTATCGATGACGATCACCGCAGACC
>JBAPRR010000344.1:0-27317 GCA_049281195.1 Acidimicrobiales bacterium
GTCTTTATGGCCCGCCCTGCGCTTCACCGCTACCCCGCGTCGATGGCCGGCCGGGTTCAGGAGCTGTGCCGCATCATCGTCGACAAGTACGCCGGCAAGCCGCAAAAGATCTGGGAGGGCACGGCCAACGGTAAGGAACTGCTCGGGCGGATCAAGGAGCTCCCCGGTTTCGGCGAGCAGAAGGCGAAGATCTTCGTCGCACTTCTTGGAAAGCAGTTGGGAGTAGATCCCGAAGGTTGGCGCGACGTCTCCTCCCCTTATGGCGATCCCGACACTTTGCGATCGGTGGCCGACATCATCGACAACTCGAGCCTCGAGAAGGTCCGCGCATGGAAGGCCGCCGCCAAACAGGCGGCAAAGGCCGCGAATGCCACTGAGTCCGCTGACCCGGCGAAGAAGGCTGCCGGTGCGAAGAAGGCTGCCGGTGCGAAGAAGGCTGGCGGTGCGACGAAGGCGGATCCTGCAAAGAAGGTGGCCAAGAGAATGCCCAAGAGCTTCGCAAAGTAGAACGCAACCTTCGCTCAAGTAAAAACATCCTCAGATGGCATTCGACTGGGGGATGGCCACGCGCCACCTCTATCTGTGCACCCCCGACCGGGACGATCTTGCCGACTTCGTGCGGGCCTGCATCCGGGGCGGCGTCGACGTCGTCCAGTTGCGCGAGAAGGACGCTACCGATCAGCGCATCGTCGAGCGGGCCCGAATGCTGAGGCCGCTGTGCGAGGACCTGGGCGTGCCCTTCATCTTGAACGATCGTCCCGATCTGGCTCTCGAATCGGAAGCCCATGGTGTGCACGTGGGACAGGACGACGTCGGACCTCGCGTCGCGCGGGACCTGCTCGGTGAGGGTGCCATCATCGGCTTGTCCACCCACGCGCCCGCAGAGGTGGCCGCAAGTGTGAACGAGCCGGTCGATTACATCTCGGCGGGCCCTGTGGTGCCGACTCCGACCAAACCGGGAAGGCCCGGGACCGGTGCCGGTTATATCGATGTCGCGGTGCGGACATCGGGCGCGCGGCCGGTATTCGTAACGGGCGGCATGACTCCGGAAACGGTGGGCGACATCGCCGCCGTCGGTGCGCGGCACTTCGTGGTGGTCCGCTATCTGACGCAGTCCGCAGATCCGGAGCGCTCGGCGAGGCTTCTCAGAGAGGCAATCGACCGCGCGCTTTAGGCCCTTTGCCGCTCCAGCCAACCCAAAAGCAGTGCGATCGCTCTCGGGTCTGAGTTCAATCTGTTCCCCGCGCCGGCAAGGATCCGCAACTCCGCGGATTCGCCGACCGCTTGCGCGATCAGTCTCGATTCCTCTACGTACACCACATCGTCATCGATGCCGTGAAGAACGAGAACGGAACGGTTTCCAATGGCTTGAGCACACTTGAGCGGCTCTATCTCGGTGAACGCGCGAGCCCACTCGGCAAGGTTGGTCGGCTCCTTCGGATCCTTGATCACCCCGACGCCGCGCGCATAGGCGGCAACCGCCGCCGGATTGGAGGCGAAGTCCTCGAAGGAGGCCGGCGCCGCCAGACAGGCAACCGCACGGACGCTCTGGTCGCCCGCTGCGATGCAGAGCGAGAGCGCCCCGCCTGTGCCGATGCCGACAAGGATCGTGGAGTTGACCGGCGCGTTGGAAGAAGCTCTTTCGACCACGGTGGTCAGGTCATCCAACCATCCCGCCAGCGAGAAATTGCCTTCCGACTCACCTACGCCACGAAGACAGCAGGCGACGACTCTCCATCCAGAATCAGATGCGAGCCGGTCGGAGAGAGAGACGAGTCCCGATGGAATGGACGTCGGTTGGCCGACATCGACCGGGATGCCGTGAGAGACAACGATGACGCCCTTGGTCGGACCGGCAAGCCCGCTCGTCGGCTCGTGGATGGCGAGCGCCCCCGAAGGCCCCTTCCATTCCTGCCATACCGGCATTTGTCAACCGGCCGGTCCGGCGGCCTGTCGATCCGTCAGATGCCGGTTCGTCAGATACCGATCCGTTGGGCCAGAAGCTCGCGGTGATAGCTCGGGTCCCCCAAAAGCAGCTCTGAGGTCTTGGCTCGCTTGAAGTAGAGGTGCGCATCGTGCTCCCAGGTGAATCCGATGCCACCGTGGATCTGAATGTTCTCGGATGCCGCGTGGAAGTAAGCCTCAGAGCAGTAGGACTTGGCCAGGCTCGCCACGACGGGGAGCTCGTCAGAGTCGTCTGCGGCCGCCCAGCCCGCGTAGTAGGCCGCCGACTTGGCGGATTCCACCTCGAGCAGCATGTCCGCGCACTTATGCTTGATCGCCTGGAACGATCCGATGGGACGACCGAACTGGATCCGGGTCTTGGCGTAGTCGACCGACATGTCGAGGCAACGCTGCGCGCCGCCGACCTGCTCGGCCGCTAGAGCGACGGCCGCGAGGTCAAGGGTCCTCGTGATCACAGGGCCCGCAGTTCCCTCTTCGCCGATGAGCCTGGCGGGGGTAGAAGCGAATTCGAGACGCGCCTGCTTGCGGGTCTGATCCATCGTGGAGAGCGCGGTACGGGTTAGTCCTGCGGCGTCTGCGTCGACCGCGAACAGTGAGAGGCCCTTGCCGGTGCGGGCCACAACCAGGATCAGGTCCGCAGTGTGACCGTCGATCACGAACATCTTGTGGCCGTCGAGCTTCCAGTCGGGGCCACCTGTTGCAGTGAGCTCGACGGCGTCGACCTCCCACTTGCCGGAATCCTCAGTAAGAGCGAGCGTCGCCTTGGTCGAGCCGTCAGCGATGCCGGGAAGGAGGTCGCTCTTCGCAGATTCGTCGCTCGAGGACAAAAGGGCGTTCGCAGCAAGCGCCACAGTCGAGAAGTAAGGAGCGCAGATAAGAGCAGCCCCCATCTCCTCGAATACGACCGTCAGCTCCACATGGGTGAACCCGGCGCCCCCGTAAGACTCGGGGATCGCCAGGGACTGGAGACCCAGCTGGTTCGCCATCTGGTCCCATACCGCAGGGTCGTAGCCTTCGGTGGTCTCCATCAGCCGACGAACCTCGGTGATCGGGGACTTCTCCTCCAAGAACCGATGAACGGAGCGCCGGAGCTCCTCTTGCTCCTCGCTGAACGCGAAGTTCATCTACTCACCCTTTCTTGGTCCTGTCCGTCCGCTTGCTTGGCCGTGGGTCGTGTGTGTACCTGTGTGTTTACCAGACGGCCAGCTGACTGCGCCCAATGTGGGAGCGCAGGTCAGCAGGTCAGCCGCGGTGTGGCCCCGAGATGGGTAGCCTCGCAACCGGGTCGTAATTTGGCTTTGCGGGGACCTCGCCGTTCAGAGGCCCTGCTCCAGAACGGGGGACACCCCCTCGGTAGGAGCCGGAGCCGGGACGGCCGCAAGGAAGCCGCAAGGAAGAGGGCCTTTCTGAACCGACCGGAACAAACCGGAACGACCGGAACGACCGGAACGACCGGATACGTCGCGAACGACCTGATACCACCCGAAACAGAAACCAGCCAGGAGCCGAGATGCCGCCGACAGTCGAATACGAAGACACCCTCGTCGAGGTCCACAAGGTCGTGGTCGGGCCGATGGACAACAACGTCTACGTGGTGAGGTGCAAGGAGACAGGCGACGCCGTCCTGATCGATGCCGCTAACGAGCACGAGCAACTCCTGGAGCTGTGCCG
Organism: Acidimicrobiales bacterium; assembly: GCA_049281195.1. GTDB lineage: Bacteria > Actinomycetota > Acidimicrobiia > Acidimicrobiales > CAVXTF01 > JBAPRR01. Next base: position 3,637 of record JBAPRR010000344.1, read on the forward strand.
GAACCTCGGTGTGCGTCAGGTCCTCGAGACCCACGGCCACTGGGACCACATCCAGGCAGTCCCCGCCGTCCGGGACGCCGGGTACTCGGTTGGCGTCACCTCGGCCGATGCGGAGATGCTTCCGTCCTACGACATGATCATCGAGGACGACGTGGTGATCGAGGTCGGAAACCTGCGGGTCAGGACCGTGGCGACCCCCGGCCATACCCCCGGATCGATCTGCTTCGCGGTCGAGGGGACGCCGATACTTCTGAGCGGCGACACACTCTTCCCGGGCGGAGCCGGCAACACGAAGTTCCCAGGTGGCGACTTCCCGACGATTATCAAGTCGATCGACGACCGCCTCTTCAGGAAGTTCGACGCAGACACCATCGTCCTGCCCGGACACGGCGACCCGACCACCATCGGTAATGAGAGGCCTCACCTTCAGGAGTGGGTAGACAGAGGTTGGTGAGAATCACGCATTCGTGACGGCCACGAGCCGCTCATTCGTGACGTCCACGAGCCGCCTTGGATTGCTGCTCCTCGGCTTGGGGACTCCGGCCCTGGTCGCGGCGGTGGCCCTCGATCCGGGAGCGGGTAGATCTGCGGCAGCGCAGGACTGGCCTGCTTTCGTGCTCGTCGGCGGACTGATCCTCGTAGGGCTTGTCGCGTCCGAGACAAAGGTCTTCGAACAAGCGGGACTTCGGTTGGCCGCCCTTCCCGGCGGCGACCTCGGCAGGTACATCTGCGCAGTAGCCGTGACCGGCGTCGTATCGGCGATCTTGAATCTCGACACAGCGGCCTTGTTCGTGACGCCCGTGTTGATCCAGATGTGCAGATCACGGCGCATGAACGAAGCGCCGATGCTCTACGGCTGTCTTCTATTGAGCAACGCCGGTTCCCTGCTCCTGCCGGGATCGAACCTCACCAACATCATCGTTTCCGGGCACTCACACCAATCGGGCGCCGCGTTCGCTTCCGAGATGGCGCCGATCTGGGCGGCGGCGCTCGTCGTCACCGCCATCGTGGTCGGTATCGCGCACAGACGGGATCTGGTTGGACTGAAGCTCCCGCTCGGGAGGTCACCGTTATCTCGGATAACTCCGACGCCCGCGCTCGAAGCCGATCGCGATCGCTCGCTTTGGTTCGGTCTCGTCGTAGCGCTCATCGCCTGCGCCGCCGTCGTCGGCCTTCACAGTGCTGCTGCAGCATTGTGCGTAGCCGGACTAGGAGTCGTAGCAGTCACCATCGAGATCGTCCGGCGAAGGGTCGACATAGGCGCAACGACCGGCGCCCTGGATGTTCCGGTTTTGGTGGGCCTGTTCGAGATCGCGGTCGCCCTCGGGGTTTTAGGAAGAGAGTGGGACTTGCCGGCACGCGCATTCGCACATCTCGGAACACTCGCAACCGCGGGGGCCGCGGCACTGGCGAGCGTGATCTTCAACAATCTTCCGGCTGCATCTTTTCTCGCCGCTCGTGTGCCCGCGCATCCCTACGCCCTATTGATCGGATTGGACATCGGGCCGAACCTGTTCGTCACCGGTTCGTTGTCATGGTTCTTATGGCTACGAGCCGCGCGACAGGCGGGTGCTGAGCCCTCCATTTGGCACGCAACGAAGCTCGGACTTTGGGCTGCGCCGTTGGCGATCGCCTCCGCGGTCGGAGTCCTGGCGATCAGGTAGGCCGCCGTCCGTACGCCGAGCCCCGCTTTACGGGAAGAGTCCCCGCGCAGAAAAGGCCTCGCCGACCCGCTCTAAAGCGAGGGCACCGGCCGCTCTTCTCATCGAGACCCCGAGCGAGGTCGACCTCCTCCACACGGCGTCGAAAGCGTCGTCCATGATCGCCGCCAGGCGTGAGGCGATGGTCTCTTCGTCCCACGGGAACCCGCTTCTGCTCTGAGCCCATTCAAAGTACGAAGCGGTGACTCCACCGGCGTTGGCGAGGATGTCGGGGACGACAGTCACGCCCTTTTTGTTCAGGATGAGATCGGCGTCAGGCGTGGTGGGGCCATTCGCCGCTTCGACCACGATCGTGGCAGTCATCGCCTCTGCGCCCCTCGCGTCGATGGCTCCCTCGAGTGCAGCCGGTACCACGAGCTCAGCCTCGACCTGCCACAACTCCTCGTTGGTCAGCGGCGTGCCACCGGCGAACCCGGCAACCGAACCCGTGGCGGTCACGTGCTCGGCGAGCTCGTGCACGTCGAGCCCTCCGGCGTTTGTCACTGCTCCCCCCACATCTCCCACCGCGACCACGCGCATGCCTGCAGAAGAAAGGAGGAACGCGAGAGGACCTCCGACCTTCCCGAATCCCTGGACCACCGCCCGGCTTCCCGCCATGGTCAGGCCCAGCTGCGCGAAGGCGAGACGTACGCAACGAACGACGCCGGTCGCTGTCGCACCCGAGTGCAGCTTCATTCCGCCGACTGAAAGCGGCTTGCCCGTCACGACCGCCGGCATGGACTGGCGTCCGTGGAGAATGTCAACAGTGTCGAGTAGCCAAGCCATTACCCGTTCATCCGTGTTGACGTCGGGAGCGGGGACGTCGAGGTCCGGACCGAGCAGGGAAGAAATACCGAATGTGTACCTGCGGGTGAGGCGTTCCAACTCTCCGTCGGACAACTCACCTGGAACGCACCGGACCCCGCCCTTGCCCCCGCCGAAGGGGATCCCGACCACGGCACACTTGAGTGTCATCTCGGCGGCGAGAGCACTGACCTCGTCGGCTGTAACGGCGGGGTGAAACCTGATTCCCCCTTTGGCCGGCCCTCTGATCGTGGAGTGGTGAGCACGCCAGCCCGTGAATACCTCCACGTGTCCGTCGTCCATCCGCACCGGGACCGACACCTGGAGCACCCGCTCGGGGTTGTACATCAGGGAGACCAGTGCAGGATCGACGTCGATCAGTGACGCGGCGTCCTCGATGCGGTCGAGGACCGCACGCCATGGGTCATAGCGCTGTTTTGAGAGTTCGCCCTTAGACGGATCCTCTCCATTTGAATCAGATGCGCGTGATGGACTCACGTCTTGGTTCCTCCGCAGCAGGATGGATTTTGGCCTATTCCATGATGACCACCGCCGGGACTTAGGTCGCCAATTGAGGCCGGTCCGGCGGGATTCGGCCTGCCAGCAAAGGTGGATGGTTGGTTCGTTGTATCGCCCGGGCTCGGGGTGCCACCCGGGCTCGCCGTATCAACCGGGCTCGGCATACCGCTGGGAGCACCGGCGCCATCCGCGCGGCCCGCCCCCTCCGAGCCGCCAGCTCCGACCTGGCAACCCGGGTTTCCGAGTTGGCCACCCGGGATTCCGAGTTGGCCGCCCGGGTTTCCAACCTCTTCTGGTGGGTGCAGGTCGTGCTCATACGCGAGTTGTGCAGCGTCAGGAGCACCAAGAAGCCCTGCAGGCGAGTGATGCCGGTGCTTCCTGTCAGACCCGTAGATGTGCTCTCCGTTCTCTTCCTCTTCTGACCTGACCGTCGCCACGAGGGGTGACCTGGCCAAAAAGTAGACGCCGCCGAACAACACGATAAGAGCGAGGCTCTCGAGCGGTCCCCTGGCCCCCGAAGTCTGCAGGTTGTCTCCGAAGAGCCCGATCCCGAGAAGAAGCGAGCAGATCGGGTCGACAATCACGAGCGTCGACTGCGATGCGGTGACCGGCCCAGCGTGGAACGCATTCTGAGTCAAAAAGACGCCACACAACCCCGCTACGGCCATTCCCCAGATCTGCCAGTTCTGGAACGGGCTGTACCACCTGACGCCGATCTGTTCCGTCACCTGTTTGGCGAATGCCGCGGTGAACGCATAGGAGATGGCGGCGGACGTACCGAACCAGGCGGCGCGCCACGCTGGACTCCCACGGCGGGCAAGCGCCACCGAAATGCTGATAGCTCCGATACCGGCGATAGAAGCGAGCCCCCACGTGCGCACACTGGGCACGTTGTCGCCCCCCTGCGGATTAGCCGCGAGCAGGAACGCCGCCAGCCCACCGGCCGCCGCTGTAGAACCGACCACCTCGTGCCACCCGATCCGTTGCCCGAACCACACGACGAGGATGATCACCAGGATCGGCAACTCCGACGTGAGGACCGGCTGGACCAGCGACAGGCGTCCCTTGGCCAAGGCGGTGGCCTGCAGCCCGAACGAGGCCACCATCAGGCCCATTCCGACCAACCACACGCGCCGGTGGATGGCGTGGGTGATCAGGCTCAAGTGCATCGAGGCCTCTTTTGGCGCCGTCTCGACGCCGATCCGCTGAAGGATCGTGGTTACGGCATTTGCCAGCGCAGCTCCGAGAGCTAGCACATAGGCCATTGCTTCTTTCTACCGCGAACCCTGGACTTTGCCGCGGTTCGGGGGACTGTCACCCGCCCCGGCCCCGCCCGCCCCAGCCCGCCCGCCCCAGCCCTGCCAGCCCCACCCGCCGTGGGCAGACCACTCAACTACCGGCCTCGGCCTTTGCACGTACCCGGCCGAAGCCGACCACAATGGGGCCATGTCCGATGCGATGGCAAGCGTGATCTCTGAAGAGGATTTTCGTACCGAGGCGATCAGCTTCCTCGAGCAGAGCTGCGAACCCCGAGTCGAGGTGCGATCCGGTTGGGGTGAGGGCTCCGACGAGGTGTCTGTCCTTCCGGAAAGGGAGCCCGAGGAAGAGCGCGCGGATCTCGTCCAGTCGATGAAGTGGGCGCAGACAAGATACGACGCAGGATTCGGCTGGATAACCGGCCCTACCCGGTACGGCGGGAGGGCCCTGCCCAAGGAGTACCAGCGGATATACGACTCGATCGAGACGAAGTTCGAGACACCGAACCAAGCCGTCTACGGGATCGGTCTCGGGATGGTGGCACCGACCATCCTCGCCCACGCCAACGATCAGGTTAAGGACCTCTACCTGAAAAAGATGTATCGGGGAGACATTGTCGGTTGCCAACTCTTTAGTGAGCCGGCAGCCGGAAGCGATCTTGCCTCGATCCAGGCCCGAGCTGTGAAAGACGGAGACGAGTGGATCGTGACCGGGCAGAAGGTATGGACGTCGGGCGCGCACCTCTCCGACATCGGCGAGATCGTCTGTCGCACGGATCCCGAGGCTCCTAAGCACAAGGGCATCACCGCATTCGTGGTCGACATGCACGCGCCGGGGGTCGAGACGAGGCCGCTTCGCCAGATGACGGGCGGCGCTTCGTTCAACGAGGTGTTCTTCACCGAAGTGCGCATCCCCGACTCGCACCGCTTGGGAGACGTGAACGGTGGATGGACCGTCGCCCTTACCACTCTCATGAACGAACGTGCCGCGATCGGAGGCGGGCTCGTTTCGAGCGGTGCCGGAAGCGAGCGGTTGATCGAGCTCATGCGCCACGAAGGCAAGAACACCGACCCGCTCATCCGTCAGCAGCTGGCGAACATCTTCATCTCGGGGCGCGTCGCCAACTACACGAACCTGCGTGCCATGGCGAAGATCGCAGCGGGCGGGCTGCCGGGGCCCGAGATGTCGATCGCCAAGCTCTCTCTTACCGCGAACATGCGAAGGACGAGCGATTTTCTTTCCTCCGTGCTGGGTCCGAAGCTGGTGGCGGATACGGGCGAGTGGGGAACGTACGCCTGGTCCCGCTATGTGCTCGGCGTATCTGGAATGCGCATCGCCGGCGGAACAGACGAGGTGCTCCGAAACATCGTGGCGGAGCGGGTTCTCGGTCTTCCGAAGGAGCCGTCGGGAGCGTCGAAGTAGGCCCGGATGGTCTCGTTACGTAAGTAGATGAACCGGTTCTCCGGAAGGCCGGCCGTATCCGCAATGAGGGCAAAACCTGGTCGGGCTTGTGCATTTGTCCACGTCAGCGGCATGAATCTGTTCTCGGCGAAATCACAAGTAGTGCTAATGAATCTCCCGGAACCCGCCGAAATGTCAGCTGGTGGCAGAGCATCCGGTCCAGCCGGCGCGAGCAATAAACGACCCGCGGGCGGGGACGGGGACGGCAACGGGGACGAGGACGGGGACGGGACCTTTCGGAGCAGGCGTCTTCAAACGCGTCCTACCGTTTGCCCTTGTCGCATTCGCGGCAGAAGCGAGCCTCGGGCTACCCCCTGGACCGACCTCGATGCCAGACACGGTCGCGTCGGTGATTCTTCTGGCGGCCATATCTCTCAGCGTGTGGCTGCTTCCGTGGTCGCGCCTTCCGCAATGGGCCACCGTGCTCGTACCTGTCGCTTACGCCGTCCAGGTCCTGACGCTCACCCTCGCAGCGGGCGGATCGCTCTCGGGCACCGGGATCGTCATTCTCATCCCGCTCGTTTGGACCGCTCTTTTCCACAAGCGATGGGAATCGTTCGTGGTCGTGCTGGCGATAGTCGAATTCGAGATCGTCACTTCGCTCGTTCCGACTGCCGACTCCGGAACGGTCATCTTCAGACGCATCCTGTTCTGGAGCGCAATCGGATTCCTTGTCTCTTACGCCGCGCACGGGCTGCGCGACCGGATCATTTCTTCGATGGCGGCTCACGATGATCAGTACCGTCGAACCGCTTCACTTGTCGGCGCCGCCGAGAAGCTGACCGCCTCCCTCTCCCCTCTCGACGTCCTCCACGCCGCCACACAGCTTGCGGCCGAGCTGACCTCGCCCTCGGGTGTCGGCGGACGCCGCGCCCAGTACATGCGCGTGAGCGGAGACACCGTGCACATCATCACCGAGTACGACGAAGCCGACGTAGAGATAGGCAAGTCGTTCGACCTGTCCGACCACCCTTACCTAACAGATGTGATGACGAGTGGTCTCGCGATACAAGGGGCTTTCGATCCGGGCCGGACGGGCCCCACCGTTCGTTGGATGATGGAACACCTGGGCATCACCCACACGATCTACGTCCCCGTTTACTGCGCGGGAGTCATAGACGGCGTGCTGACCGTACCGCTTCGAAACGGCCCCGCGTCCGAAGATCTGTTCAACCAGTGCCAGGCCGTTGGTCACCTGACCGAACTGGCTCTGAGTAACGCTCTCGCTCACGAGTCGATCAGCGAGCTCGCCACTACGGACGCCCTCACAGGCATATTCAACCGGCGGGGGTTCGAGCAGACCATTGCGAACAGACCAGGAAGACGTTCGTTCGCCATCGTCGCCATCGACCTCGACGGGCTGAAGCGCGTGAACGACACCATGGGCCACGCCGCCGGTGACGCCTTGTTGCTGCACGTCGCGGCGACGCTCAGTCAGGCACTTAGACGCGGCGACGTTCTTGCACGAATCGGTGGCGACGAGTTCACAGCTTTCTTGTTCGACGCGGACGAGGAGGCGGGAAAGACGGTGACCGGGCGGATGCTGGCCGCGCTTGAACAGTCACCGGTCAACGGCGAACCGGCGCGCATCAGCGCCGGTATCGCCTTCGGCTTCTACGACAGCGAAGTCGAGCGCGTGCAAGAAGCCGCCGATGCCGCCATGTACCTGGCTAAGCGTCGGGGCGGAGCGAGATTCGAGGTCGCTTCTTCGGTTCTCGACCAGGAGATGCATGACGAGAAGGGGCAAGGCGAGAAGCGCCAGGAGGAAGAAGTTCGCTGAGCTACTCGCCCGGCAGGAGCTCTTCGAAAGAGAGCTCAGGCATCTCTTCGAGAGAGAGGTCAGGCATTTCCTCGAGGAACACGTCCGCGGTCTGATCGCGCTGCGGGTCCCAGGTCGAGCGAATCGGCAACCAGTCCACGAAGGCCCAGGTCCGTCTGTGAATGGCGGTCAGTCCGTAGCCGCGCAGCGCCATCTTGTGCGACGGGGACGGGTAGCCCTTGTTCTGCTCGAAATCGAACGCCGGATAGTTGCCGGCATCACCACGCATAAGCCGGTCACGGGTGACCTTCGCCAGCACAGAAGCGGCCGCAACGGAAGCGCACAGGTCGTCGCCCTTTATCACCGTCTTCACCTGCGGCCGTCGACCGTCGGGGAGCTCGACATGGGTCAACTCCCGGTACACGGGGTCGTCCCCGAGCATTGAGACGAGGTCGGCGACCCGGGAGTCGGTGATGCGGGGATCATCGGTGATCATCTCGCCCTGCACGAAGGCGTCCTCTCCGCAGTCATCCACCGGACGGTCATCTGCCCCGTTTTTGCGCGGGGAAAGAAAATCGAAAGAGCCATCCAGAACCACCGCATCGGGAAACGCCTCGGGGGGCAGAGCCCAAAAGGCGCGACGCGCAGCAAGACGAAGCGCCTTCGTCATGCCGAGGGCGTCACATTCGAGCGGAGACGAATGACCGACAGCCCAGGCACCACACCATTTGCCGACGCGATCGAACATGTTTTCGCGCACCGGCTCCGCCAGTTGCTTGGAATCCCTGAGTCCGGTCGGCACCCGGCGGACCCCGTTCGTCATGACCGCCACGCCGACGCTGAGCGGTCCGGCCCAGGCGCCCCGTCCCACCTCGTCCATGCCGGCGACGATCTGGTGGCCCGCTCGCCAGAGCTTGCGCTCATGTGCAAGCGAAGGTCCCCTCTTGCCGTTGGGTCGGCTCGGGCGCATGATATTGGAAGGTGCATCGCCCAGACCCCGCGATCTCTCGTTTGCCAGCGATCTGTCTGTCTGCGATCTCCTGCCCGGAGGAGGGCACTTGGCTGAGGTAACGGCCGATCTATCCCCTGAGCTCATGTCAGATGCTCCGCGGCCCGGTGCCGAACCGATACCTGTCGGAACGCGCGTCGAGGTCCGCAGCCGATTCGTCGGCGAGTGGTCGAGGGGGTTCGAGGTAGCCGAGCACAGGAGTAACCGTTACGGGATAAAGAGGCTGTCGGACGGCAGCATCCTGCCCGACGACTTCGACGAGACAGAGGTGCGCGTAGAAAGGCGCAAGCGCGACTTCTGGTGGTACTGAGTCTCTGCTAGCTGGATCACTATTGGGGCTAGTTGGATCACTATTGGACGCAGGCGGGTCACTATTGGGTGAGCAGGTCGACGAACTCGTCGATCGGAATCGCAGAAAGTGTCCTGGTCTTGAGGGTTCCCCGCGCGCCGAGCGAGACCGCGACGCGAGCGACAGCCCGTTCGTCCGGAGCCTCCAAGATGGTGGCGAAGTCGTAGTCGCCCAGTAGCGCCCACTGTGCAACGACCCGGCAACCCATCTGCTCCACCTCGGAGTTGACTTCTTTCAGTCGCGCCGGATGGGTCCTGAGCGTTGCCATGCCCTCTGGTCCAAGTGTCGAAAGCATCAAGAAGGTCGGCATCCTCCGGAGGCTAGTTCAGGGTTATTCGACCCGCGAGATGGCGTCGCGCTCAGAATCGTCGGCCGAAGTGGTGATGAACGCATCCAATATCTCGGTGGCGACGTCCGGAGAGACGAGACGAAGCCCGACGGCCAGGACGTTCGAGTCGTTCCACTTTCTGGATCCGGCGGCGGTTGCCGCGTCGGTGCATAGAGCGGCCCTGACCCCGCGGACCTTGTTCGCGGCCATCGACACTCCGGTGCCGGTGTAGCAGCACACCACGCCACGTTCCGCCGAACCCGCGGCCACCGCCTGGCCGACGGCCCGGCCCACCTCGGGCCATTCCTCACCTTCCGCCAGCCAGACAACCTGGTGACCTGCGGCGCTCAGGTGATCGCGCATGGCCTTTGTGATCGGCGTCTCTTCGTCGGTCCCGAACGCGATCCTCACGAGAGCGACCGCCTCATGACCTTGCCCATCGAGTTGCGGGGCAGGCTGTCCACCTGCCTCACGATGCGGGGCCGCTTGTAACTGGAAAGGCCCTTCGCCGCGTGGGCCAATAGGCCGTCCACATCGAGCTTCCCGGATGTCGACACGATCCAGGCGGTGACCACCTCGCCCCACTCGTCAGACGGCGTCCCAGAGACGGCCACCTCCGCTACCCCGGGATAAGTAAGGAGAACATCTTCCACTTCGGCCGGGTAGACGTTGTGCCCTCCGGTTATGACCATCTCGGTCGAGCGACCCAAAAGCCGCACGTAGCCGTCTTCGACGACCCCAATGTCCCCCGTTCGGAACCAGCCATCAGGACTCAACTTCTCCGCGGTCTGGGCGGGCTTGTCGAAGTAGCCGGCGAATACCGTGGGACCCTTGACCAGAAGCTCCGCTCCAAAACCGGGGCCCCCGGAACCGGGACCCCCGGAACCGGGACCTTCAGAAGCTGTATCACTCGACTCGGGATCCTCGATCATCGCCTCGGTGGTCGGAAGCGGGAAACCGATCGAGCCCGGGCGCCGTTCGCCGTCGTAAGGGTTGGAGACGGTGAGAAGGGTCTCGGTCATGCCATAGCGCTCGAGAACGCTCGCCCCTGAAGCGCGCTCCAACTCGCGATGGAGGTCCGCGGGCAACGCCGCGGATCCGGAGCAGCTGAGCCGCAACTTGGACAGCTCACCGGCACGTCCGGACGAAGCGATGCGGTGATACATGGTGGGGACGCCGAAGAACAGCGTGGCACCGTGACGAGAGGACTCGTCGAGCACCGAACCTGCGTCGAACGCAGGAAGGACCACCGCCGATGCCTCGGCCAGAAGCGTCCCGAAGAGAGCCGCGCACAACCCGTGCCCGTGGAACAGCGGGAGCGCGTGGATGAGGCGATCCTCCGGTGACCAGCGCCAGGCCAGTCGCAAACCCTCCGCGTTGGCGAGCATGTTGGCGTGAGTGAGCACCGCGCCTTTCGGTGCGCCGGTGGTACCCGAGGTGAAACCGATCAACGCCGCCGCGTGGGGCGGGCTGCGGTCGATCACAGGGTCACCGACCTGAGGGCCCAGATCTGCCAGGTCCATCCCGCACACGACAATCTCATTGCCGGCGCCGCCGGCCACAGAAGCAGCCTCATTAGCAATCGTGGTCGCCACGTTCTCGTCGTCGACGATCGCAACAGCCGGTCGGACCTCCGCCACCACGTGACGCAGCTCGCGGTCGGTCACGCCGGGGTCGACGGGCACCAACACCAGTCCGGCGCGAAGCACCGCGATGCACGCGACCACCGAGTCGAGAGTCCGCGCCGATCGCCACAGCACCCGGGACCCCTCGGCAAGACCGAGCCCGGCAAGCTTGGAGGCTGCTGTGCGCGAGCGGTCGTCCAGCTCGCCCGCAGTCACCCAGCGCGGAGAGTCCCCGTCGGCGGTGAAGAAAAGGGTCCTGGCTCCCCGGTCCGCCCCCCAGGACCGGGTCCAGGCGGCAGGCAGGGTTCCAGACGCGAGCACGTCCACTGCGCCCGCCTCATGTTCCCCATAATTTGCCTGCCCTTTACTATCAACTGCCCCGAAATGAGACTCCCAACCAAGAGGTCGCACAGGTCCGTGAAGCTACCTGCTGGCGGGGAGTGCTCATGGCCCCGGTGGGCATAGCCTCTGGTTATGCCTCGACACGTAGCGATAGTTCCGCACACCCACTGGGACCGGGAGTGGTACGAGCCGTTCCAGAGCTTCCGCATGCGGCTGGTCGACATGTTCGACAAGCTGATCCCATTGCTCGAGAAGGATCCGTCTTACGCCCGGTTCATGCTCGACGGGCAGATTGCCGTGGTGGACGACTACCTCGAGGTGCGTCCCGAAGCCGAGGCGCGCATCAGGGCCCTCGCGGCGACGGGACGCCTGACCATGGGCCCGTGGTACGTGCTGCTCGACGAGTTCCTTGTGTCGGGTGAGACGATCATCCGCGATCTGCAGATGGGGATCGGGCGCGGCGCGGCATTCGGCGGCGTGATGAACGTCGGCTACCTGCCCGACATGTTCGGGCATATCGCCCAGATGCCGCAGATCCTGAAGCTGGCCGGTTTCGAAGACACGGTCGTTTGGCGCGGTGTCCCCTCAGCCATCGACCGCAGCGGCTTCTGGTGGGAGTCGCCTGACGGCTCTGTGATCCGCGCCGAGTACCTGATGACCGGTTACGGCAATGGCGCCGCGATCGGCGACGACGCCAAGGCGCTCGTGCAGCGCATCGACGACCACATCGAGGAAGTCGGGAGTTTCCTGTTGAACGGCCTGCTGTTCATGAACGGCACCGACCATCAGGAACCGCAGCCGTGGCTGGGGCGCGTCGTCGCAGAGGCTAACGAGATCCAGGAGGACCTGGAACTCGAGGTCACATCGCTCGCTGAATATCTTGCCAAGGCTCCCCGTGAAGAGCTGCCCAGTTGGAAGGGCGAGCTGCGATCAGGCTTCAGGGCGAACGTGTTGATGGGCGTCGCGTCCAACCGCGTCGATGTGAAGGTTTCGGCCGCCACGACCGAGCGTCAGCTCGAACAGCGCGCGGAGCCCTATTCCGCGCTCTTCCAGCCGGCCGATCACTACCCCGAGAGCCTTCTGCATCTGGCGTGGCTCGGCGTGGTGCGAAACGCGGCACACGACTCGATCTGCGCGTGCTCGGTCGACGAGGTCGTCGACGCGGTGCTCGAGCGTTTCTCGGAGTCGCGGACTATAGCCAAAGAGCTGGCGTTCCGGGGGCTCCTCGCGTTCGGCAAGAGCCTGGAATCAGCGGGTCCGGTCTTGGTCAACCCGTCTTCGCGCCCGAGAAGCGGCGTCATCGAGGCGGTCCTTCCCGGCCGCGAGGCGCCCGCGGGCACGCAGGAGCTCGAACAGCCCGAAGGTGCATTCGGCATCCCCCGCGGCATGGGGGCGATGACTCTCGACGCGGCCACCGTGCGCACATTGATCGGCCTGCTTCCGAGTGGGAGCCAGATCAACCCGTACACCTGGATCCAGGACATCCAGGTGTCCGAAGACGAGACGGGCATCGACGTCGTGATCGCCTTCGGGCCAGAAGAGACCTACGACGTGCCCATCGCAAGCATCAAACAGGACATGTACACACGTTTGGGCGCCAGGCCGGACGCCGTGGTGAGGGTCAGGATCGACCAGCCCGAGGTGTCACGGGTTCTCGCGCGTGTGAAAGAGGTGCCGGGATTCGGTTGGAACAAGTTCGAGATCGACCAGCTGTCGAATCCGGTGTCAGTTGAGGACTCTGACGCGGCGACTGTTCTTTCGAACGGCCTTCTGAACGTGTCGATCGACAAGTCCGACGGGACCTGGTCGCTCAACGGCGTCAAGGGGTTCGGCCGGATCGTGGACGACGGGGACTTCGGCGACTCTTACAACTACTCACCGCCGCGTCAGAACAAGTTCATAAGCGAGCCCGACTCGGTGCTGGTTCTGGTGGCCAGCCCAGGTCCGGTCGAGGCGAGCGCTCTCATCATCTCGAGCTACACGTGGCCCGACCAGGTCGAGGCATTCACCAATGCGAGGGTCGGAGAGCACAAGGTCGATGTCACCACGACATTGACGCTGCGCGCGGATGAGTCGTTCGTCCGGGTCAACACCAAGTTCGTGAACCCGTCGAAGGACCACAGGGTCCGCGTCCACCTGCCGTTGGCCGAGCCGACGGACCACTCGGACGCCGAGTGTGCGTTCACGATCGTGCGGCGCGGTCTGACCGCTGAGGGCCGGGCGGACGAGTTCGGGCTCCCCACGTTCCCGTCGCGGCGCTTCGTGAGCGCCGGCGGCGTAACGGTCGCCCACGTAGGCCTTCTCGAGTACGAGCTCGTGGATATCGAAGGTGCGGGCGAAGAGGCGAAGGCCGGCTCGATCGCCATCACCCTGCTTCGCTCGACGGGCATGCTCTCGCGTCTGGGCATGGCCTACCGGCCACTTCCGGCCGGACCGCTCACGCCGGTCGAGGGTCTGCAGCTTGTGGGAAAGACCATCGAGGCCGACTACGCGATCCAGCTCAACTGCGAAGACCCCTACGCACTGGTCGACGACGCGTTCCTGCCTCTCGAGCTCGTGACCGCACCGGGGGGCGGCACGCGTCCCTCTGAGGGATCGGCCCTACGGGTCGAAGGAGCGCAGGTTTCCGCGGTGCGCCGTGAAGCGGGCGCCCTCGAAGTACGGGTGTTCAATCCCACAGCTGAAGAGGCGACGGTGAGCCTGCCTTCACGCTCGGGTTGGATCGTGGACCTGCGCGGCAAGCCTGTCGGACCGTTCGAGGGGAGCTTCAAACTCAAGGCGTTCGGCATCGCCACTCTGCGCATCACAGAGCCCTGAGTAAGCCCTGAGTAACGGTCGATCCGATCGGGATCAGGTAAACCCTGCCTACGCTCTGTGGGTGTGGCGACGAGGTGACTGACCTGTCTGCGTTGTCGGGATGCGTCGCCCTGGTGCCGGTGAAGGGATTCGCCCAGGCGAAGAGGCGGCTCGCTCCGGCATTGGGACCTTCCGAGCGCGCTGCGCTCGCCCGGTCGATGGCGGAGCACGTCCTCGGTGCCTGCTCCCCGCTTGTCACCGCCGTCGTATGCGACGACCCCGAGGTGGCTGCGTGGGCGGTAGAGCACGGCGCCCTGCTCTACGAAGAACCGGGGCTCGGATTGAACGGTGCAGTCACGGCCGGAGTCGACGCGATCGCCCGAGCCGGAGCCGAAGAGGTGCTGGTGGTGCATGCGGACCTTCCGCTCGCTTCCGGGCTCGCGTCGTTGGCCGGCGCAGGAGGGATAACGCTCGTTCCCGATCGGCGTGATGACGGGACCAACATCATCTGCGTTCCTGCCAATGCCGGGTTTCGGTTCAGCTATGGGCCGGGCTCGTTCGAACGCCACTGTGCCGAAGCCGCCCGGATCGGATTCGATCCTCGGATCGTGCGCGTGCCTGAGCTTGCATGGGACGTCGACGTGCCAGCCGACATCCCGGGATGGCTCGTCGCGTGAGATCGGGAGTGACTGTGTCGGTGTCGGTGTCGGTGTCTGTGTCTGTGTCTGTGTCCCAGATCCGCCGGTGAGCGGGGTCCCTCCCCGCGTAGTGCCTGTCGGAGACCTACCCGACGAAGCAATCAGATCCTCGCAGGTGTCGCAGGCGTCGCCAGACCCGCTGAGTTCCCCTTCGCACGAATGGGGGATTTCGGTCGACCTTCCGACCCCGAAGGTGGCTCTCGCGGTTGGCGCGCATCCCGACGACATCGAATTCGGCTGCGGCGGGACGCTCGCCAAATGGGCCGCCTCCGGATGCAGCATTCACCATCTTGTGCTCACGGACGGCTCCAAGGGAACGTGGGACCAATCGACCGACATCGAACAGCTGCGGCGAATCCGCAAGGAGGAACAAAGCGAAGCGGCCCGGATTCTCGGAGGCGGCGACGTCACGTTCCTCAGGATCACCGACGGTCTGCTCGAGTCGGACATGGCAACCCGCAAGCTCGTTTGCGAGGTGATCAGACGCGTCAAGCCCGACATCCTTCTGGGGCACGATCCGTGGCGGCGCTACCGCCTGCATCCGGACCACCGCCACGCCGGATGGCTCGTAACGGACGGACTGGTGGTCGCACGCGAGCCCACTTTCTTTCCCGATGCCGGGCCGGCGCACCGACCTGATTGCCTGCTGCTGTGGGAAGCGGACTCCCCTAATCATGTGGAGGACGTCACGCCGTTCTTCACGACGAAGCTCGACGCGTTGATGGCGCACCGCAGCCAACATCTGTCGACCATGGGTATCGGCACGGGTGGCGTAGGCGCAGACGAGGGCGAGAAGACCGACGATGTGATCGCATCTGAATCGGCCGCGTTCGCTGAACGAGTTCACAAGCAATTGGCGTCGCACGGATCTCTTGGCGGCGTGGCGCTGGGCGAGGCGTTCCATCTCATCGACCGCACGTAGCGGCGCCGAAGCGACACACAGCAAACACAGAACAGAGCAGAGCAGAGCAGAGCAGAGCGGAGCGGAGCGGAGCAGAGCAGGGCAGGGCAGAGCAGAGCGAACATAAAAGCGGCGCGGACGGGGACCTACAGGCACAGAACGACGCCGTACGACCCGAAGCGGGGACGTCTGCAAGGTGGTTGGCGAGGTTGTGGGCAAACCGCATCTGCACGATTGATCCGTGTCCAGTCGGAAGCGCCCAAAAACGAATGAGGGGCCCGAAGGCCCCTCATTCGCTACTTGTTCACAAGCCAGCCACTTATGTGGCGACCTGCACGCCGTCTCAGCGCTTGGCGGCGACCCTTTTACGAGCCGTCGTCTTACGCGGAGCCCGCTTGGTTGCTGCTTTGCGGGCAGGAGCCCTCTTGGCAGTCGTCTTGCGGGCAGCGGTCTTACGCGCTGTGGTCTTGCGTGCTGTCGTCTTACGGGCTCCGGCCTTCTTCGCCGTGGTCTTGCGAGCCGTGGTCTTACGAGCAGCAGTCTTGCGTGCAGTGGCCTTCTTGGCCGTAGCCCTCTTGGCCGTGGTCTTCTTGGCTGTCGCCTTGCGGGCTCCAACCTTCCGGGCCGTGGTCTTGCGGGCTGTGGTCTTGCGGGCCGTGCTCTTGCGGGCAGCCGACTTACGAGCCGGAGCCCGCTTGGCAGTCGTCTTACGGGCAGCGGTCTTACGCGCTCCCGTCCGCTTGGCTGCCGTCTTACGTGCGACCGTCTTTCTGGCCGCAGTCTTACGGGCCGTGCTCTTCTTAGCCGTGCTCTTCGCTGGCACTCTCACCGCCTTTCTGGCCGTTGGTTCGGCCTTACCGTTCACAATGTCCTTCAAAGTGGAGCTGGCGCCGAACCGCACCCCTCTCGATGCTGGAATGTTGACCGGCGCACCCGTCTGCGGATTACGTCCGACACGCGCTCCACGTCGGGTCGGACTGAAACTTCCGAACCCGACGATCGAAACGCGACGTCCCGAACGAACTTCGTCGACGATGTTTCCGATCACAGCACCGACAGCCGCTTCGGCGTCGCGCCTTGTGAGCGACAACTCCTTCGCGACCGAATCGATGAGCTCCGATCTGTTCACGCCACCTCCTGAAAGTGTCCCGGACCATCGTCCGTGATCACGGAATCACAATAATCAAAGGCGCGATTTAGTCGCAGGTCAAGCATTATCGCAATCGCGGGCCGCGATCCCGACTAGAGCGCGAACAAATGAGCTCGCGTTTTGAAGGCGCGTTCTTGGTGTCGATCACGATACATCATCACTGCGCAAAAACAATATGTTGCGTGAAATCCCTTTTGATACAAGGATATTTTTTCGATGAGTGGACTTCCCGATGGAATCTACGACGCGATCGTCATCGAGGCCGAGAGCGTCGAAGGGTCCGATATTCGCCTCGAGTTGATCATCACACTGGGAGAACAAATTGGTCGCGTTGTGGTCCTCCGCGGTCGCCATGTGGACACCAAACGTCGTCCTCGCGCATCGGATCTCGATCCGATCGACTTCCTCGGCATCCCCGGCACGATCGTCGTTCGCGACGGCGTTCCGTCGTTCAGACCTGAGTTCGCGTGACTCTGAGTGACGCTGCGTGGTGTCGATCCGACGCGGAACGTCGCGACAGGTGCGATCGGCGCGATCAGCGCCGCGAATGGCACCGCGAACAGCGCGATCACTGCGATCAACGCCGCGAACACCGTCGTAATCGACGTGACCGACTCGATCTGGTGCTCAAAACGTGTCCCACCGCGTTTTCGAACGTCAGTTGACGATCCTCTGGCCGCGCCGTGATGCATCTTGACGACGCTTACTCGTTCGTTCGGGCAGCTTCGCGACGTGCAGGAGGCGGTATCTACGTAGGTGGAGGCACGGATGGAGCGGTTTGGGCCAGCCCGGAACGCGCAGTGCTCGTTTTAGGTCCACCGCGTTCGGGCAAGACCACATCGATCGTCATTCCCGCCATTTTGTCGGCGACAGGCCCCGTCGTATCGACGTCAACCAAGCCTGAAGTGATGCGGATCACGGCCGATTCACGCTCCCGAGCAGGGGAAACGCTGCTTTACGACCCCAGCGGGACTGTCGAGCGTCCGCCGGGGGTGGCGCCACTTGTTTGGTCGCCTGTAGCTGCGTGTGCACTTTGGGACGACGCGCGTCTGGTCGCGCGAATGATGAACATTGCGTCGTCGTCAGGCGCATCGGGATCGAAATCCGCGCCGGACGGCCATCAAGACCACTGGCATGAACGCGCGGAAGCACTCCTCTCCACACTTCTGCACGCGGCCTCACTCGAGGATGCGCCGATGTCGACAGTCATCAAGTGGGTCGATCGTCATCAAGCCGGACCCGCGTTGTCGATACTCGACGAGTCGGGCAACGAGCTTGCGAGCAACCTTTTGGGAGGGATCGCGATGCTCGAGCAGCGAGAGTTGAGCGGGATCTGGTCGACCACTTCGCGTGTGCTCGACGCGTACCACTCGCAAGGGGCGATGAAGACGACAGAAGGTGTCCCGTTCGACGCGTCGCAGTGGTGCCGCGATGCGGGGACGATCTACATCTGCGCGTCAGCGCGACATCAAGATGTTGTATCTCCCCTGGTAGTGGGCTTGTTGACCGACATACGCACTGCCGCGTACGAACGCGCGCGAGACGGCGTCGACGTCACGTCACCGCTTCTACTCGCGCTCGACGAGGTCGCGAACATTGCACCTCTACCCGACCTGTCGAAGACGGTTTCAGAAGGAGGGGGCCAAGGTGTGATCACACTCGCGTGCCTGCAGGACCTTTCGCAGGCGCGTGCCCGATGGGGAACGTCGGCGGAAGGTTGGCTTTCACTTTTCGGTACGACCGTCGTGCTCCCGGGCATTCAAGACGTAAAGACACTCGAGATGTTGTCTTCGCTCGCCGGAGAAGAAGAAGTGGTGACGAAATCGATCTCTGTTCCGGTCGACGAGGACAGGGGGCACATGCGCGTGATGATCGATCATTTCGCGCGCAGGGGGAGCCCGTCACAGGCGATGCCGAGTGTCACCACATCAACGCGGATTCGTCCACGCCTTGCAGTCGACGAGCTTTCGCGTGGTGAAGACGGCAAAGCTCTCGTCGTCGACGAGCGTTCCAACATGGGTTACGTGAAGCTCACCCCGTGGTTCTCCGAGGAGCCCTGGAGGTCTGTCGTCTCGCAGAACAGAATCCTCGAGATCGAACGCCCCCAGGTGATGTCGCAGCAGCCGTCACTCCAACAACAGCCTCAACAAAAGGCCCCGCACCAGGCTCTGCGACAGACCGTGCAACAAGCTCCAGAACTGCAAAGTCCCAGCTTGGAGCTCTAATTTCTGCGCCGTACCAACGGCAGCCGAGCGCCTGCAGCGACCTGCCGCCGACCCGGGGAGTTGTGGAAAAGTCCCTGTGTCCAGTCGAACATATGTTCGATAGTGTTCGGAGATGGCTTCGATTCCTGTGGAGCTCCGAGCGGAGGTGGCCCCCGTCTCGTCGAGTGCAAGCCAGCTCCTACCGGTAACAGAAGCCCTCGCTCCACTGCTTGGCGGGAGGGGTCTCGAACGCGGGAGCGTTCTTCTCGTCGACACCGGCACCGCTAGGACCAACCGGCTCAGCAGAGGTTGGGAGGGACCCGGAGCCGGAGGAGCCACCACCCTTTCAATGGCGCTCGGGGTGGCGGCCAGCGCGGCGGGATCTTGGTGCCTCGCCGTCGGGTTCAACAATGCCGGGCTGGTCGCCATGGCCGAGCTCGGCATGGACCTCGACCACCTGGCGATCGTCCCCCGCCCCGGGCACAACTGGGCGGAAGTGGTGTCAGCCGCGCTCGACGGGATGGACCTCGTGATACTGCGCCTCCCCTTTCCCGCCCGCCTGACCATGGCACGCAGGCTCACCGCTCTGGCTCGCCGGAGGCGGGCCGTATTGATCGTTCTGGCGGGAGAGAAGGCCTGGCCAGAGGCCCCTGACCTGGTATTTCGCGTCCACGATGCCGGCTGGGGCGGCGTGGGCGAGGGCCACGGCCACCTGAAGTCGAGGGTGGCGACGGTTGTTGCAGTGGGAAGAAGGGGGGCTTCGCGGCCGGTACGCCGGAGGCTCTGGCTCCCCGGTGAGTCAGGAGCTGTGACCGCCGAGGATGTTCCCGAAGCTCACGTTCTGGAAGCTCACATCCCTGTTGCCGCCCGCACGAGCTCGGGCGGGTGACGGGTGCAGCGGCCAGGGAGATGGAACAGGCAGGGCAGATGGAGCGGTACCTGGTCATTTGGTGCCCTGACCTGCTCGAAGAGAAAGAGGAGGGCCGCGAGAGGAGGGCGTTCGAGCAGGTTGTCGAGGCGGTTTCGCCTCTCGCGACACGTATAGAGAAGGTGAGGCCCGGAGTATGCGCCATCCCCACCATCGGGCCTTCGCGTTACTTCGGAGGCGATCCCTCTTTCTCCCTACTGGTCGCCCGGACCGTTGAAGAAGCGGTCCAGGGGACGGGAGCCGGGGTGGGGGTTGCCGACGGGCTGTTCGCAGCGGTTCTGGCCGGGCGGACAGGGGTGTCGGAGGCTGTTGGTTCAGCTTTCGTCGTCCCGCCCGGAGGCACCCCGGCTTTCCTTACGTCGTGGCCCGTCGGGATACTCGAACGCGATGAGCTTGCGGAGCTTTGCGGCAGGCTCGGGATCAGGACCCTCGGTCAGTTCGCGGCTCTTCCCACCAGGCATGTCCTCGCACGCTTCGGCACAGACGGAGTCGCCTGCCACCGGGCCGCCTCGGGGAAGACAGGCGAATTGCCGGGGCTGCGTGTCCCAGATCCGGCAGATGCCCAGGTCAACGGCAAGAACGGGGCGAACGGGCCTGTGGTACGCCAGCCCGGGTTCTGGGGAGGGACCGCCGAGGCTGACGTCCGTGCCGGGATCGCCATCGGCCGCATTCAAGAAGAGCTCGGACCCGAAGAGGTGTTGGCCGTCAGGCTCCAGGGGGGCAGGTCGCCATCCGAACGCGCCCGCCTGGTACCGGTCGACAGCCGGGTGGTGGGCACAAGGGTGGACCGCTCGGTCGAGCGTTCCTTGGCGCGTTCTTCGGCTCCGCGGTCCATAAATCCGGTGCGCTCAATAAATCCGGCGCACTCAATAAATACAGTCCACCCTTCCAACACCGCCCCATGGCCGGGGAGGATCCCACCTCCTTCTCCGGCGGTGGTACTCGAGAAGCCGGTGCCGGTCACCCTGGTCGATGCCGCCGGCAAAGAGGTCAACGTGTCGGGCCGGGTGCTTCTTTCTTCGGCACCTGACCGGATATCGGTGTGCGGCGGGCCATGGGAGAAGGTCGAAAGGTGGGCCGGGCCCTGGCCGGCCGACGAACGGTGGTGGTCCCTGGAGCACCGGCGCAGAGCGAGAGTGCAGCTGGTGACGAGCTCCGGCTCCGCCCAACTCCTCGTTGCCGAAAACGGGGGGTGGTGGCTCGAGGGGGTCTACGACTGATGGGACCCCACCTATCGGGGGGCCGCTGATGGCGGTCCCCTACGCCGAGCTCCACTGCCATTCGAACTTCAGCTTCCTCGACGGCGCCTCCCACCCTGAAGAGCTGGTCGCAGAGGGTGTGCGCCTGGGACTCGAGGCCCTGGCCATCACCGACCACGACGGTCTTTACGGAGTGGTCCGCTTTGCCGAGGCGGCCAGGCTGGCCGGGTTGCGGTCGGTGTTCGGTGCCGAGCTGTCTCTGCTCCCCCGGTCCCAGAGCACCCAGCTCCGGAGCACCCAGAACCGGAGCACCCAGAAGATCGACCGGACAGGGGTCCCGGACCCTCCCGGCGAGCACGTGGGGGTCATAGCCCGAGATCCGGAGGGATATGCCCGCCTGAGCAGGGCGATAGCCGTCGCCCACCTGGCAGGAAAGGAGAAGGGCAGGCCCATCTTCGAGCTCTCCGACCTGGCCGAACGCCATGACGGGCACTGGCTGGTGCTCACCGGGTGCCGAAAGGGAACGGTCCCGTCGGCCCTCACCAATTGGGGACCCCAGGCCGCTTCACACGCGCTCGACGACCTGGTCGGAGCGTTCGGTCAAAAAAATGTGGCGGTCGAGATCTGGGACCACGGCGATCCGCTCGACACGGCACGAAATGATGCGCTCGCAGAGTTGGCGGTCAGGGCGGGCCTGCCGATAGTCGCCACCAACAACGTCCACTACGCCACCCCGCAGGCGAGGCCGCTCGCCACCGTGCTCGGTGCCATAAGAGCGCGGCAGTCCCTCCCCGACCTCGTGGGATGGACCCCGCCGGCAGCCACCGCCCACCTGCGATCCGGTGCCGAGCAACAGAGACGGTTCGCTCGCTGGCCGGGGGCGGTCGAGACCGCGTACGAGCTCGGCCTGGAGTGCGCGTTCGACCTGCGTCTCGTGGCTCCGAACCTTCCCAACTTTCCGGTGCCCGGCAACCACACCGAGCAGAGCTGGTTGGCCGAGCTCGCACGCCAGGGCGCGATCACCCGTTACGGAAAGCGCGAGTCGGAGCGGGTACTTGGAGCATGGGCGCAGATCGATCACGAGCTCGAGGTGATCGGGGATCTCGGGTTCGCCGGTTACTTCCTGATCGTCTGGGACATCGTCGAGTTCTGCCGCCGCAACGACATCTACTGCCAGGGCCGCGGGTCGGCAGCCAATTCAGCGGTGTGCTTTGCGCTCGGCATCACGAGAGCAGACGCCGTATCACTAGGACTCCTGTTCGAACGCTTCTTGTCCCCCGAACGCGACGGGCCTCCAGACATAGACGTCGACATCGAGTCGGGAAGGCGCGAGGAAGTGATCGCCTACGTCTACGAGCGCTACGGCAGGCACCACACCGCGCAGGTTGCGAACGTCATAACCTACCGGCCGCGCTCGGCAATCCGCGACGTCGGAAAAGCGCTCGGGTACGAGCTCGCCGAAGTAGACGGTTGGGCGAAGGCGATCGACCGGGGTGACTCACTCGACCAGGCCGGTGTTCCGGACTTGGTAGGGAAGCTCGTAAGTGAGGTCATCGACTTTCCACGACATCTTGGTCTGCACTCTGGCGGCATGGTGATCTGTGACCGCCCGGTGATCGAGGTGTGTCCCGTCGAATGGGCACGTATGCCGGGAAGGACCGCTCTTCAGTGGGACAAGGAGGACTGCGCCACTGTCGGGTTGGTCAAGTTCGATCTGCTCGGTCTCGGCATGCTCGAAGCACTGCACCGCTGCGTCGACCTCGTGCGTGACGCACACGGTATCCATGTGGACCTCGGTCTTCTCCACCAGGAAGACGCCGTCTACGACATGTTGTGCAAGGCCGACACGGTCGGGGTCTTCCAGGTGGAGAGCCGCGCGCAGATGGCCACTCTTCCGCGGGTCGCGCCACGCTGCTTCAACGATCTCGTGGTCGAGGTGGCGATCATCCGTCCGGGACCGATCCAGGGTGGATCTGTTCATCCGTACATCAGGCGCCGCCGCGGGCAGGAAGCACCCGATCCGCCGCATCCGTTGTTGAAGAAGGCGCTCGACAAGACCCTCGGTGTCCCCATCTATCAGGAACAGCTGATGCAGATCGCGATCGACGCTGCCGGGTTCACGCCTGCCGAATCAGACGAACTCCGCCAGGCGATGAGCGCCAAGAGGTCGTCAGAGCGCATGGCCAAGATGAAAGAGCGTTTGTTCGCCGGCATGGCAGAACGCGGGATCACAGGTGAGACGGCAGAAGAGATCGCGGGCAAACTCGCGGCCTTCGCCGCGTTCGGTTTCCCCGAGAGCCACGCAGTGTCGTTCGCGTACCTGGTGTACTCGAGCGCCTGGTTGAAGCTGCACTACCCCGCGGCGTTCTGCGCGGCGCTGCTCAATTCGCAACCCATGGGGTTCTGGAATCCGCAGAGCCTCGTCGCTGATGCCAAGAGGCATGACGTTGTCGTAAACGGTGCGCACGTGAACTCGTCGGAGGCGGACGCCTCGCTGGATTGGGGAGACTCCGGCCCGGTGGGGGGTGCGATAGGTGCTGCCGCGGCACAACCTCAAGTGCTTCTTGGTCTCGGTGCTATCAGGTCGGTCGGGAGTGAGACCGCGGAGCGAATCGCGGAGGGGCGGCCTTATGCATCGGTGGAGGATCTGGT
>JBAPRR010000345.1:0-6577 GCA_049281195.1 Acidimicrobiales bacterium
GGACGGGCGGGTGTTCGACGAGTTCGTGCGAGGAAACCCGTTCGGCGACTACCGGCCCTCTCTCATCAGCCTGGCCCGTGGGGAGCGGGGAAAAGCGATGATACGGCGAACCCTCGGAGACATACTCCTCGAAGAGTTGGAACGCGAGCTGGTGGTGGTATCCACCGACCTCTATGAAAGGGTGCCCGTCTATCACCGTCGCGGCGGGGCGGCAGAAGCGGTCGCCGCTTCTATGTGCCTGCCGGTCCTTTTCCCCCCTCAGCGAATGGGCGGCCGGGTCCTCGTCGACGGGACCCTCACCGACAACTGCCCCGTCGCTCCACTATGTGAGATCCCCGAAGGCCCGGTCATCGCCGTCCGCATCGGCAGTACGTCGTCGCGCCCCTCCGGCGAACGGGTCCCGTCGCTCGGGGAGACCCTCATGCGGATAATGCAGATGGCCGACCGACAACCAGGTACCGACCCGTCGCAATCCGCGACCGTGACGGTGACCCCCGACACGAGAGGCGTGGGACTTCTCGAGTTCCATCAGATCGACAGAGCCCGCGAGGCCGGCCGCCGCGCCGGCGAGGTAGCTGTGGCCGCATTGCGCGGCGAAAGTGTCGCTAGCGAGCTCCCGGCCGCGGCACCGTAGGGCGTGTCAGGACCGGGCAGAGCCGGAGAGATCCGCTCGGATCAGATCCGATCGTCTTCGATCAGTGCCGGAGTGTCGGCCAAAGCGGCCAGGTCGCCCTCTTCCAGGTGCTTGATGGTCTCGCGGTAGCCCGATTCGATCAGGTGCAGGGCCCGCTTGAAGTCGAACATGCTCGCGCCCGACATGTCCGGTTGGATCAACACGTCCGGTGGGTGACCGGCAAGGATCTCTCTCTGCGCGCGTATCCCCGCCAGCTCCTTGGCCCGCATCAAAACGTTCAGCGAGAGCGGAGTGGCGTCGCCTTTGGCCCGGCGCGCCAGACGGTTGATTAGAAGTGTCCACCCGGATGGGGTCTCGCGGTAACCGGGCGACGCATTCAGCTCCTCGTCGACCACCAGATCGACCGCCACCACCGGACCGGTCGTAAACCGCTCACGCATTATGTCCACCGGAAGGTTGTTGAGCACCCCACCGTCGACCAGGAAATCCGATCCTGAACGGACAGGCGGGAAGATGCCGGGAAGCGAAAGGCTGGCGCGCACAGCCGTAGCGAGAGAGCCCCGGTCGTGAACCACGATCTCTGCTCGTGTGAGGTTGGCGGAGATACAGAAAAAAGGCAACCAGGTCTCTTCGATCAAACGGTCCCCCAGATACTCGGAGGACTCCAGAAGATCACGAACCTTGCGTGCGGAGCTGAACGAAAGAAGAGGCAGGGTCGGGGGAAACAGGTTGCCGCTCTCGACGAATCCGTTGAGCGCCCACGCTTCACGGGTTGACGCATCGAGGTCGAGGGCACGAAACGAACCCATCACCGCACCGATGCTCGTACCGCCGATGACATCGACGGGGATCTCCGCCTCGTCAAGGGCTCTCATGACTCCGAGGTGGGCAAAGCCACGCGGCCCTCCCCCGCCGAGTACCAGCCCGCAACCCCGGCCCGCGAGCAACCGGGCCGCGCGTCCCAGGTCGCCGGAATGTCCGCGGCGCGCGTTGAGGATGTTCACTTCGCGTAGGGAACCGGGCCGGCTCGAAACGCCCCGCGGGCGCCTGGTCCATTGGGGGTGCAGTACGAGAAGGCTGACGGTTCCGGCGCGTATGCGCTCGGGCAGCATGCGCTCGACCGAAGCCGGCACCGAGCGGGCCGCATCTTCGGCATCCATGACCAGGACCAGGCGATCGCTGTGGCCGGAGCACCACCGCGTCCACGCATCATCGGTGGACGAACCGTCGTAGACGACGAAGCGGTGTGCGCTTTCGAGTTGGTGGGTCCAGCGCGCCCGATCGGCAAGTGGAGGCGCGTCGTCCTCTGCCACCACGACGGCCTCGTTCGGGTGGTGACCCAACCTCGACGCCAAAGACAGGGCCAGGTCGCGCACGGACCCCACGCCGTCCATCGGCATGACGACGAGCGTGAGCACGCGGTCCGGCGCGGCCCGGCGTTCGGGCGCCACCAACCGGTCGACGACGATCTGGGCGACGCGCCGCATCCAGCCCGGTTGCTCATCGGCGAGTTGATCGAAGTCAGCAGCCGGGAGGACCAGAACCTCGGAGTCCCGCACGGCAGACACACCGGCTGCGCGGGGCTTACCGGTGATCATGCCGAGCTCGCCGAACACATGGCCGCGCGAGATCTGATCAGTTGGCGTGCCGTTTACGTGAACCTGGAGTCGGCCGTACACCACGATGTAGAGCCCGTCCGAGAGATCACCCTCGCGGACGCACCACTCACCTGACGCCACCCTTTCAATCCGGCACCGCGACAGCACCCAGTCGAGCACCTCGGTTTTTAGGTCGCTGAACAGCGAGATCGACGAGAGGAGCTCGCGGCGGTCGTCGGCGCACTCGTAGGAGGCGACCGGCGGCGTCATCGGCTCATCAGCAGCATCATGGAGCTGTCAGTTTGTCACCGGTGGGTGCAATCGAGGAGCGCAATTGAGGCGAGTCACTCGTCTCAAGAGGCTCCAAGAAGGTCAACGAGCGAGTCTCCGTCGACGGTACAGCCCGAACCCACCTATGAGCCCGAAAGCGAGTATCGCCATCACCGCCAGCACCACGCCAGCCTGAAACCCTCGCGGCTCGTAATGAAGAACGATGACATGACGCCCCGGGGGGACCGTCGCGGCCATCTGGATGGTGGCCCAGGTGCGGAGGGCAAGGGGCTTACCGTCAATCGTGGCCGTCCACCCGGAAAAGTTCCCGATGTGCAGATAGACCGTCGAGGCGGAACCGGCGTCAGTGACGAATTGAACCGTCGTGGGATCTGCCCCCGAGGTCGTGACTCTTCGGGCCTGGGCCGAATCTGCCGGCGCACCCTGCGGCTCGATGGTGACGATTCCTGATCCGGGCACCTTGAACACTTCTTCGCCCCCCAAGGTGCCGTCCGAGATGGTACCGGGGGGCTTCGGCGTGTCCGGATAGTCGAGTATCAAAGAGACCCCGTAATGCCGCGCCACCGTGGCGTCGGTCATGGCCGGGCACCATTGCCCGAGGCTCTGCGTGACGGCCTGCTCACTGAGTCCGGGATGCGAGGCGAAGTACGAAAGCGGGAGGGAGGGCTCGTACGCGATCAGCTCGGAAACCTGGTAGGCCACGTTCGCCTCGTCCAATATCCCCAAGTCGGGGACCGACTTCAGGTTTTCGCACGGCCCGAAACCGACCCGCAGCCCGGATGACTCGGCCTGCAGCGTTTTGATGGCCGGAGTGACGACGAATCCGGTGGTACTGGAGTCGACGATATTCGGCGTTCCGAACAACAAGAAAAGTATCTCGGTGATCGCCACGCCCGATATTGCGATACGTCTGATTGCACCCGGAGTCCTCCGCACATGCCACGACGAGCCCGGGCCGAACCACCTGTCTGCACGAGCGAAGGCGAGTGCGGCCAACAAAGCCACCGCGACCTCGCAGCCGGCCCACTTGATGCCCGGCGACCTGATCCCGCGAGTAAAAAGGGTGAAGGTTGTCCTTTGAACGGCTGCATTCCGGAATGCCATGTATGCGATCCAGCCGGCCGCCAGGGCGGTGATGAGGCCGAATCGGCGCCTTACAGATTTCGTATGCGAAGACGTGAGTAGAACATTCAGACCGATACCGGCGAGCACACCCAGGAGAAGATCCATTGGTATGAGCGATCTGGTCCAAGCCACGACTCGCGCCACCGGCAGGTCACCCAGAAGATGCGCCACCGGCGAGATGTAGATGATCCCGAACAGCACTACTGCGGCGATACCGAGACCGCGCACCAGCGGTTGGCGCCAACGTACGGAGACCGCCAACACCGCCAGGATCAGGCCGATGACTCCTACATATCCGGCCGTCTCGTAGTAGTTGACGGAACCCACGTAGTGGGTTGCGGGAGTTCCGTTGTAGCCGGAAAGGGCAAGGTCTACAGAGTTCCACCAGGGCAACGCGGAGTAAGGGGCCCGGCCGGCATCCACCGAGTTCGGTAAGAGCTGCGATCCCGGCAAAAGCATGGGAGCGGCCAGTGCCCCACCCGCTCCGATGCCGGCAACCAGACAAGCGATGTTCTTCAGTGCCGGACGCCACCCTTTGTTCCGTACGCGAGCCACGACCACGAATATGAGAGGGACTCCGGCCGCCACCGCCATTATCAGACAGCTCTCCGGATGACCCCCGTAAATCGCGAACGCCACCGCGATGGCGAGCAACAGAGTCCAACGAAAACGGTGATGCCCTCGAATGATGAGGATGGCGGCCCCGAGCACCCACCCGTACCAGCAGATGACTCCCGTCATGGCCCATCCGGCCCATCCGGTGAACGAACCGCTCAGTTCGGCCACCGAGGCTGCGAATGTGGCGGACATCCAATCAAGTCCGAGGACGCGCCGGCACAGGAACAACACTCCCGTTCCCGCGATGATGAACTTGACGATCAGGAATGTGTCGAAGGCGAATCTGAGTGGCAGTAGGTACGCCACGAGCATCGGCAGGCTCAATACGGAGGATAGGAAGTCAGAGAGCTGCGGAAGCCCTAAGCCGCTGTACGGGTTCCACAAAGGCAGATGGCCGCTATGTATCTGCGTCCAGTTGAAAACGACCCAGGGAACCGACTGCCTGATCTGGTCCATGTCCATTGGGTTCTGTACGGACACATTCGCCACCGAACCGAGCCCGAAGCTTTGCGTTATGTCGTAGGGGCCGAGATAACTGCCGTGAAGCAAAGCCGGAGCGAACAGTGCGAATGTAAGAACAGTCAGCCACAGCGTTGCCACCGACGCATACAGCCAGGAATGGCTACCGGCAGCCGGAGCACCGTCTTCCACCGACACGTCGTCGCTCGAGGGCTGCAATGACGACGACACGTTGACGCCATCGGATCCCGGCCTGATCAGGTCATCGTCGATAATGCCGGTGGAGCTCACCTCTTACGCCCGGTCTCCACACTTGCAATATCGGCATCGGATCTCGTGCTTTTAGGAATAACTATTGCCGCATTGTTCTTAGTTTCTACAACTACTGGTGTAAGCAACTCATTTCGATAGGGCCTTTTCCGGCTGCCTGCTCCCACCTTTCCCCCGCCTGCCCCGCCCGATCGACTCGAACGTCTGTTCGTCTAAAATCGGGGCGTGGCATCGGCCGCTCCCTATCAGGGGAACCTTTTGGCAACGGGGCCGGTAGGCGTCGATGGGAACGCTCCGTTCGAGCGAATCGAGCTGGGTCAGGGGTCGTGGGTGGAGGTGGCGCGGGGATGGCTCAACGGAGCCGACGAAGTCGCGGCACGGGTGATCGACGGAGTCGAATGGCTCAGCCACCGCCGGTGGATGTACGACCGGATGGTCGACGAGCCGCGGTTGAGCCGGTGGTACAGCTCCGGCGAAGAGCTTCCCGACGTTGCCCTCACCGCCTTCCGGCGTGACGCCGGCCGGCACTACGGCGTCCGCTTCTGTGCGATGGGCCTCAATTACTACCGCGACGGGTCAGACAGCGTGGCCTTCCACTCCGATCAGGAGCTGAAGTTCCTCGACAACACCATGGTTGCCATCGTCACCCTCGGAGCCGAGCGACCGTTTTTGCTTCGTCCGGTAGGAGGCGGCAAATCGGTCGATATCTCCCCCGCGTCAGGTGATCTCCTCGTAATGGGCGGAGCGTGCCAGAAACGTTTCGAGCACGCCGTGCCCAAGGTGTCCAGAGGCTCGGGCCCCAGGGTCAGTGCGTCCGTCCGGTGGTCTTCGCGTCATGGAGCAGAGCAGAAGTGGTCTCCGCGAGACCGTATGCAATGGGTGGCGTAATTCGTCAGGACCTTCGAACGGTTCCTTCGCTACGTAGTGAGCCCTTGCTCAGCCCGCATACTTGGCTTTGCCGCTCGTGTCTGCGAAGTAGTGACCCTGGTCGAGGTCGTCCAGAAGGCTCGGCCCGGTCGGCTTCCAGTCGAGAAGTTCGCGTGTGATGTCGGCAGTCGCCGGGCAGTCCATCGACGCGAAGTGGCCGAGCGGTCCGAAGCGCTCGATGGCTTTGGCCTGATCCACAGACTCGGTCGGGACCCCGAGGTGACGGCCAATCGACTCCGCTATCTCGCGAAACGCCACTCCCTCATCGCCCACCGCATGCAGGACCGACCCCCCTGGAGCGGCCTCGACACACAGACGTGCCAGGCGCGCGGCATCCGACACGTGCACAGCCGGCCATCGGTTGTCACCGTCACCCACGTATGCGGACACGCCGGACTGCCGGGCGATCGCCACGAATGTGGCGGTAAATCCTTGGTCGCCGTCTCCGTGGACCGTGGGTGGGAAACGCAGCACGCAAGACCGGACGCCAATGCCGCGAAGCGACAACGCCAGCAGTCCGGTGGCAGCACGAACCCCGGCCGGATTGGTTCTGATGGCGGGGCCCGGTACGAGACCGTCGTCCTCGGTTGCGGGCCGGCCCAACGACAAACCGGCCATGCCCGAAGCGAGCACGAACGGCCGGTCGGAACCGGCC
>JBAPRR010000346.1:0-1648 GCA_049281195.1 Acidimicrobiales bacterium
TACCGCTTCCCGTACTTCGACTTTGATACCTTCGACTTGACCATGGCAAACACCTCGAATTCACACTCTCGGGTGTGTACCAAACCGGGTCAAGTCCAGGGGACGAACCCCGGGAAGTGCCCGACAAGGATATGCAACTCTTTGCCGACGACTTGGCGGCGGCCGCCAGCGACGCGCGCGAATCAATCATGCTGAACCCGCATATCCCCTGGAGCTACCTGCTGCTGCTGCGCACAGTCTCAGGCAACGGCGACTCCGGGGCAGTGGAAGCGGCCTTCCAAGGGGCCGTTCGTGTCTTTCCCACTTACTACCAGGCGTGTCGGCAGCGCCTTTACACATTGACTCCAAAGTGGGGCGGCTCCGTGCAGGCCATGTACACCTTCGTCGACCACTACGCCGGCGCCGCACCGGCCTCCTCGCCACTCAAGCTCCTCTATTTGCAGCTCTACGGTTATCTCGCGGACGCGGCCTGGATCGCATGCGATTCGCAGAATGGCGCGGGGAGCAGCGCCTGCATGCAAACCCAGATGGGCGGCATGGTATCGCGAGAAATGGGTGCCGACATCCTACAGGCCCTGCGTCTCTACAAGGTGTCCGACCCTGTCGCCTGTAGCAACGCCCTCTGGCCCATACTTGACGCCATGGCGTCGCTGCCAAGCAGCAACGACTGGTCCGGACTCGGCGCGGTGCTACAGATGGCAGGCAGCGTCATGGGGAGCGACGAGCAGCTCATGGACCATCCGGGCCACAACAGCTACGTGCTCGATGATATCAGCGCGAGAATCTGGGCGCAGATCGGCAACAGCGCCAACGTCGAGCAAAAATTCAACGAAGCCATTGCCGACATCGAGCGCACCAGCTTCGCCAACGAGGCGCTGAAGGACGAAGCCCTGGCCACCGTATACGACCATATGATGGGATTTGCGGAAGACGGCAAGCAGTGGATCAACGTGATCGCGTATCAGACTGCCGCAAATACCGTCGGCGGCAGCAATCACAGCGATGTGCCCTGGAAGACCTGCGTGGCCTACTATGCGCTAAAGCTCCGGGAGCTTGCGGTCAAAGAGTGCACTCGCGTGATCGACAGCAATGGCAACTACATGGAAGCTCATTACTACCGCGCTCACTCTTATGAGGCACTGCACAACTGGGATGCAGCACTCTCAGATTTCGCACCTATCGCGGACGGCGCCGGTAACTGGTACCGCGTAGGTGCAGCACTCGACATGTCTTACATCTACGGTGAGAAGCACGACTTTGCAGGACAGCTCGCGTCAATGGACAGCCACCCGTTCCTCTTCGATCCGGAGCTGCAGTCACCGGACGATCTCGCCGTAGCCTTCAACAACCGCTGTTACGCTTATATGCAGCTCGGCGATCTGCACAAGGCCCTGGCGGACTGCACCGAATCGTTGAAGTACGGCCATATCCCGGACGCCTACCATAAGCAGCTCGAACTCATGGCGCGGCTGGGGATCAAGCCCGGTCTTTGAGGCGGTCCGATCCCCGCCCATTGCCTCCGGCTTGGCTGGCCGATAGACTTGCTGTCCCTCGAGGGATGGGCGGTTAGCTCAGCGGTAGAGCACTGCTTTCACACGGCAGGGGCCACTGGTTCGATCCCAGTACCGCCCACCAAGCAAAATCATCC
>JBAPRR010000347.1:0-1506 GCA_049281195.1 Acidimicrobiales bacterium
CCGGGGAGTTGCATCGTGAACGGGCGGAGGAGCCCGGTATCGCTCTACAAATACGACCTCGCGACTTACGACTCCGCCGACAAGTTCCGCCACTCCGATGCCGAGGGATTCGTCCGGCTGTGGGGACTCGGAGTCGCCACCTGGTCTGAGGTCCAAGGCGGGGGTTCGTGACGCTGTGGCAACACCGCCTCGGCGAACCAGCCGAGGACGCTATGGCGCTTTCCGCCAGCCTGCGGTTCGACAAACGCCTGGGGGCTGACGATGTAACCGGTTCGCGCGCGCACGTTCGCGGCCTGGCCCGAGCGGGGATCATCCCCGCAGATGAAGCAGCCACGTTGCTGGCGGCGCTCGACCGGGTGTCGGAAGAGCTCACCGCGGGGACGTTCGTCTTCAAAGAAGGCGACGAGGACATCCATACCGCTCTCGAACGCAGAGCCACCGAGATGGCCGGAGACGTGGGCGCGAAGCTCCACACCGGCAGGAGTCGTAACGACCAGGTCGCGACGGCCCTTCGTCTATTCACCCGGAGGGAAGTCCTGTCGGTGATAGGCGAGGTCCTCCGTCTGGAACGCGTGCTGTTGGCCCGGGCCGTCTCCGCAGAAGATGCGTACCTTCCCGGTTACACCCATTTGCAGCGCGCACAGCCGGTACTGCTCGCCCATCATCTGCTCGCTCACGCATGGGCTCTTACCCGCGACGCGGATCGGATGTTCGACACCGTCTCACGTCTCGAGGTGTCACCACTTGGTGCGGGTGCACTGGCCGGCTCGTCGTTGCCGCTCGATCCGGACTTCGTGGCCGAGGAGCTCGGATTCGGTCACCGGTTCGAAAACTCTCTGGACGCGGTATCGGACCGTGACTTTGTCGCGGAGGCGCTTTTCGACCTCGCTCTGCTCGGGGTGCACCTGTCGCGTATCGGTGAGGAATTGGTCATCTGGTCGACAGAAGAGTTCGGGTTCGCCGTTCTGGACGACGCGTTCGCCACCGGAAGCTCGATGCTCCCCCAGAAGAAGAACCCCGATGTGGCGGAGCTCGTCCGGGGTAAAGCCGGACGACTAATCGGGCACCTGGCCGGAATCCTCGCCACGTTGAAGGGACTCCCGCTCTCCTACAACAAGGACCTCCAAGAGGATAAGGAGCCCCTCTTCGACGCTCTCGATCAGATCCTCCTCTCGCTTCCCGCCATGAGCGGGATGATCGAGACAGTGACTTTCAAGGTCGACCGGATGAGGAGTGCCGCCGACGGCCCGACCGTTGCAGCCACCGATCTGGCGGAATGGTTGGTAGTGAAAGGGATGCCTTTCAGAAACGCCCACGGCATCGTGGCGTCATTGGTGAAGGACTCTTTGGAGCGCGGCGTTCCCCTCGATGAGCTCGTGCTCGCCCATCCGGATCTCGGGGAGGAAGCGGTTGCGCTGCTCGAGCCCGGCGTCGCCGTCAACCGGCGAACCACGCCCGGCGGCGCAGGGCCCGGACCGGTGAAGGAGCAATTCGAGCGTTTCAGGG
>JBAPRR010000348.1:0-5470 GCA_049281195.1 Acidimicrobiales bacterium
GGGCCAGACCTCGTTCAACCCGGCAGTGGATACCTGTCAGGTACAGGTTCAAGTGACCGCGGACGGCCGCACCAGCCCCACGTCCAGCATCGAACCTGAATACCAGGGTCCGGTCGCAGACGAACCACCGGCCGGATCGTCGACGGAGAGCTACCCGGGGCGTACCGAGCTCGACTACCTCCCGCCTCCCAAGATCACGGCGGTCAGCGTCGAGACCGGTACGGCCGACGAGGCCGGCGGCAGTACTGCCGTGATCACCGGCAGGGGTCTCGGCGTGCTCGGCTTCTCCTGGTATGACGTCGGTCCTTTCAGAAGCTACTTCTCGGCCAACTACGGGCTTGTCTCGGTCAGCCCCACCCAGCTGGTCGTCACCCTGCCGGCAGAGGCGCCCACGACGGCTCCCCTTTCCGTGCCGGTAATGATCCAGACGCTCGGAAGTCCGAACACATCAGACGTCGAGGGGTCAGCCCCGAGCAACTCGGTCAGCGTCACCTACGAACCGACACCGACCCTCTCCGTCATGCGCGTCCTGACATCCGCAGGACAGCCCGCTCGGTACGCAGCGGGACCCACCTCCGGCGGTACGGAGGTCGAGCTGGTCGGGAGCGGCTTCGGGTCAAAACCTGTCGAACAAGCGGCTTCAGGGTTCGCCGATGTCACCTTCACTGACGTCGGCGCGGCCGGAAAGAGTGGCGGCTTGTCCGACGCGACAGTCACGGACCTCGAGTCGGGATCCGAGACCGCGATCACCTTCGACACCGTCGGTGATAACGCAGGCATCGACCAGGTGTCGTGGTGCAACGTGAGCGGTTGTACCGCAGCCCTCAGCAAGGATGACGTCTTCACCTACTACCCCATCGGAAACCCGTCGATCGCTTCCGTGCAGCCGAACGAGGGCACAGGCGGGACGAAGGTCGTAATCAAAGGTAGCAATCTGGGATTTGTCGAAGCGGTCTATTTCGGTACGACCAAGGCGAAGGTGTTCGCCAACGTGGCGGGCCTGCTCGACTGCGGTAGCACGACCGAGGTCACCGCTACAGCACCGTCCGAATCTGGGAATCAGAAGGTAGATGTCCGAGTGGTGACCTTGGAATCCGAAGCAACCGGTTACGGAAAGAGCCCGATCAATCCCAAGGCGGTTTTCACGTACAAATAGGCTTTCTAGGTGAGCGCCATCTTCGGGACTGCTGGATAGCGGGACCAGATCGGCCCTCAGCTTTGCCCCCGCTCGGGACGGAGCAGCCCATAAAGAACACTGTCTCGCCATTGTCCCGCTCGGAAGTAGAGGCCGCGTGCCACGCCCTCGCGCAGGAACCCGATTCGTTCGAGGGCACGCTGCTCAACAACGTTGTCCAGTTCGGTGCCAGCTTGGAGACGGTGGACGGGAGTTGTGGTGAACAGATAGTCGACAAGCTGGCGCTGAGCCTCGGTACCTAGGCCTTGGCCTCGGTGCTCCCGGAACAGGGCGATGCCGACCTCGAAGGTCCCCACCGGCGCCGGACCGACCGGCCTCCAGGTCACCCAGCCGACGCAGGAGCCGTCTTCGAGGGTCACCGCGAGGAATGACGGCTTCTCCGCATGGATGAGACCGTCCTCAGGCCATCGTCGTTCAAGTTCCTTCGCCAAGGCCATGCGGAACCCGAACCATTGGAACTCCCCGGTATCGGACGGGTCTCCAGTCAACAACTCAAGTAGCCGCGAAAGCTGGCCCTCTGAGACTGGCCGGAGATGGATTGAGTCGGACATGTTCCCCAGTGTCGCGGATGGATGAGCGCTGCAAGTTCTCCGCGGTTGGAGACGAGTAACGTTGTCCCGTCTCATCCAGAGCACCCGAGGGACCTGGCCCGTTGAAGGTGCGCCAACCGACCTAACGGCACGGTGGTACCGCCAGGAACGATGGGGAGATTCATCATTACGACCAGTCCAAACGCGGCTGTCGACCGTGACATCAAGAAATGTCTGAACCACGCGCCGGGCCATACTCCGTTCTGGCGACTGGTCTTTCAATCCCGTCGTCCGTCAGATGTCCCACCGGTTGAGGGGGAAACGGCGATAATTCACAGCCACATTTTGAAAGCCCTCGATACGCATCCGCTAACCGCAAAAGCCATCTGCGTTGACGCCAGGCGGCACTCGGGGTCCTCTCTATACTTGCCCTGAGCAGATCCAGAGGAGATGGGGACGTGGCCGAGCGAAACGAGTCTGCTGACTACCCGTACCCGCCGGAGGACGTCTACCGAGCCACGCTCATAGCTGTCCGCACTGTCCCAGGAATGAAGGTTCAGCGCGAGGACGATGTCGCGCGGCGGATCGAAATCTCTACTCGCCTAAGTCCAATGTCCTGGGGCGACCGGGTCGTCTTGACGCTTGTGCAATCCGATGCAGGGACCCGGTTGAGCATCTCGTCAGAGAACAAGGGCGGGAATGCGCTGGGTTGGGGAAGCGGTGGGCACCAGCAGAAGAATGTGGCCCGTCTGTTCCAGGCGATCAGTCAACAGGTCAGCGCGATCGGGCCATCACAGCGTCAAGCGTCATCCGAAGGCGCGGCATCGGCCGATATTCCCGATCAGATAAAGCAATTGGCAGACCTCAAGGACTCTGGCGTCCTCACTGAGGACGAGTTTGCGAAAAAGAAACAAGAGCTTCTCGATCGCATGTAGGTCGACAACAAACGTCCCTTTTTTGCTTCGGCGGGGTCATGGTCGCGGCATGCGATGCCCTATATCCGCTGGTCGAACAAAACCATTTGACAATGCAATCACACGGGTCTAAGTCATTCTTACCTTCCCGGTGGGTTGGGGGACGAGAAAGGTGGCCGAAGTGCCCGACGACATTGTTCACTCCAACGGCTCGCAAAATGACAATGACGGGGCTGACCGACCAACTCCCCGAGTAGGACGACGCAAGATGCTGCTCGGGGTTGCAGCGGCAGGGGTAGGTGCGAGCGTCGTTGCGGAAGCGGAGCCTGCATCGGCGACAGATGGCAACCCGGTGCTGATTGGGGAGGCGAACAAGGCCAAGGCCACCACCTCGATTACTACGACAAAAGGAAACGGCCTGCAGGCAACGACGTCACAGAGTGGCCAAATCGGTGTTGAAGGGGTGGACACCAGCTCCGGTGGCACCGGCGTATACGGGAACTCCACCGACGGGAATGGCGTCTACGGCTACTCCGCGGCTGGTGCCTACGGTGTGGTCGGCAACTGCCATGCTTCTTCCAACGGCACCGGCGTCTACGGGGTCGTGAGCGGTGACGACGGAATCGGTGTCTGGGGCAACAGCACCGGCGATAACGGTATGGGTGTGCAGGGAATCGACCAGGGCAGTGGCACAGAGGGCATCGGCCTCTACGGGAGTTCCCGCAACGGCACCGGCGTTTATGGCACCGGCGAGGGATGTGGGGTCTACGGCACCGCCCTCGAGAACTACGGCGTCTACGGCACCTCCCCCGATTATGGGGTCTACGGCACTTCCGATACCTTCGGTGTCTTTGCCACCTCCACCAACGGCACCGCCCTATTTGCGGATGGGAACGCTGACGTGACCGGCACGCTGTCGAAGGGCGGCGGGTCGTTCAAAATCGACCATCCCGTCGACCCGGGTGGGAAGTACCTATACCACTCGTTCGTGGAATCACCCGACATGAAGAATGTCTACGACGGCACTGCCATTCTCGATGGCGACGGGAGCGCGATAGTGGAGCTGCCGGATTGGTTTGAGGCTCTCAACCGCGACTTCCGCTACACCCTGACTGCGTTGGACGTACCCGCTCCCGACTTGCACATCTCGTCGCGGATCAAAGACGCGAAGTTCTCCATCGCCGGAGGGAGGGCGAACCAGGAGGTGTCCTGGCAAGTGACCGGCATCAGACAAGACGCCTGGGCGAACGCCAACCGCATCCCGGTCGAGGTCGACAAGAAGGATGAGGACCGCGGACGTTATCTTCATCCTGAGCTGTTCGATGGTGAGGCCATTACTGCGCTGGCCAAAGCACGCGACCGCGGCCGTCGGCACCGCACGAACACTCCGATGGCCTAGAGCCTGGACGCTCGAAACTTATGCTCCTTCCCAATGATCGAGCGCATGGTCGTTTTTTGTGGCCGGTTGGACAGAGAAGAGGCATGAGTTCACTCGATTACGCTCGATTGATATGCTCACTTTCTCCCCGCACGTGACAGAGATGCAACGGATCTACTCGGGGCAATGCTCGGAATCTGACCAGATTGAATTGGGCTTTGCGGAACTGATTGACAGTCCTGATTGTCAGGGCTAGACCTCCTTAAGCCAGGCTGGCATTCTCAAACCCGCTCTAAAGACATCTCTGAGGGGGAGCCACCGAGGAGGGAGCCCGCAGTGACCCACTTGCGGCATCCAAGGCGGACAACTCCAAGACGGCTCCGACCTCGGAAGGCGATAGGTGTTGTCTTTGCGTGTGCAGTTATTGCCTCGACATCCCTCTCGGTAACGATTGCATCATCCGCGGAGGCGCTGTCAGGAAGCGCGACCCCTTCAAGCTTCGCCGGTTGTGTCGCCACACCGTCGGGTACGTCGACCGAGAGTGCAGGGGTCAGCTTCGATGTGCCGACGCTTTCATGCCCCAGAGGAAACCGCGACTACTTCGTGACGATCTGGCAGTGGATTCAGGTATATGGAGGGACTTACGGCGCTGCCCAAATAGCGGCATTCTGCGCTTCCGGCAAGGTCGCCAAGGTCACATACGACGCAGATGCCTTAACGTGCGCAGAGCAGGCCTGCGGTGGCGGATGCGATCTTCCCCGTTCGCGGTGTCTCCAGGGGATTCGATAACGTTCTCTGAGCACGCGATATCTGGTGATGAGGGCGCGATCTCGGCAGAGGAGCAGGACAATACGAACGACGGTTCGGTTACCTGTATGGAATACGGCGATTTTCTACAACCGGGGAATGTCTACACGGTGATTTGCAGCGGCTCTGAGTCAAAAAATGCCCCACTGCAGCAGACCGGACCGCCTCTATGCGGAAACGGAAGCAAAGGCTTCAGGTGTTCCAAGTTCACTGCCGTAACGTTCACAAATGACACCGTCGACGGCCAATCGCTCGCATCGTGGGACCCAACCCAATACGACACAGTGGTCGGGAAAAAGGGATGACGACGCAGGTGAGGACTGGGAAGCTCAAGGATGGGGGCGAATCCTTCACGGATGTGTTCGTTAGTCATTGAGAAGGACGGCAATTGATCTTCGTTAGCAAGCGTTCAGCCAACCAGACCTTTCCGTGTTCGTCTGCTATCCGCCGGGGGACTTGCTTCCAGTCAGTCGCAACGAGCCAATCGTGATCCATCAGGCGACCCAGGCCATGCGAGTATGAATCGCCCCGGGAATGGTGACTGCTCCTTCCTTTGAGAGGATGGAGCGATGCCAGAAGAGAAGCGAGCATCCCGCCGGCCTTACCCGGCGGAGTTCAGAGAACGGGCAGTCCGCATGGTGTTCGA
>JBAPRR010000349.1:0-2922 GCA_049281195.1 Acidimicrobiales bacterium
TCGAACACCATGCGGACTGCCCGTTCTCTGAACTCCGCCGGGTAAGGCCGGCGGGATGCTCGCTTCTCTTCTGGCATCGCTCCATCCTCTCAAAGGAAGGAGCAGTCACCATTCCCGGGGCGATTCAGAGATGAGATAGAGAATGATTAGCCAGAACGATCCAGGCTCCGAAGACAAGCTCACCGTCGAGCGGCGCGACCAGATAGTCCTTTTTGGGATCAATCGCCCTTACATCCAGAATCGCATTGATCCTGAGACGTTCGAAAATCTAGCGGAAGCATATTACCAATACGATCGCGATCCATCGCTGCGCGCTGCAATTCT
Source organism: Acidimicrobiales bacterium (assembly GCA_049281195.1). GTDB lineage: Bacteria > Actinomycetota > Acidimicrobiia > Acidimicrobiales > CAVXTF01 > JBAPRR01. Next base: position 325 of record JBAPRR010000349.1, read on the forward strand.
ATTCGGCCACGGTGAGAACTTTTCGAGGGGGATCGACGTTGAAGGATTCAAGTCGCTCGTCGGCACTGGCAGGCCCTGAATCGCCAGCACCGGGACCATAGACCCACTTGCAAAGCGCGCTCCACGTCTCACCAAGCCTCTGATCGTCGTTACTCATGGCGACACCTGGAATATGGCCCACGAGCTTCATCTCGTTGCCGACATACGTATTGCTTCATCCGACACTCGCTTTGGCCAGGATGAGAACACGCATGGACGCTTTCCCGGCGGGGGGGCGACCATCCGGTTCCCGCGCGAAGTGGGCTGGGGGAATGCCATGCGTTACATACTGACCGGCGACCACTGGAGCGCTGAAGAGGCCTACCGCATGGGAGAAGTGCAGGAGGTAGCTGCGGATGCGAACGAAGCGCTACTTGCGGGCATTCGAATCGCGAACGAGATCGCCTGATTGCGGCCCGATCGGCATCTCGACCTCTTTGGCGTCTGCCCACGTGGCGATCGACCACGCTCAGGAGGAGGGGTTGTCAAAACTCGACGAACAATTCGGAGCGCTCTTCCACACTCGGGACTTTCTAGAAGGTCGGAACGCAGAGGCGGAGGGTCGAAAGCCGGTCTACCAGGGAAGGTAAGCGCGAACCAGAGAATGCGCATCTCTCGCCCTCACATGGAGGCGTGAGAAAGGTGAAGTGATGCACATCAAATGGCAGAGGTGACGGATTCTGCTCCCGAAGGGCGCTGTTGTACGACCGCGAGGTCGAGAATTTCCTTGTCGGTCATTGTGAGCCCCGACCGGTAGGCGATTTCGAAAGCATCGGCGCCCATCAGCTGGTGGAGTTGTGCGTCATCCGGCTCCCTGAGTCCGATTTCGAATGTCTCGTCAATCCCTTCGATGAGGGAATCGGCCGCACCATGAAGTGTCGCCGCACGTTCGCGGCCACCGTCAGCGCTGGCGCATTGCGCAGCTAACAGGACATTGTGCGGGAGCAACCCTCGGGTGTGCTCGTCGGCGGCAACGAGTGAGTCGACCACGTTTGTTTGGCCGTTGGAGAACTATTTGACAATGCAACTGTGCTGATCTAACCGGTGCTCGAAGTCCTGGCCTGGCTTGGCTGGGTGGCTGGCTGGCTTGGCGCCCCCGGCAGGACTCGAACCTGCGCCACCGGCTCCGGAGGCCGGTGCTCTATCCGCTGAGCTACGGGGGCTTTTGGTGATGGATTTCTGCTGTCATGCCGGCCGGAGTTTGTTCTAACGAACAGCACGGACTAACGAGACAGCACGGCCACCCTAGTTGGGCTGCGGTTCGCGATTCTCCGACCGCCAAGGGCCAACGCATATCCTCTAGCGGACCATGGCATCTCGGCAATACATCGCACAGGCGGTCTCGCGCGCCCTCGGAACCCTCGGAGTTGACGTCACTCCAGAGAGCGTTCACCTGGAACGTCCACAGAGGAGAGAGCACGGGGACTGGTCCACAAACGCGGCATTGGTCAACTCCAAGCCGCTCGGGAAACGCCCCCGCGACCTGGCTGAGGAGCTTGTTGCGGCCCTACGCAAGGACCCGCCCCCCCATTTCGTCGATGTCGAGGTGGCAGGTCCGGGCTTCATCAACTTCAAGCTCGAAAACGGCTGGTTGCACGACACCCTCGTCGAAGTGGTCACCGATGGAGTGGACGGCTACGCCCGGTCGAACCTGGGCAACGGCGAGCGGGTCCAGGTCGAGTTCATCTCAGCCAACCCGACGGGCCCCATCCATGTCGGAAACGGATGGTGGGGCTCATACGGCGACGCCCTGGCACGGGTCATGCAACGCTCGGGCTGGCAGGTAGAGAGGGAGTACTACGTCAACGACACAGGCAACCAGGTGCGCACCCTGGGCACCAGCCTGCTCGCGCGCAAGCGGGGAGAAGAGGTCGAGGAGGGTGGATACCAGGGCGAATACGTCGCCGAGCTGGCGTTCCAGTACGACGGTCCCGACGACCCATCTGATCCGGCGGCCGTAGAGGCTGCCGGCCTCTTTGCAACCGAGCGGATCCTCGCCCAGATCCGGACCACGCTCGAGTCGATCGGCATCGTCTACGACCAGTGGTACAGCCAGGCGTCGATCGAAGAATCGGGTGCCGTCGACGAGACCATCGCGCTGTTTGCCTCTCGAGGACTCGTATACGACAAGGACGGTGCTACCTGGCTCAAGTCGAGCGAGCTCGGAGACGCGAGAGACCGGGTCCTAAAAAAGTCCGACGGCGACTACACCTATCTCGCCGGCGACCTCGCCTATCACCGCGACAAGTTCCTCGTGCGTGGCTTCGATCGGGTAGTCGATGTGTTCGGCGCCGATCATCACGGCCAGGTTGCGAGCCTTAAAGCGGGAGTCTCTGCTCTTGGGGTGGATCCTGATCGACTCGAGATCAAGCTCGGACAAATGGTCTCGATCGAAGAGGGCGGCGAGACCGGGAAAATGTCCAAGAGAGCCGGGACGTTCATCTCCCTCGACTCGTTGATCGCCGACATCGGACCGGACGCCACGCGCCTGCTGTCTCTCATGAGCTCTCTCGATCAGGCGACGAGCTTCGACCTCGACCTGGTCAAGCGGGAGTCCAT
>JBAPRR010000350.1:0-8859 GCA_049281195.1 Acidimicrobiales bacterium
GCTTCTTCGACTGCGAACATCAAGCAGACCGTTGCACAGCTCGCCTCAGACTGCGGAGGCAGCAAGGGCCTTAAGAAGCTCACCATCGCCAGTGGTACCTCCACCGGCTTCTGAGCCTTCGTAACAAAACTCAGTAGTACCGAACAACTGAAGTACTGAAAGTGCCCGGCGGATTCCCCGCCGGGCACTTTCGCGTCCTCACCTGAGTCGCATGGACGCAGATTTGCGAAGTGTCCGCAACAACAACCGCCACAAACCATGACCTTGTCGAATTGTTGTGCCACGACGACGAGCTGCTGCTCGAAATTGAATTACGTACGTACTGGGTCCGGGGCGAATAAAGTCCGGCACAGAGCGGAATCAGCGGTCGAGTTAGGCAGCACCCGGTGGATGACCCGTATGGCGAAACGGAGTCATCGCGCCGTCTTGCGCCGGACATGGAGGGTCATGGAACTGCGCAGGCGAGCACCACGGGTCGGCACGTCTGGCTGGGTGGGCCGTTTCATAGTGGAAGACGATCCCGAGTCAGGGTGGAGAGACTGTGAGGTTACGGACATATCTCTTCTGGGGCTCGGAGTGGAGCTCTACGGCGATCTGCCCGGCGACATCATCGGGCGCAGATTGGTTGTTCACGTCCAGGGACCGATGGGCAATTCGGTGAGCCTCAGACTGGCCGGTGAGGTGCGGTATCTGGGCAACGGTCGCGGAGGTGGGACACGGGCCGGGCTCGAGTTCGTGGGACTGTCGGACACAGAGCGTGCGATCCTCAAGGCGATGGAAGTCTTGAAAGTCTCATGGTGATGAAGTGAAGGTCCGGATGGTGAGCTTCTTCGCCCATACAAAAGAGCTCACTGAGATCCAGCGCCGGGTCCGCGAGGACGCACTCCCCCGCTTCGCCCAGGTGCCCGGCTTCAGGGGGCTGGCGGTCGTCCACTCAGACGGCGACCGCTCGGAGATACTCGTGATGTCGTTGTGGGAGGAGGAGTTGGAGGACTCGGAGAACATCTCGGAGGCGATCCGCGAGGAGATCGAGAGGATCTCCGGGACGGCGCCGGCGCGCAAGGTGTACGACGTGGACATGGTGACACTGCCGGGCAAAAATTTCGGCGAATTCGTCGATCTGGTCTGATCCGATCCCCCCTTCCCGGGCCGCTGGGTCGACCACCGATGATCCAAGGCACCGGCGGTCTGTGCCACAGTTCTGCTCATGGCTGATGCAGTCGTCGTTGGTTCAGGGCCTAACGGGCTCGCAGCCGCAATTACTCTGGCGAAAGCGGGACTGTCGGTAGAGGTCTTCGAAGGAGCGAAAACCCCCGGCGGTGGATGCAGGACAGAGGAGCTCACTCTTCCGGGCTTTCATCACGACGTGTGCTCGGCCGTGCACCCGCTACTCATGATGTCGCCGTTCTTCAAGCAGATGAACGTCGAGCAACTGGGGGTGAAACTGCTGACACCGAAGTACGCGTTCTGCCATCCGCTCGACGGCGGGCGCGTGGGCGCGGTCTCGATGTCGGTCGACGAGACAGCGTCGGGACTCGGCGCAGACGCCCGCACATACCGGCGCACGTTCCGCCCGCTGGCCAGAAACGCACAAAAAATCGTCCCCACACTTTTGGAGCCGCTGCGCTCGGTGCCGCGACACCCGTTGGCCATGGGAAAATTCGGAATAGAGGGTCTTTTCCCGGCCCGCACTCTGGCTAAGCGCTTCACGACCGAAGAAGCACGCGGGATATTCGCCGGCGCCGCGGCGCACTCGATGCTCGAGCTCAACGCTCCACTTACCGGTTCGTTCGGCCTGCTTTTCACCACGATGGCCCATTCGTCGGGCTGGCCGATCGTGGAAGGCGGAAGCGCACATATCACCGACGCCATGATGTCGGTGATCGAATCGATGGGCGGCGAGGTCCACACCGGTCACTGGATCAAGAGCCTCGACGAGCTTCCGAAGTCGAAGCTGGTGATGCTCGACGTGACACCGCGCCAGTTCCTGCAAATGGCCAAGGGCGATCTTCCGCCGCGGTATTCGAGGGCGCTCGAGCACTTCAAGTACGCGTCAGGGGTGTGCAAGGTGGACTGGGTCCTGTCGGGTCCCGTCCCTTGGACCGCCGAGCAGTGCAGGCAGGCGGGAACGGTGCACGTGGGGGGAACCTTCGACGAGGTGGCCAAGAGCGAGTCCGACGTGGCCGCGGGCCGTCATCCCGTGCGTCCCTACTGCCTCGTCGCTCAGCCGAGCGTGCTCGACCCCACCCGGGCCCCTGATGGCATGTCCACACTGTGGGCCTACTGCCACGTTCCATCGGGTTCCAACATCGACATGACCGACAGGATCGAGGCCCAGATCGAGCGGTTCGCTCCGGGCTTTCGCGATCGCATCGTGGCCAAGGCCACCAGGACTGCCGTAACGACCGAACGGCACAACCCGAACTGCGTGGGGGGCGACGTGTCGGGCGGGCTGGCGAACCTGCGCCAGACACTGTTTCGGCCCACCGTGGCGTGGAACAACTACAAAACCCCGATCGACGGGGTCTACCTGTGCTCCGCTTCGACGCCCCCCGGGGGCGGGGTCCACGGAATGTGCGGCTTCAACTCTGCGCGGTCGGCCCTGCGCCACCTCGGAAAGACGGTCTGAACCGGCCGCACAGGTGGTGGTGGCGGCTTCACCCAGACACACGGGTCATCACCCTTGGAAACGGGGCCTTGGCCACGTATTTTGATCTGATGCGAATCGACGCCTCAGTTACAACGATCTCGTGGATCCCCTCGGAAGCCATCACCGGGATGACCACCAAGATGCCTTTCGAGAGCGGGATCGCCCATTACGACCAGACCCCTCCCGACGAGTTCGACGACCTGCTGGCGCTGCAGCAAGCCGACCGGTTCCGGTTCGCCAACCGACTGTCGGGGTGGATCGATGTGCAGAAAGGGAAGATCGTCGGCCACGGGCAGTCGGGCGGCGGCCTCATCGGCTCGACCACGCTTCGGATGGGACCGAAGAGCGTCGTCTTTCAGGCGGTCTCTCTCGCGGATATCCGCAAGGACCCCGTCGTCACGAAGGACTCGGTCACATTCACCCAGACCGCCGGCGGGCGTACCGGCATGCCGGCACCGCGGCGGGTGAAGCGCGCTCCGTTCGTACAGTTCGTGGCGCCCTTGGCGTGGACATCCCTCTCGCTCACCATCAACGCCGACGGCACCACGAAGCACGAGATGACCGGCGCCAGCCCTTTCCCCCGCCACTGGGTCTACGACAGCAACAACAAGCTCTCCCACAAGAGCGGCACCATCGACTTCTCGACCTGGTACCGGCGGGCGTTCGGCAAGCACAGTCCCTGGGGTGAGCGCGACTCCCCGGCGCTTTCGATGGCGGTCGAGACGGCTCTCGAGCGACAGCTCTCTGAAGCGCTCATGAACGGCAAGGCCAAGCCACAGATCCGCAAGGTCAAAGCTGGCGTGCTGGTGACCGAAGAGGGCGAAGAGAAAGACGAGCTCTTCTTGGTGCTCGACGGTGTCGTGCGCATCGAGAAGCGTGGCGAACGGATAGCCGAATTCGGCCCCGGTTCCATGCACGGCGAGAGGGCATTTCTTGAAGGGGGCAAAAGGACTGCGACCGTCCGCGCCGTGACACCGTGCACACTGGCGTTCGCGTCTGCGGCGAATTTCGACCGCGAGGCTCTCATGGAGCTGAGAAAGGGCCACCTGACTGACGGGCGCGGAGACAAGTGAGGAGCCCACGACTCGCTGTGGATCCTCACAGTGCACTGATTTGGAGATGGTAAGGACAAACTGATCAGCTACGGCTGATCATCTGAACAGCAGCGGTTAGGCCTCAAATAGGAAGGTCGATGACCATCTGCTCGGCCGCGCCCGCTATCTCCACAGAGGTGCGCCTGATCCCAGAGAGGATGCTGTCGATCTGGTCGTCGGTCCGCGGCGGATCGTGGTGATAGAGGAGAAGTCTCTTCACATCGGAGGCCTCCGCCAGGCCGATCGCATATCCGATCGACGAGTGGCCGAATTTCACCTTGTCCGGAAGTTCCTCATCGGTGTACTGGGAGTCGTGGAAGAGGAGATCGCAACTCTGAGTAAGCGTCAGGGCGGCCGGGTGGTACTCGCCCAGCCCCTCCGGGCCGCCACCGAGGCTGATCGGGCAGTGATCGGACAGGTAGCTGATGACAGAGGTTCCGTCCGACACCCGGAAACCGAAAGTCCTCCCGCCCTTGTGTGGTATCTCGAGCGCGAGGACGGTGAAGCCTTCGATCTCGGTGGTGCCCTCTTCCAGGCTGAGGAACCGCCATGCGCCGTTCAGCTGGCCGGGCGTGATGGGGAAGTACGGCGGCGACATGAAACCCTCGAGTACCTGTTCCGCGTCCCCCTGGGCCGGGATGTAGACGTCCGTGCGGGCGTCGGCGTTGTCTGCCGAACGGAAGAAGGGGATCCCCTGGGTGTGGTCCCAGTGCAGGTGTCCGAGAAGGATCGAGCCCCGAAACGGTTGACCGTCCAGCAGGGTGGACACCTGGCGGATGCCGGTGCCTGCGTCAAGGATCAAGCTGGGAGGCTCCCCGTCGTGGGCGACGGCCACACACGAGGTGTGCCCTCCGTAACGAACGAACTCCCGCCCCGAGGCGGGTGTCGATCCCCTGACTCCGCAGACGTGGACTCGCATACCGGAGAAGGAGGGTAGTTGCCGTGGCTGAGCGGTTATGTGACCCCTGCAAGCGCTATCGCCAATCCGACCACCGCCGCCCCGACGAGACCGCTGACAACGCCCTTGCGCAGAGCGAAGAGCCACACCAATACGCCGCCCAGCACCGCGATCTGCCACAAGTGTTGGAAAGAGGTCCCAAGGGGGATGGACGACCCCGCTATCGCGCCTATGACTGCGGGCCCGGCACCGCCGAGGAACGACCCGATCGAGGTGACGCTCCTGAGCTTCTCGAAATGGCGTCCTCCGCCGAGGACGAATGCGAACGACGGAGCGAAAGCTATGACCGCGGCGACCATCGCACCGGTCACACCGCGCGCCGCGTAGCCGACCACGGCGACGGTCTGGACGACCGGGCCCGGCGTTATCTGGCCCAGGGCCACCGCATACAGGAACTGCGAGCCGGTCATCCAGTGATAGGTCGACACCGCGTCGTGCTGCATCAGCGGGATGATCACGAAGCCGCCGCCGTAGGAAAGCACGCCCACTTTGAAGGCCACCCATGAAAGCGCCCCGAAGCCGCCGGCCACTGCGATGTGCGCGACACCGAAGGGAATGAAAGAGCGCGCTTGCGCCCCAGGGTTCTTCGAGGTGTTGCGTATGAGGATCTCAGTGACTCCGCACACAACCAGAACGAGCACCAGATATGTGCCGATCACAGATGCGGCGACGGCACCGGCGATGGCATAGACGATCCACCTCACCTGTCGGGCGCGGTTCGCGCCGGCGCGGTTGAAGCTGGCCGGGGCGAGGCGCCACGCGGCGTTGATCGCGATGGCAGGCACTGCAGCTCCCGCTCCGAGCGCGGTGCCGAGGATCCATGTGGCGGGGTGGTGTGCGAGGAAGACAGCCGACAGACCGACTATGAGAACGAGCCCGGGGACGATGAAGCAGATGCCGCCGACGATGCCCCCGATCGCACCGCGGAGCGTCCACGCGCAGAAGATCGCGAGCTGAGTGGACGCCGGGCCGGGCAGCAGGTTGGTTGCCGAGATTGCGTCCTCGAACGTGATCGGGTCGATCCAGTTGTTCTCTTCGACGCACATCTGCCGTAAGAGCCTGATGTGCGTCGGTGGTCCCCCGAATCCGATGCACCCGAGCCACAGCCAGCGTCCCACGATCGTCCTCAAACCGACGGTCGGATGCGGACGGGGGGAAGTGCTGTTCATCGGCCGCTGTTAGTCAGGTTCCTATCTGACCACCGCGTAGCGCAGGTGGGTGACTCCGTCTGACTCGACTACCCGGGTCAGATCGAGGTTCACCTTGCAGTCGAGGTTGTCGAAGAGCTTGACGCCTACTCCGAGCAGGACGGATACGAGATTGAGGTGGATCTCGTCGAGCAGTCCGGCGTTGAGGAATTGCTGGGCCACGTCCGCAGAGCCCACCGATATCGACTTGCCGCCTGCTGCCTTCTTGGCCTTGTCGAGGGCGCTTTCGATTCCGTCGGTAACGACGGTCACGTCTGTGCCCGGGCCCGCCCACTGTTCCGGCGGACTGTGGGTCAGAAGAAAGAACGGCGCTCCCACCGGATGGTGGCCTCCCCAACCCCTGGCGATGTCGAACGTACGGCGGCCCGTGATGACCGCTCCGCAGTCGTCGAACATCTCCATCACCACCTGGCGGCTTCGTGCAGGCGGCTTGAAGCGGTCGTCGGGTCCGATGCGCTCTGTTCCCGCGGTCCACCAGTCGAACAGGGCCATGCCCCCGTCACCGAGGGGATTCTCCGGACCGTCATTCGCTCCGGCCACGAAGCCGTCCAACGAGACGCTCAGCCCGACGAGGACGGTCACTTGATGAGGGGATCACGCGGCAGTCCGAGAATGCGCTCTCCTATCTGGTTGCGTGTGATCTCGGAAGTCCCGCCGGCAATGGTGAGAGCCCTCACAAAAATGACGGCGAGGCCGATGCCGTTCGACTCCCCCTCCGCCAACGCAATGCCGGTACCGACGAGACGCCGGGCGAAGTCGGCGCTCCTCTGTATGTGCTCGGCAGCAAGAAGCTTCGTAACGTTTCCTTCGGGTCCCGGACCTGCCCTGAAGACGGCCCTCTCCACTCGCCTCAGGTTGACCGCCTGGATGGCCTGGCGCTCCGCGACGAGGGCGCCCAGCTCGCGCGCCAGGACAGGGTCGGCGCCTTCACCGTGACGGCGGTAGAGATCGATGACGTCGATAGACACTCCCGTTCCCGATCCGCCGCCGATGCTGACCCTCTCGTTTCCGAGGGTGGCCCGTGCCACGGTCCAACCGGAGTCCACCTGCCCCACCACGTCGTCGTCGGGCACGAACACCTTGTCGAAAAAGACCTCGTTGAACATCGCGTTGCCGGTGGCCTCACGTAGTGGTCTTACCTCCACGCCTTGTGCGTGCATGTCGACCACGACGGTGGTGATGCCATTGTGCTTTGGCTTGGAGGGATCGGTTCGCACCGTCGCCAGGCCCCGGTGGCTGCGTTGCGCGGCACTGGTCCACACCTTCTGCCCTGTGATCAACCAGCCGCCGTCGACACGTTCGGCTCTGGTTCTGATGCCGGCCGCGTCCGAGCCGGCGCCGGGCTCGCTGAACAGCTGGCACCACACCAGATTGCCTTCGAGGGTGGGCCGGACCCACCTCTCGATCTGGTCCTGACTCCCGTGCTGGATCAGGGTGAGGATCACCCAACCGGTGATCCCGAACTCGGGACGGATCAGTCCGGCCCGGGAGAACTCCTCGTCGATCACCAGCTGCTCGAGAGCCGGGGCTTCGCGTCCCCAGGGCTTCGGCCAGTGGGGCTGAACGTATCCGCTGTCGATGTAGCGCGCTCTCAACTCGTCGCCTTCGAGTGAGGAGAGCTCCTCCGCGGCCCGCCGCGCTTCGGACCTGTACTCCTCGGCCTCCGGCGGGAGCTCGAGCCCGTGACTCCTGGCGATGCCCGCGAGCGACAGCGACGCCACCTCGTCTTCTGCCCGGGCCGGATCTGCGATGGAGCTCAGGCACGCGGCGCGGCGCAACAGAACGTGGCCGTCGTGCTCCCATGTGAAGCCGATGCCACCGTGGATCTGGATGTTCAGCTCTGCGTTACGAACGAAAGCCCGCAGAGATCTGGCCGTAGCGATCGCAGAGGACAAGTGGAATTGGGAGGCGTCTTCTCCATCGCTGGCACGACCCGAGTCCCACACCGCGGCCGTCGCCATCTCCGCGTCGACGAGCATGTTCGCGCAGTGATGCTTGACCGCCTGGAAAGTTCCGATCACCCGGCCGAACTGTTGGCGCTGCTTGGCGTACTCGGTCGCCATCTCGAGACACAGGTGCGCGCCGCCGACTGCTTCTGCGGCTATCAGCGCGCGTGTGGCGCTGAGCGCGTAAGCGGCCCCTCCTTCGATGACGTCTGTGTCCGAAAGGGCGACGTCGGTGAGTGACACTTTTGCGAAGCGCCGCGTCGGGTCGTAGGACCGGGTGGTTTCGACCTCGATCCCCACGGTCTGCGCCTCGGTGATCACCAGGTCGCCGTCCACGACGAACGCCAGGACCTTGGCCAGCCCCGCACCCAAGACGGCGGCCCTGCCCGAGATCCGGGCTCCCGATCGTGTGATCCCGCTCCTCAAACAGAGCGCGGCCGGGTGGGTGCCGTCCGCCAGCGCGGGGAGCCACCTCTGTAACTGAGCGGGGCTTGCGGTGCCGAGTAGCGCCGAAGACACGAGCACCGTAGGTAAGAACGGCCCCGGGGCGATCGCATGCCCGAGCTCTTCGAGGACCACCTGAAGCTCGGTCAAGCCGAAACCCGAGCCTCCGTACTCCTCGGGGATGTGCAGTCCGAGCCAACCCAGCTCGGCCAACTGCCCCCAGAACGGCGGCATTGATTCCTCCGCGGCGTCGAGCAGCGCCCGGCCCGCCTCGCGGGCTTTCGAACCTTCGAGGAAAGAGCGCGCGACCTTGGCCAGCTCCGCGTGGGTCTCGCTTATTGCAATGGGCATCGCAGCGTCGCTCAGGCCGCCTTTTCGAGGATGTGCACCCCGCAAGCCGATCCGAGACCGATGACGTGGGCGAGACCGACTTTGGCACCTTCGATCTGGCGGTCGCCCGCTTCGCCCCGCAGGTGGTGGCAGACCTCCCATACGTTGGCGATCCCGGTCGCGGCGATCGGATGACCCTTGGATTCGAGCCCGCCCGACACGTTCACCG
>JBAPRR010000351.1:0-1793 GCA_049281195.1 Acidimicrobiales bacterium
GCTTAGCAGGTGGGCGCCGCTGTCGGGCACCGTGGCGGGGATCTTTATCGCGGTGTCATTCTTCAGCGGAGGCAGCAGCCCGGACGACAATGCCCCGGCGTCCCAGGTATTCAGGTTCTACCTGAACCACGCCACCGGGCAGAAGGTATCCGCGATCTTCGGGACGCTTGGCGCGGCGTTTCTGGTGTTCTTCGCCGTGGCCATGGCCAGCCGCATCCGGGCCAGTGGTGGCAGCTCGTGGCTGGCCAGTGGCGTGATCGGCGGCGCGGTGTTCGCCGCGCTTGGGCTGGTGCCGCTGTTCGCGTTCTCGTTCATACTCGGCAACGACATCAAGTTCCTGACGGTGTCGTCGGCGCAGACACTGAACGTGCTGGAGAACGACTTCTTCCTGCCGATCGTGGCCGGGTTCTTCGTGTTCGGCATCGTGGGCGGGCTCGCGGCGGTCGTGGGCCGGGCTCCGGTCCGCTGGATGGGCTGGGTCCTGTTCGCGTTCGGGATCCTCGCCATCGTGCCCCCGGTCTCGTGGTTCGCCTTCCTGGCCATGTACCTATGGGCCCTGGTGGCCGGGATCTGGCTGACCGTACAGACGCCGGCCCAGGTCAGCGCCGGCGAACGGGACGTCAGCCTGGCGCACGCATAGCCAGCGGGGATCATCCAGGCGCTGTCGATGTACCGATGGGCCGCTTCTGTGTCGGGCCCATCGGTACATCCATCGCCCTATGACGCGCGGCCGGCGCCGTCGGGCGTGCGTCCGGCGGGCTCGGGCAAGTACTCCGGCGGGAGATCCGGGGCCAGGACCCCGAGATCTTCCATCGCGGCGCTGGCGAGCTGCTCCTGGTCCCAGGTCAGGGCGCCGGTCCGGAGGTCGCCGAGCAGGCCGTCGATCCAGGCAAGCTCGGCGGCGGTGACCGCGCGCCGGTACTCATCGTCCAGCAGCGTCACCCGCGGCAGGCTGGCCGACAGGTTCTCCAGGTCCCGCTCGATCCTGGCCAGGTCCTCGCGGAGCACGGCCGCCCTTTGCTCGAGCCCGGCCTGGAGCTGGCCGGGCGCCAGCAGCATCGCAAACGAGAGCGCCGCCGGGAACTGCGGGAACTCGTTGCGGACGGTGACCAGCATGCTGGCCAGCCACACCGGCGCCTGCCGGCGGCCGTCCTCGGTCAGCTCGTAGACGGTCCGCTCGGGGTACTGCTGGTCACGCTCGGTCTGCCGCACCGCGATCAGTCCGGCCTCGTGCAGCCGCTTGATCGTCTTGTACAGGTTCGCGCGCTGCCCCACGTTGACGACCTGGTCCTTGCCCCAGTGCTTGATCAGGCGCTGGATGCCGTACGGATGCAGCGGCCCGGGAACCAGCATGCTCAGCACTGCCAGCGCCAGCGGCGACGGGCGGTACGACGGGTCCACGACGCCCAGCCTAGTCGCCCGACAACTAGTAACCAGGGAACGCGTCGCCACATGGCGGCGGAAATCGGCCAGGTCCGCGGGATCACTGGCACAACGATCTCCATAGTCTCTGAACAACTAGTTAGGAGTTGACTATGAACTAGTTGCCAGTTTACTATGCCACTCGAGATATGACGCGAATAGGTTCGCATCCGAACCGAGGGAAGGACCGCGAGATGACCACCCAAGACATGCCGTTGCTGGAGGCATCCGGCCTGACCGTGAGATTTGGCAAGGTCAGCGCGCTCGACGGGCTGGACCTCACCGCTCCGCCGGGGGAGGTGCTGGCGATCCTCGGGCCGAACGGGGCGGGCAAGACCACGTTCGTGCGCACGATCGCCACGCTGCAGCGG
>JBAPRR010000352.1:0-1718 GCA_049281195.1 Acidimicrobiales bacterium
AGCCTGGTGAAGGAGATCGCCAGGTACGGTGGAGACGTCAGTGGGCTGGTTCCCGAACTTGTCCTCTCGCGGCTGCGTCAGCGCCTGGCCGAGGAGTAACCCGGGTCGTAACGCCGACTCCAAGCACCTGCGAGGGCCGGCGGAATACCGGCGGCGGCCGCCAAGTTGGGATTACCGCGCTGCGCCGGTAGGCTGAGCGCTCGGTTCCGCCAAGTCATTAACGAGTAAAAACTGTCATGCCCAACACACGTACGAACGCACCTCGGGGCGCGCTTGTCTTTGACATGCGCGAACTCGGTCGTCAGGCGGGTACCGACCTGTTCCGTTCGCGGATCGCGCCGGCTCCCGCCGACCTGCGCCTCGAGCTGGTCAGTGTGCCCGAAGGCGCCGACGTATCCCTTGACGTCAGGTTCGAGGCGGTCACCGAGGGCGTTCTGGCCACCGGGACCGCGACCGCGCCGCTCGCGGGTGAGTGCGCGCGCTGCCTGGCCCCGCTGAACTCGACGGTGACGGTGAGCTTCCAGGAGCTTTACCTGTACTCCGAGGGCCGGCCGCACGGATCTCGTGAGGTCGCCGACAAGCGGGAAAAGTACGACAAGCGAGCCAAGTACGATCGGCATGACGAGGACGAGGAGCGCGACGATGAGGAGCGCTATCTCGACGGTGACTTGCTCGACCTAGAGCCGGCCTTGCGTGACGCGGTGGTGCTCGCGCTGCCGATGTCACCGCTGTGCCGGGACGACTGTCCCGGGCTGTGCGCCGAATGCGGCGCGCCGCTGGCCGACGTGGGTCCGGACCACGGGCACGAAGACGCCACCGACCCGAGATGGGCCGGCCTGAAACGGTTCGACGACCAGGCCGCCCCAGGCCAGGTCACCGAGCAAGACCAGGCAACCAGACAACAGGACCGGCGCGCCCGCGCCATCGACCTACAGGAGGGCTGACGTGGCGGTTCCCAAGCGGAGAATGTCCCGCAGCAACACCCGATCACGACGTTCGCAATGGAAGACCACCGCGCCGACGCTGGTGAGCTGCCCGCAGTGCCACGAGCCGAAGCTGCCGCACGTGGCCTGCCCGACCTGCGGTACCTACCGGCGGCGCCAGGTCCTGAACCCATCCTGAGGAAGCTGATCGGCCCGGTGGCAGGCAGGGGTTGCGCCACCCATGCCCGGGCATGATCAGCGAATGCTAGGAGGAGGACGCGGTGGGCGTCGTGAGCCGGCCATGGGACGGCGGTGTGAACGCCGGAAAAGGACCCGCTGAACTCCGGCACGTCCTCGGCGTGCCGACCATGCCCGCGTCGCTCGATCGTGCGCTGACGCACCGCTCGTACGCGTACGAGAACGCCAACCCGCCCACCAACGAGCGGCTGGAGTTCCTCGGCGACTCGGTGCTCGGCCTCGTCGTGACCGACACGCTGTTCCGCGGCTACCCCAACCTCCCCGAGGGGCAGCTCGCCAAGCTGCGCGCCGCGGTGGTCCAGATGGGCGCGCTCGCCGAGGTAGCGCGGGAGCTCGACCTGGGTTCCTACGTCAAGCTCGGCCGCGGTGAGCAGGTCACCGGCGGCCGGAACAAGTCCTCGATACTCGCCGACACCCTCGAGGCCGTTATCGGCGCGGTGTACATCGACTGCGGCCTGCCCGAGGCCAGCGCGCTAGTGCACCGCCTCTTCGATCCGGTCATCGCCAGGGCGGCCCGGCTGGGCGCCGGGCTTGACT
>JBAPRR010000353.1:0-35748 GCA_049281195.1 Acidimicrobiales bacterium
AGCCTCGGCCTGAAGGAAGCCAAGGACCTGGTCGACTCCGCTCCTAAGCCCGTCTTGGAGAAGGTGACCAAGGAAGACGCCGACAAGGCAAAGGCCCAGCTCGAAGAGGCCGGGGCCACCGTCGAGCTCAAGTAGCAGGCTCGACGCGGCCCTTTCGGAGCGGGCTCAGCGCAAGCGCACCAGAGCCACCCGGGCCGGCGGACGAGCCGGACCGGGTGGACCAGACCGGTCGACCGGGGGAACCTCGACGTATGTCGTCGCACTTCAATCCTTGACGAAGTGCCCCGTTGTCCGTACCCTCTAGGCGCCTCTGTCCCGAGGTGACCGCTTGGGGGTTGTATTACTGCGCGCGGGCGCTTATACTGTCTGGTTGCCGTGGTCTGTCTTCGCGCTTCTTCTTTTTCAGCCCTCTGAATGACGCGCGCCCAGGCGAGGTCACGACCGGTCCAAGGGCCGGCGTATGCCCAACCCCGTGAGGAAGTTCGTAGTCGGCGGCCTCCGGCTCAGTGTCATTAGTTGCTCGAGTTACCTGAACTGCAAGTCCCTTTGTCCACCTCAACGTCTGGAAGGAACACATCGTTGACTTCACACTCCAGAAGCCCGGAACGATTCTCCTTCGCCAATCTCGACGAAGTTCTGCCTCTGCCCGATCTCGTTTCCGTCCAGCGGGATTCGTTCCGCTGGTTCTTGGATCGCGGGCTCGCCGAGGCGTTTGCTGACATCAGTCCGATCGAGGACTTCACCGGCCAGCTCAGCCTGGAGTTGGAGTTCGATCCGGACGATATCGACCTTCGCCCGCGGCCGAAGTTCACCGTCGACGAATGCAAGGAAAAGGACATGACCTACGCCGCGCCGGTATTCGTGCGCGCCAGGTTCATGAACGCGAGCACCGGTGAGATAAAAGAGCAGACGGTCTTCATGGGGGACTTCCCGATGATGACCGACAAGGGAACCTTCATCATCAACGGGACAGAGCGTGTCGTCGTCAGCCAGCTCGTCCGTTCGCCCGGTGTCATCTTCCAGCCGGGGCGCGACGTCAAGACGATCGTCACCGGGACGATTCACCCCTACCGCGGTGAGTGGATCGAGCTCGACGTGGAGGCGAAGCCTTCAAAAGACGTGACAGCAGGCGCTCGCGTTGCACGCAAGCGCCGCCTTTCCCTCTTCGTTCTTCTTCGGGCGCTCGGTTACGAAGATGAAGGGTTCCTGACGCGTTTCGTCCGGCACTTCGACTTCCTTGAAGGACAGTGGGAGAAAGAGCGCGAGCTCACCCCCACCCGCGAAGAGGCACTCCTCGAGATCTACAAGCGTGCGCGACCGGGCGAGCCCCTGTCGACGGAGGCTGCACGTGCGTACTTCGAGAACGCCTTCTTCAACCCGAAGCGCTACGACCTCACCCGCGTCGGTCGTTACAAGCTCAACCGCAAGCTCGGTCCCGAGATCGAGCGCGCCGCAGAGCTGTTCGACATCGACCTGGAGCGTCCTGCTCCTGATCAGGGTGTGCTCAGCCCGTGCGAGATCCTGGC
Source organism: Acidimicrobiales bacterium (assembly GCA_049281195.1). Lineage (GTDB taxonomy): Bacteria > Actinomycetota > Acidimicrobiia > Acidimicrobiales > CAVXTF01 > JBAPRR01. The sequence continues at coordinate 1,527 of JBAPRR010000353.1, forward strand.
TACTGCGACCTACATGCTGCACCTCGCAGATGGCGAGGCCGGGTACCGGATCGACGACCAGGACCACTTCGCCAACCGCCGAATCCGCTCGGTGGGGGAGCTGATCCAGAACCAGGTGCGTGTGGGCCTCTCGCGTATGGAGCGCGTCGTGCGAGAGCGCATGACCACTCAGGACGTCGAGGCGATCACCCCGCAGACTCTGATCAACATCCGTCCCGTCGTGGCCGCGATCAAGGAGTTCTTCGGGACCAGCCAGCTCAGCCAGTTCATGGACCAGAACAACCCGCTTTCCGGTCTGGCCCACAAGCGCCGCTTGAGCGCCCTCGGCCCCGGTGGTCTGTCGCGTGAGCGCGCCGGGTTCGAGGTCCGTGACGTGCACAGCTCCCACTACGGGCGGATGTGCCCGATCGAGACCCCTGAAGGACCGAACATCGGTCTGATCGGTGCGCTCGCCACCTACGCACGCGTGAACGAGTACGGCTTCATCGAGACGCCTTACCGCCGCGTCACAGACGGCCGCGTGACCGATGACATCGTCTACCTCGCCGCAGACGAGGAAGAAGAGCACGTCATCGCACAGGCGAACGCTGTGACCGACCCGGACGGCCGTTTCACCGAAGAGAGAGTCCTCGTCCGACGCGGGCCTCAAGGAGCCGGCGTCCGTGTGAGCGCGACCACGACCTCTTACGGCACGACCAGTGAGATCGACTATGTGCCGCCGAGCGAGGTCGACCTGATGGACGTCTCGCCTAAGCAGATCGTTTCGGTCTCCACCGCGCTTATCCCGTTCGTCGAGCACGACGACGCCAACCGGGCGCTCATGGGCGCCAACATGCAGAAGCAGGCGGTCCCTCTCGTCGTCCCCGAGGCTCCTTACATCGGAACCGGCGTTGAGGCGCGTGCCGCGCAGGACGCCGGAGACGTGATCCTGAGCGAAGGCGAGGGTACGGTCACCGAGGTTTCCGGCAGCAACGTGGTGATCGAGTACAAGCCCGGCCAGAAAGATCGTTTCACCGGCAACGAGCTCGGTCGCAAGACGTACCGCCTCGCCAAGTTCCGCCGCTCGAACCAGAACACCTCGATCAACCAGAAGGTCCTGGTCGACGAGGGCCAGCCCGTCGTGCTGGGCGATGTTCTCGCGGACGGTCCGGCAACGCACAACGGCGAGCTCGCTCTCGGAAAGAACCTGCTCGTCGCGTTCATGCCCTGGGAGGGTTACAACTTCGAGGACGCCATCATCCTCTCCGAGCGTCTCGTTCGTGACGACGTGCTCACTTCGATCCACATCGAAGAGCACGAGGTCGACGCCCGTGACACCAAGCTCGGGGCGGAGGAGATCACGCGTGACATCCCGAACCTGTCGGAGGAGATCCTCGCCGACCTCGACGAGCGCGGCATCATCCGCGTCGGCGCCGAGGTCGACGCGGGCGATGTGCTGGTTGGAAAGGTCACCCCTAAGGGTGAGACGGAGCAGACGCCTGAAGAGCGCCTCCTCCGTGCGATCTTCGGTGAGAAGGCGCGCGAGGTAAGAGACACCAGCCTCAAGGTTCCCCACGGTGAATCCGGCAAGGTCATCGACGTGCGGGTGTTCTCGCGTGAGGACTCCCACGAGCTCCCACCGGGCGTCAACCAGCTGGTGCGGGTGTACGTCGCACAGAAGAGGAAGATCTCCGAGGGAGACAAGCTCGCAGGGCGCCACGGCAACAAGGGCGTCATCTCGAAGATCCTCCCCGTTGAGGACATGCCTTTCCTGGCGGACGGGACACCCGTCGACATCATCTTGAACCCTCTCGGTGTGCCTAGCCGGATGAACGTCGGCCAGGTGCTCGAGTCGCACCTCGGCTACGCGGCGCGATGGGGTTGGGGCGATGTGGGTGAGGACGTTCATGCCAACGGGCACGGGCGCATCAACAAAAAGACGAGGCCGCGCACCGATCCTGCGGTCTGGGTCGCCACGCCTGCGTTCGACGGAGCCCACTGGGACGAGGTCGACGACGCCGGCAGGCACCCGACGATCCGCAAGGTGTTCGAGGCTCTTCACGCCGATTCAGCGGACGGAGCTCGCCAGATCGGAACCGACGGGAAGGCGACCCTTTACAACGGAAGGACGGGCGAGGTCTACGACAACCAGATCTCGGTCGGGTATGTGTACATCCTGAAGCTCGCCCACCTTGTCGACGACAAGATCCACGCTCGCTCGACGGGTCCGTACTCGATGATCACCCAGCAGCCTCTCGGTGGAAAGGCACAGTTCGGTGGCCAGAGGTTCGGCGAGATGGAGGTGTGGGCCCTCGAGGCGTATGGATCCGCATACGCCCTACAGGAGTTGCTCACCATCAAGTCCGACGACGTGCTCGGCCGCGTGAAGGTCTACGAGGCCATCGTCAAGGGCGAGAACATCCCCGAGCCCGGCATCCCCGAGAGTTTCAAGGTGCTCATCAAAGAGATGCAGTCCCTGTGCTTGAACGTCGAGGTGCTCTCGACGACGGGTGAAGAGATCGAGATGCGTGAGCTCGATGAGGACGTATTCAGGACGGCCGAGGAACTCGGCATTGACATTTCGAGACCCGAACGTGGGTCTGACGAAGAAGACGCGAGGCGAGCTGCGGAGAGGAGCTTCTAACGATGCTCGACGTAAATGACTTCGACCAGCTACGAATTGGATTGGCGACGGCGGACGCGATCCGTTCGTGGTCGAACGGTGAGGTAAAGAAGCCGGAGACGATCAACTACCGGACGCTGCGTCCCGAGAAGGACGGGCTGTTCTGCGAGAAGATCTTCGGGCCCACCAAGGACTGGGAGTGCTACTGCGGAAAGTACAAGCGAGTCCGGTTCCGCGGGATCATCTGTGAGCGTTGTGGCGTAGAGGTCACGCGTTCGAAGGTGCGTCGCGAGCGCATGGGCCACATCGAGCTCGCAGCTCCCGTCGTCCACATCTGGTACCTGCGTGGAACGCGTAGCTGGCTGGCATACCTCCTCATGGGAACAGAAGCCCGCGAGGAGTTGAAGGCCAAGCAGCTCGAGAAGGTCATCTACTTCGCCGCGAACCTGGTCACCTGGGTGGACGACGAAAAGCGTCACGAGGACATCCCGGCACTGGAGGGAGAGCTGGCCGAGGAGATCTCGCAGCTCGAGCGTCAGCGCGACCTCGAGGTGGACCGGCGTTTCAAGGCCCTCGAGGCTGAGCTCAAGGAGCTCGAGACCGGTGGTGCGAAAGACACTGAGCTCAAGGCGCGTCAGCGCCTGGCCGAGCGCGAGATCACATCAGTTCGTGAGCGCGCCGAGGCTGACATCGACCTGGCCAAGCGGGCGTTCGACGAGCTCCGCGAGCTCCACCCCAGAAAGATCATCGAAGACGAGCTCCTCTGGCGTGAGCTGAAGATTCGTTACGAGGACTACTTCGAGGGCGGGATGGGTGCTGAGTCCATCTCCAAGCTCATCGCGCGTATCGACCTCGACGAGGAGGAGCAGAAGCTCCGCGACCAGATCGAGACCACAGAGGGAAAAAGGCCTCTTTCGGCGCAGCGGCGCCAGAAGGCGATCAAGCGGTTGAAGATCGTCACGGCGTTCAACCGCCGCGACGAGCACGGCCGCAGGATCAACGACCCTCGCGCCATGATCCTCGGCGTCGTCCCCGTGATCCCGCCGGACCTCCGCCCGATGGTCCAACTCGACGGTGGCCGCTTCGCGACCTCTGACCTGAACGACCTGTACCGAAGGGTGATCAACCGGAACAACCGGCTGAAGAGGCTTCTCGACCTCGGCGCTCCCGAGATCATCATCAACAACGAGAAGCGCATGCTGCAGGAGGCCGTAGACGCCCTCTTCGACAACGGCCGCCGCGGTCGCCCGGTCACGGGCCCCGGCAACCGTCCGCTCAAGAGCCTGTCCGACATGCTCAAGGGAAAGCAGGGACGGTTCCGCCAGAACCTGCTCGGAAAGCGCGTCGACTACTCCGGCCGTTCCGTCATCGTCATCGGACCGACCCTTCAGCTTCACCAGTGCGGTCTTCCGAAGCTGATGGCTCTGGAGCTGTTCAAGCCCTTCGTGATGAAAAGGCTCGTCGACCAGGAGCTGGCGCAGAACATCAAGTCCGCCAAGCGAATGGTGGAACGTCGGCGTCCGCAGGTATGGGACGTGCTCGAAGGCGTCATCAAGGAGCACCCGGTGTTCTTGAACCGTGCTCCTACGCTTCACCGTCTCGGAATCCAGGCGTTCGAGCCGGTGCTCGTCGAGGGGAAGGCCATCCAGGTCCACCCGCTCGTGTGCACCGCTTTCAACGCTGACTTCGACGGTGACCAGATGGCCGTTCACCTTCCGCTGTCAGCCGAAGCGCAGGCAGAGGCCCGCGTGCTCATGCTGTCGGCCAACAACATCCTTTCGCCCGCCACCGGTCGTCCGATCACGGTCCCGACCCAGGACATGGTCTTCGGGGCCTACTACCTGACGCTCGAGATCGCTGACGCCGCCCAGCTGAAGGCAACGACAGCCGGAAACGGACTCGGCGATCTGGCCGCGAACGGGACAAACGGAAACTCGAACGGCACCTCAGAGCGCCTCTTCCGCCACGCATACGAGGTGGAGCGGGCGTTCGACGAGGGTGACATCGCCCTTCACGCCCCTGTGACCATGCGTCCCATCCCGGGATCGCCGCTTTACTCGGCGATCGCACGCCACCTGGAGACAGACCCGGACTCTGACGAGTTGATCTCGATCGTGACGACTCCCGGACGGCTGTTCTTCAACGGGGCGCTGCCGGCCGGATTCCCGTTCGTCAACGACGTGGTAGGCAAGCGCAACATCCCGATCGGTTCCATCGTCGAGGAGATCGCAGCATCCGAGACCAAGGCCGTCGTGGCGGAGAGCCTCGACAAGATCAAGGCTCTGGGATTCCGCTACGCGGCTCAGTCGGGTCTCACAATCTCGATCGACGACGTCCGGACCCCGCCCGAAAAGGCGGCGATACTCGATCGCTACGAGCGCGAGGCCGAAAAGGCCGAAACGCAGTTCAAGCGCGGTGTGATCACCGACGACGAGCGGCGCCAGAAGGAAATCGAGATCTGGACGTCAGCTACTTCTGAGGTCGGTCGCGCCATGGAGAAAACGCTCTCTTTGATGGCGTTCAACCCACTCGACATGATGGTCGACTCGGGCGCCCGTGGTAACTCGCAGCAGATCCGTCAGATCGCCGGAATGAAAGGCCTCGTGTCGAACCCCCGTGGTGAGATGATCCCAAGGCCGATCAAGTCCTCGTTCCGAGAAGGTCTTTCGGTTCTCGAGTACTTCATCTCCACCCACGGTGCGAGAAAGGGTCTCGCCGACACCGCTCTAAGAACCGCCGACTCCGGCTACCTGACCCGTCGTCTCGTCGACGTCGCTCAGGAACTGATCATCCGGATCGATGACTGCGGTAACGGCCGTGGCGTGTGGCTCGAAGGCGTGGTGCCCGACGAGGCGGGACGCAGGTCCTACCTCGAGACACGTGCCTACGGTCGAATCCTCGCCGAGCCCGTCAACCTGACAGACGGGACCACCATCGAGGTGGGCACTGTGCTCACAGATGAGGTGTGTGCTCAGCTCCGTGACGATCCGGCGATCAACCGGATCCGGGTCCGCTCGGTTCTCACCTGTGAGTCGGAGCACGGCGTGTGCGCCACCTGTTACGGGCAGTCGCTCGCAACAGGCCGCATGATCGAGCTTGGCGAGGCCGTCGGTGTCATCGCCGCACAGTCCATCGGTGAGCCGGGTACCCAGCTCACTATGCGTACCTTCCACACAGGTGGAGTCGTCGGTGAGGACATCACCCACGGTCTGCCCCGTGTCGTTGAGCTCTTCGAGGCCCGAACCCCGAAGGGTGCAGCGGTGCTCGCCCACCACTCCGGCGTCGTCCGGGTGGAGGAAGAGGAGAACGGAAAGCGCATCACCGTTGTCGCAGACGACGGTCAGGAAGAGTCGGTGCTGGTATCGACACGTGCGCATCTCGAAGTGGTCGACGGCCAAGACGTCGCCGCAGGCGAAGCACTGGTCGAAGGCCCGAAGGACCCGAAGGAGCTGCTCGAGGTCAAGGGCATCCGTGACACGCAGCAGTACCTGGTCGAAGAGGTCCAGAAGGTCTACAGGGACCAGGGTGTGTCGATCCACGACAAGCACATCGAGCTGATCGTCCGCCAGATGCTTCGCCGTGTCCTCGTCGCAGAGCCCGGAGACGCACCCTTCCTTCCGGGAGAGCGCGTGGACTCCCAGATCTACGCCGAGGTCAACCGCGGCCTGGTCCAGGAGGACAAGCGCCCAGCGGAAGGCCGACCGGAGCTCATGGGAATCACCAAGGCCTCGCTTGCCACAGACTCGTGGCTGTCTGCGGCGTCCTTCCAGGAGACGACCAGGGTTCTCACCGAGGCCGCGATCGAAGGCAAGTCGGACCAGTTGTTCGGTCTGAAGGAGAACATCATCATCGGGAAGCTCATCCCTGCCGGAAGCGGCATGGAGAGGTACCGCAACATCGCCCTCGACATGCCGGACGCTGCCGGTCTCAACCTTCGCTCCTACGGGTTCGAAGGTGGCACCGAGGACCTCGCGGCGTGGCTTCGCGACGTGGGAGGTCCGGGAGAGGCAGGTTCTGCCGACGTCCGGGCTGCCGGTCGTGCGCTTCTCGGTGGTGAAGCTCCGAGCTCTGACGGGGTCGACTCGTCCGGTTTCGGGGGCAACGGTTACGGAGCCGGGCAGTACGGCGGCGACGGCTACGGCAGCGGTCCGCTCGACGCGAACGCACTGGGCGGATCGCACCAGGCCGGGGTGGAAGATTCCCTCTACGAGGCTCCTCCGGAATCGTCTTGGACGGGGGGATCGTTCTCGGCCAGCCCGTTCTCGACCGGTGCGGAAGAGCCGTTGGAAGAGTCCATCGGAGAGATTGTCCCCGAGGTGACGAGCCTCGGATCCGAGGCCGAAGGTCCGGAAGACGAAGGCGAAAGCCCGATCGAGGCCGGCGCCTGAGAGCTCACGCTCTTGGGCGCCGCCTTGGCGGCTTCTTCCTCAGTGTTGTGACCGGCCCTAGTGCCGTGACCGGCCCCAGCGTTGTGATCGGCGGAGCCTGTACCGCTCTCGTCGGCCGCGGCCACCAGCCTGAAAGAAGGCACACTCGGCGACGTCGATGAACCCGCGGCTCGACCGAACAGCGGCTCGGGCAGCGGAGGCAAAAGCTCACGCTTGCGTTTCGATTTCTGCTTTGTCGTGGCACGCTTGGAACCGCTCAGCACGTCGTTAGCCAGGTTGTCCCCGCCCGACGATCGTTTGAGCATGAATGCGATCGTTCCGGCAATGACCGCCAACACCAAGCAGGCGATGATCGCGATCATGGCGTACGGAACCGACGAGGCGAGCACGGGTGCGATCGTTCGCAAATCAGTTACCGCCGAGACCTTCCGAGTATTCGAGCTTCATCCGCCGACCAAGTTTCGTCATCCCCATGGGGGACACCCAAGGCTGTCGAATCTAGTGAACAGCGACAGTGGGGTCGGGTATATCGCCGGCTCCACGACCTTGCACCACAGCACCCGCTTCGTCCGATCCGGAAGCGGGTGCTGTAGCGCAAAAATTGATATATCACTATCCGCGTTGCGCCGAATGCCCAACGTCGGCAAGCGTCCCAGGTAGTGGCATCGCCCACCAGCGATCTCTCAGATTCAAGAGATATTCGACCACTTAAAGTAGCCACATTCCCACCGAATCGAAAACTTTTTGTTGACTTGGCGTAGGGATTTCGTTTAAAACACTGTTGGGGTCCGGCCGGGGGAACGAAGTGCGGCGTTGGCCGGAGTGGTGCTGTGGGGGGCGATCGGCCCGTGGGGGGCGGGGCCCACAGCACCGTTCCCTGCCGCACAGCAGCATCGGGGGGGTGTCAGAAGTTGGGGTCTCAGCGCGTCGCGTCCGAGAACATCGCGTCGACCAAGGTCGTCGCGCTACTGCTTGCACTCGCCATGGCCATTGCCATTATCGGAGCTTCGTACACGTACGTCGCGACCCATGCAGACCATGGTCGCGGGAGCGCACCGGGTGCTTCTATCACCGCCCCGGTTTCGCCGGCTGGTCGACCGACGATCGGAAGAATCGCCACCGATAGTTGAGTGAAGGCCGATACGGGTTTCCGTCTCGGAGAATCCTCAACTCTCGCACTCGCCAAAAAAAGCCCGAAAAAGGGCCTTTTTTGGTCATCCGTTGGCGACCTTGTGTGACCCGTTGTTCGTTTGGTTACCCAACGGTATTTGTTCCCAACGCAGCGTCAATCGTCGCCTCCGCGGCGTAAGTCAATCCTCGTCCTCACTGTTCCCCTGTCGACGCTTGCAACTGATCGGCGCCAAACAAAGACCGGTCGTCCCATCGGAGAACGGCAAGCGAAATATCCGACCATGCGAAAAGGGTGATGACGGCAATGCAAAAGATGTTCGCAAGTATTTCGAACCGACCGACGACAGTGGCCAGGTCGCTGATCCTCGGGTTGATGCTCATTCTTCCGAGCATCTGTTTGATCTTCGTCACCTCGCAGCATCGGGCGTCGGACAACCAGGTGGCTCTGACCACGACGACAATCACGACGGCGGGAGAGACCGCTTATCCGATTCCCTCGGGGGCGACCGAGTTGCAGGTGACTCTGGTGGGGGCCGCGGGTGGCCCTGCGGCCGCTCAGCCAGAAGGTTCAGGGGCTCCCGGTTACGGCGCTGAGGTCCAGGCCACGATCACCCCGCCTGCAGGTGCGACCACGCTGTATGTGGAGGTCGGTGGCGTTGGCGCGACCGGCGGCCTCTTCGGTGGGGGTGGCCTCGGTGGAGGTGGGATCCTGAACTCCGACGGAGCGTCGGGTGGAGGAGAGTCGGCCATCCAGACCTGTCCTGTGTCTGCGGGCGGATGCACCTACACGGCCAACGCCTCTACGGACCCCCGCCTTCTGGTCGCCGGTGGCGGCGGCGGTGGTGGTGAGGACGGCCTGGTGGTGGGTGCCGCCGGCATCGAAGTCGGCGGAGCCGGAGGGGACTCCGGCGCAAGCGACACCGTCACCGGTCCGGGAGCCGGTGGTGCTGGAGTCGACATCGACGGCACCAACCCGGGCTCGACCGCCGGAGTCGCCGACAACGCGAACGCGGCATCGGTGGGTGCGGGGGCAACCCTGTGCGGTGCCGGCGGAGACGGCGTGGTCGGCTCGGCAACGAATGGTGGAAGCGGCGGAACCTGCGACACGCTCGACGACTCAGGCGGCGGCGGCGGAGGCGGCGGCTGGGTCGGTGGATCCGGCGGGGGTGCCGGCAACTACGGAGACGTCGCCGGTGATGGCGGCGGCGGAGGTGCAGGTGCCAGTTATGTCGAAGGCGATGCGACCGGCGTTTCCGTAGCGACCGCCACGGTCACGGCCGGCGAGGTGGTCATAACCCCGTTGACCCTCGGGGTCGGAGTCGGATCAGGCTCGGGCGGATCCGGTTCGGGAGGATCTGGCGGAACAGGCTCGATCGGCAGCCCGTCGGGCGATGACTTCACGGTCGGGGTCCCCGGAAGCATGACCGTGTCCGCCAACGGGTTCATCGGGACGACGCCCTCGCTCTCCGACGACAACGCCACGCTTCCGGCTGGCCTCACCTTCACGAACAACGGAAACGGGACGGGAACCTTCTCGGGTACCCCGGCAGGTGGAACGGGCGGCAGCTATCCGGTGACCGTGTCCGCGACCAACGGCGTCGAATCGTCGTCGAACAACCTCACGATCACCGTCGGTTACGTACCCGGTTACGTGGTCGCATCGAGCACCGGCGGCGTGTACTCCTTCGGGGACGCCTCGTATCAGGGATCGATGGCCGGCAAGCATCTCAACTCACCCATCGTGGGGGTCGCAGAAACCCCGACGGGTGGCGGGTACTGGCTGGTCGCATCTGACGGGGGGGTCTTCTCGTTCGGGAGCGCCAAGTTCTACGGGTCGATGGGTGGCCGCAGGCTGGTCAAGCCGATCGTGGGGATCGCTCCGACGCCGACCGGCGACGGGTACTGGCTCGTGGCCTCCGATGGAGGGGTCTTCTCCTTCGGAGATGCCCGGTTCCACGGCTCGACCGGGGCCATGAGGCTCAACAAGCCCGTGGTGGGGATGTCACCCACCGAAAATGGCCAGGGCTACTGGCTCGTGGCGTCGGACGGTGGAGTCTTCTCCTTCGGAAACGCGGTATTCCACGGATCGACAGGAGCGATGAAGCTGGTCAAGCCCGTGGCCGGGATGGCTGTCGACATTGCATCTGGTGGTTACTGGCTGGTGGCCGCAGACGGTGGGGTCTTCTGCTTCGACGCCCCTTACCTCGGCAGGCCGGGTTCGTCCTCACCGGTTGTGGGGGTGACGAGCGCCGTAGGGACCGGATACGAGCTGACGGCTGCGAACGGGGTCATCTACAAAGAAGGAAACGCTCCGTACTTCGGCTCTGTCGGAGGCCATCTGGTCGGAAAGATCGTCGGGATCGCCACTCCGGGAGGAATGTAGAAGGGAAGGGAATCGATCCTCTCAGGCGGTTGTTAACGCTGTTACCACGCCTGGAGGACAACATCGGTCGGAAGCCTCATCGATTCTCGAGGTTCGACCGACAAGCAAGGACCGAACTGGATATCCGGGCGCCCCTCCCCGGATATCCAGTTCTTTTTGTGCAGGTGACCTGTTGCCGCTCAGGCGCAGGCCCATGTACCATTCCCTGCTCGCCCTTTTTGGGTGTGAGACGTCGCGGCGTCCGCCGTAACAGAACCGAGATCGCAGTTTCAAAGAGAGAAGCGCGTGCCCACAATCGAACAGCTCGTCCGCAAAGGACGGGCCACCAAGCCCTCGAAGACGAAGACACCCGCCCTGCGGGGAGCTCCCCAGCGGCGCGGGGTCTGCACGCGCGTCTTCACCACCACCCCGAAGAAGCCGAACTCGGCTCTTCGCAAGGTTGCCCGCGTGCGCCTCACGAGCGGGACCGAGGTGAGCGCCTACATCCCCGGTGTCGGCCACAACCTTCAGGAGCACTCCATCGTCTTAGTGCGTGGCGGCCGTGTTAAGGACCTCCCCGGTGTCCGGTACAAGGTCATCCGTGGCGCCCTGGACGCAGCCGGCGTGAGGGAGCGCAACCAGGCGAGATCGCGCTACGGCGCAAAGAAGGAGTCCTGAGGTGCCCCGTAACGGACCCGCAGTAAGGAGGGATCTCCTTCCCGATCCCGTCTACCGCTCGGTGCTCGTCACCCAGGTGGTGAACAAGGTCCTCTCCCGGGGCAAGCGGACGCTGGCGGAACGGATCGTGTACTCCTCGCTCGACCTCGTGAAAGAGCGGAGCAACACCGACGCGGTCGGCGTGCTGAAGAAGGCCATCGAGAACATCCGCCCCGAGCTCGAAGTGAAATCGCGGCGGGTCGGTGGCGCCACGTACCAGGTCCCCGTCGAGGTAAGACCCCGTCGTGCTACGACACTGGCCATCCGTTGGCTGGTCGGTTACGCCGGTCAGAGGCGTGAGAAGACCATGGCTGAGCGCCTGGCGGGCGAGATCCTCGATGCGGCCAACAGTGCCGGTGCCGCGGTCAAGCGCCGTGAGGACATGCACAAGATGGCCGAATCCAACAAGGCATTCGCTCACTACCGCTGGTGAGTCCGTTGAGATCCTGACAAGCGCCCGCCGCCCTGTCTCGTTCCCGAGAGAACGAAAGAGCCAGGTCGCCCGCTAAAATAAGGAGAGCCGACCGCCGGGGCCACTCGGGAAAACGCCGGTCACCACCTCAGTCCCGACGTTGGCGAAGGACTCGGCCTGGGGAGTCGGCGAGCCCGAATATCGGTTTCCCTCAACAGGCCGATTGCCCGCCTAACGTTTCCGGGAGGCGAGAAGAAACGCCGTGTGGACCGAAAGTGTCCATCCGGCGCCCTCCGCCAAACAAGAACAGCGCCGAAAAGACGGCGCCAGAAAAACAAGCAAGAAAGTCCTGTCCCTACGAGCACGATTACGAGTCGAGACGATGGCTGACCCACGACCTTTCAGAGAGTTCCCTCTCGCCAGAACCCGCAACATCGGGATCATGGCGCACATTGACGCGGGCAAGACCACCACGACCGAGCGGATCCTCTACTACACGGGCAAGAACTACAAGATGGGTGAGGTCCACGAGGGCGCCGCGACCATGGACTGGATGATCCAGGAGCAAGAGCGCGGTATCACCATCACCTCCGCTGCGACCACGTGCAAGTGGCGCGACACCTGGATCAACATCATCGACACCCCCGGCCATGTCGACTTCACGGTCGAAGTGGAGCGGTCGCTTCGCGTCCTCGACGGGGCAGTAGCGGTCTTCGATGCCGTGGCCGGTGTCGAGCCTCAGACCGAGACGGTGTGGCGCCAGGCCAACAAGTACCACGTCCCGCGCATCTGCTTCGTGAACAAGATGGACCGCATCGGCGCCGACTTCCAACGGACGGTCGACATGATCCGTGACCGCCTTGACGCCACGCCCGCCGTCATCCAGCTTCCGATCGGCGTCGAAAGCGGTTTCGTGGGCATTGTCGACGTGCTGGCAGAAGAGGCCCTGGTGTGGGACGACGACATGGGTGAGAAGTGGCGGACCGAGCCGATCCCCGCCGACCTGGTGGGACCCTGTGCGGACGCCAGGCACCTGCTCGTGGACATCCTCTCCACCTATGACGACGCCATCATGGAGAAGTACGTGGGCGAGGAAGAGATCTCATCGGGCGATCTCATGAGGGGCCTCAGGGCCGCAACCTTGAAGAACCAGATCGTCCCTGTCCTCTGCGGCTCGGCGTTCAAGAACAAGGGCGTCCAGCCCATGCTCGACGCCGTGGTCGATCTGCTCCCGAGTCCGCTCGACGTCGTTCCTCCGATCGGATTGAACAGCAAGGGCGAAGAAGTCGAACTGAAGGCCGATGACTCGGCGCCGTTCGCCGCGCTCGCGTTCAAGATCATGACCGACCCGTACGTCGGCAAGCTGACCTACCTCCGCGTCTATGCCGGAACCCTGGCCAAGGGCTCGAGCATCGTGAATTACACGAAGGACCGCAAAGAGCGCGTCGGCCGCATTCTCCAGATGCACGCGAACCACCGTGAGGACAAAGACGCCGTCTTCACGGGCGACATCGTCGCGGTCGTCGGCCTCAAGCACACGACCACCGGTGACACGCTCTGCGCGCCCGAGCACCCCGTGCTCCTCGAGGCTCTGGAATTCCCGGAGCCGGTCATTCACGTCGCGGTCGAGCCGAAGACGAAAGCGGACCAGGACAAGCTGTCGAAGGCTTTGTTCGCGCTTTCAGAAGAAGACCCGACGTTCCGCGTCCGCACGGACGACGAGACGGGCCAGACGGTGATCTCGGGGATGGGCGAACTCCACCTGGAGGTGCTCGTCGACCGGATGCTCCGGGAATTCTCGGTGGACGCCAACGTCGGAAAGCCTCAGGTGGCCTACCGCGAGACGATCCGCAAGCCGGCCGAAAAGGTGGACGGTCGGTATATCCGGCAGTCCGGTGGCCGTGGCCAGTACGGACACGTCGTCATCAACCTGGAGCCGACCGGCCCCGGTGGGGGTTACGAGTTCATCGACAAGATCACGGGCGGAGACATTCCGAAGGAGTACATCCCTGCGGTCGACGCCGGGATCCAGGAGGCGCTCACCTCGGGTGTCCTCGCCGGATACCCGACGGTCGACGTCCGGGTCACCTTGATCGACGGTTCGTACCACGACGTGGACTCCTCCGAGCTCGCCTTCCGCATCGCAGGATCGATGGCGGTGAAGGATGCCGCGCACAAGGCCGGCCCGGTTCTACTGGAGCCGGTGATGGCCGTAGAGGTCGTAACACCCGAGGATTACATGGGTGACGTCATCGGCGACCTGTCGAGCCGGCGGGGAAAGGTCGAGGGTATGGAGCAAAGGGGCACGAGCCAGGTGGTAAGAGCCCTTGTGCCCCTCGCCGACATGTTCGGCTACGCTACCGACCTGCGTTCGCGGACCCAGGGCCGCGCTACGTACACGATGCAGTTCAGCGCTTATCACCAAGTGCCGGAATCCATCGCACGTGAGATCGTCGCCAGGGCCCGGGGCGAATGAGCCGGGTGGGCGCACTTAGTGTGCGCCCGTACGGCGGTACAGAAACCACACACGCAATAGATAAGTAGAAAAAGCAAAAAAGACAACCACTAAGGCAGGCCCGAGGGGGCTCTGCCAGCATCAGGGAGCCGGAGCGACAGCCATGGCCAAGAAGAAGTTCGAGCGTTCGAAGCCTCACATCAACATCGGAACGATGGGTCACATCGACCACGGGAAGACGACGCTCACCGCTGCAATCACCAAAGTTCTTTCAGAGAACAACCCCGACGTCTCTTTCGTCGCGTTCGACCAGATCGACAAGGCCCCTGAAGAGAAGGCCCGCGGTATCACGATCCAGATCGCCCACGTCGAGTACGAGACGCCCAACCGTCACTACGCGCACGTCGACATGCCGGGTCACGCCGACTACATCAAGAACATGATCACCGGCGCCGCCCAGGTCGACGGTGCGATCCTCGTCGTGTCCGCGGCCGACGGCCCGATGCCCCAGACCCGTGAGCACGTCCTGCTCGCCCGTCAGGTCGGTGTCCCGCACATCGTCGTGGCCCTGAACAAGGCCGATATCGTCGACGACGAGGAGCTCCTCGACCTCGTCGAACTCGAGGTTCGTGAGCTGCTTTCCAGCTACGAGTTCCCCGGCGACGACGTCCCTGTCATCCGCGTCAGCGCTCTGAAGGCGCTCGAGGGCGACCCCGAGTGGTCACCGAAGATTCTCGACCTGATGGCCTCGGTGGACGACTACATCCCCGAGCCCGAGCGGCCTATCGACAAAACCTTCCTCATGCCGATCGAGGACGTCATGTCCATCACCGGCCGTGGAACCGTGGTGACGGGCAAGGTCGAGCAGGGTCAGGTCAAGGTGGGCGAAAACGTGGAGATCGTTGGTCTCCGGCCCACCCAGACCACCGTGGTCACCGGCGTCGAGATGTTCCGCAAGCTCCTCGACGAGGGGCGTGCCGGCGACAACATCGGCGCCCTGCTGCGTGGCACCAAGAAGGAGGACGTCGAGCGCGGCCAGGTTCTGGCCAAGCCGGGTTCGATCACGCCTCACACCAACTTCGAGGCCAACGTCTACGTCCTCACCAAGGAGGAGGGTGGCCGTCACAAGCCCTTCTTCAACAACTACCGCCCGCAGTTCTACTTCCGGACCACCGACGTGACCGGATCGATCACACTGCCCGAGGGAGTCGAGATGGTCATGCCCGGTGACAACACCGAGATGACCGTCGAGCTCGGCAAGCCGATCGCCATGGACGAGGGTCTCCTCTTCGCCATCCGCGAAGGTGGACGCACCGTCGGCTCCGGCCGCGTGACGAAGATCCTCAAGTAATCAGGACCTCGGGCTTACAGAGCTGAGCGGACAGGACGGAGACGGAAACAGATGGCAGACGGCGCACGTCAGAAGATCCGTATCCGCCTGAAGGCGTACGACCACGAGATCCTCGATCAATCGACGGAAAAGATCGTGCAGACCGTTCTGCGCACCCAGGCGAAGGTGCAAGGGCCGGTGCCTCTCCCTACGGAGAAGCACCGGTTCACGGTCATCCGCTCACCTCACAAATACAAGGACAGCCGTGAGCACTTCGAGATGAGGGTTCACAAGCGGCTGGTGGACATCGTCGAGCACACCCCTAAGACAGTGGACGCTCTCCAGCGTCTCGATCTGCCTGCCGGGGTCGACATAGAGATCAAGATCCAAACGGTCTGACGGCGGAGGGCCAATTCGGCCTTTTCCGCTGGCAGACCTGGTTGTGATGGTGTAACGTCGCAAACCGGGTCGTTTTTGGCCCGACCGTCTTTTTGACGTCCTCGAGCGCCTATCGGGATTCTCTCGGTGGGGACCTCGGGGCACAACCTGAGATGCGCTCCGCTCGAGATCCGGGCGGAGCGTTGGCGTGCAAGCACCGCAGCGCTTCTCCGGGCAGTCGCCCGCTGTTGCGTAGCGGTCCGATTAGTGGAAGGACCAACCGACCGTGGCGACGAAGGCGATCGTCGGCGAGAAGATTGGCATGACACAGATCTGGGACGACCAGAACCGTGCCGTGCCCGTGACCGTCGTTCGAGTCGCGCCTGTTCGGGTGGTGCGGGTCAAGACCCCCGAGCATGAGGGCTACTCGGCACTTCAGGTCACCTGGGGCGTGCGCCAGGCGAGGACTCTGTCCAAGCCCGAGCGCGGGCACTTCGAGGCGGCCGGCGTCGAACCCGGAATCAAGATCGTCGAGCTTCGGATCGATGACACCAATGGCTACGAGGTGGGTCAGGAGCTCGACGCCAGCCTCATGACCGTGGGCGAGCGGGTGGACGCCATCGCGGTGTCGAAAGGCAAGGGCTTCGCCGGTGGGATGAAGCGCCACAACTTCAAGGGTCAGGGCGCCGGCCACGGAAACCACAAAAAGCACCGTGCCCCCGGCTCGATCGGCGCATGTGCCACACCGGCCCGGGTCTTCAAAGGGACCAAGATGGCTGGGCGGATGGGTGGCCACCAGGTCACCACCTTGAACCTCGAAGTCATACAGGCCGACCCGGAAAGGCGCCTGATCCTTGTCAAGGGTGCGGTTCCCGGACCGCGTGGCGGTGTCGTCGTCCTACGTGACACGGTCAAGAACGGCGTTGCGAAAGGGGTGTCATGACCTCCGTCGCCGAGCACAGCGCTCCCACGTTCAAGCGCCAGAAGCGCGAGCTCGAATCCCGACAGGTTGACCGCAGGTCGGCAGACGGGGCGGTTCTCGGAACCGTCGATCTCGACCCGCAATGGTTCGGGGCGAAACCGAACACTCCCCTGATGCACCAGGTGGTCACGGCCCAGCTGGCCGCAGCTCGTGCCGGGACTCAGTCCACCAAAACCAGGGCCGAGGTCGCCGGCGGTGGAGCCAAGCCTTTCCGTCAGAAGGGAATGGGACGCTCCCGTCAGGGTTCGATCCGCGCTCCCCAGTGGGTGGGAGGCGGGATCGCCTTTGGTCCTAAGCCGCGCAGCTACAAGCAGAAGACCCCTAAGAAGATGATCCGCCAGTCGCTGATCTCGGCCTTGTCCGACCGGGCGATGATCGGCAGGGTGGCCCTGCTCGACCAGTGGACCTTCGACATCCCGAAGACGAAAGAGGCGGTATCGGTCCTGAGCGCATTCGGGCTCACCGGGCGCATTCTCGTGGTGCTCGGTCCTGACGATGTCGTGGCCGAGCGCAGCTTCGGGAACCTTCCCCGGGTGCAGACCCTTCAGGCCGCGGAGCTCAATACCTACGACGTGCTGAAGAACGACTGGGTCCTGTTCACCGATGAATCGGTTCCCGGTGGAGTGGGCGACGTTTCCAGCCACAAGCATCCGGAGCCGGTTGCTGCTGTGGCCGCTGAAACCACCGCCAAGACGCGCAAGCCGGCGCAGAAGAAGGTTGCTGAGACGGCTGCGGTTGATGAAGACGCCGAAGCCGGTGACACAGCCGCCGACGCCGGTGACGCAGACGTTGAGGCCACCGACACCTCCACTGCGAGCGCAGGCGCGGATGCTGACGTCACCGCTGGCGCCGTAGAAGAAGACACACACGACGAAGCTGACGAAGACGAAGACGGAGACGAGTCATGAGGCACGCAGAGCAGGTTCTCGTGAAGCCGGTCGTCTCCGAGAAGTCTTACTCCCTCATGGACGAGGGCGTGTACGTGTTCGTCGTGGCAGTCGACGCGAACAAGACCGAGATCCGAAACGCCGTCGAGAGCATCTTCGGCGTGCGGGTGAGCAAGGTGAACACCTTGAACCGCAAGGGCAAGGTTCGCAAAAACCGCCGCACCAACGTCGTCGGTCACCGCCCCAACACGAAGAGGGCGATCATCAAACTTGCCGGCAACGACCGGATCGACCTGTTCGAGAGAAGCTGAGAGGACCGGTTCGATGGCGCTCAGGAAGAGAAAGCCCACCAGCCCGGGGCGGCGGTTTCAGACCGTCTCGGACTTCGCGGAGATCACGCGCTCCAAGCCGGAGCGCTCTCTTGTCGTTCCCCAGTCTTCGACAGGCGGGCGCAACAGCTACGGCCGCAAGACTGCCCGTCACCGTGGTGGCGGTCACAAACGTCAGTACCGCATCGTCGACTTCCGTCGCGACAAGGACGGCGTTCCTGCGACGGTCGCGTCGATCGAGTACGACCCGAACCGCAACGCCCGCATTGCATTGCTTCACTACCACGACGGTGAGAAGCGCTACATCCTGTGCCCCGCGCAGGTGAAGGTGGGAGACGTCCTCCAAAACGGACAGGGTGCGGAGATTCGCCCCGGCAACGCTCTTCCTCTCCGGTTCATCCCTGTGGGTTCGACCGTGCACAACATCGAGCTCCGGCCCGGTGGAGGCGGGAAGCTGGCCCGCGGAGCAGGCATGAGTGCGCAGTTGGTGGCGAAGGAAGGTCTCTTCGCAACGCTGCGCCTTCCCTCGACCGAGATGCGCCGTGTCCCGATCGACTGCCGCGGGACGATCGGTGAGGTCGGAAACGCCCAGGCGGAGCTGGTCACGATCGGCAAGGCGGGGCGTAATCGTTGGAAGGGTGTTCGTCCGCAGACACGTGGTGTGGCGATGAACCCGGTCGACCACCCCCTCGGTGGTGGAGAAGGAAAGTCCTCAGGTGGGCGCCACCCCGTGTCTCCCTGGGGCAAGCCCGAGGGCCGCACCCGCCCTCGGCACAAGGCCTCGGACCAGATGATCGTGCGCCGGCGACGTACACGCGGAGCGAGGCGATAACGATGACGGAGGAATGGCAGATCAATGCCGCGTAGCTTGAAGAAGGGCGCATTCGTGGACGACCACCTTCTCAAAAAGGTGGACGCGCTCAACTCGACCAACGAACGCCGGGTAATCCGTACGTGGTCGAGGCGTTCGACGATCATCCCCGACATGGTGGGCCACACCATCGCCGTCCACGACGGGCGCAAGCACGTTCCTGTTTATGTGACCGAGTCGATGGTCGGCCACAAGCTCGGCGAGTTCGCACCCACCCGGACGTTCCGCTACCACGCGGGACAGGAACGGCAGGGGAGGCGTTGACTTGCCAGGCGTAAAGACCAATGAACGCCCCGGTACGAGGGCGGTGCTACGTCATTTCCGGATGTCGGCAACCAAGGCCCGTCAGGTTCTCGACCTGGTGAGAGGCGAGGACATCGCCACTGCCCACGAGATCCTGCGCACCACGCCGCGCGAAGGCGCACGCGTGGTCGACAAGGTTCTGCACTCTGCGGTGGCTAACGCCGTAGAGAGCTCGCGCCAAGCGGGTGCGGCCATCGATCCCGAAGAGCTCTACATCTCCGCGTGTTTCGCTGACGAGGGCACCACCATGAAGCGCTGGCGTCCCCGTGCACGTGGACGCGCCACCAGGATCCGCAAGCGCACGTGTCACATAACGGTGATCGTGAGCCGTTTGGACGACGAGAAGATCGCAAGGCTCCGCGCCAAGAGGACGGATGCGACGGCTGCCCAGAGAAGCAGGCGTGTCGCCGCTTCGAGGTTGCGCCGCCGCGGAGAGCGCGGTGCTCAGGCAGAGCCGTCCACCACCTCCGAGGTGTCGGACTCCACGAGTTCGGACAAGGAGCTGGATACCGGTAACGAATCCGACGAGACCACCGATATCGCCACAGACGACGTCGCAGACGAGGTCGAGGCTGAAGAAGAGGGTGCCGACGATGCAGGCGACGCAGATGACGCGGCTGCAACCGACGCAGGAGATGAGAGTGATGCCGAGGTGGAAGCCATAGAGAACGACCAGACAGCTGGCGAAGACAGCGACGGGGAGAACAACTGATATGGGTCAGAAGGTAAATCCCTACGGTTTCCGGCTCGGGGTAACGACCGACTGGAAGTCGCGCTGGTTCGAAGACCGCCACTACCAGGACTTCGTGATCGAGGACTGGAAGATCCGCGACTACCTGATGTCGCAGCTCGAAGCAGCGGCCGTCAGCCGCATCGAGATCGAGCGCACCCGTGACAGGTTGCGCGTCGACATCCACACTGCACGTCCGGGGATCGTCATCGGCCGCCGTGGCGCAGAAGCCGACCGCCTGAAGAAGAAGCTCGAGGAGATCACCGGGCTTCGTAACCGGATCCAACTCAACATCCAGGAGATCAAGCAGCCCGAGCTCGACGCCGCTCTCATCGCCCAGAGCATCGCCGACCAGCTGGCGCGCCGTGTCGCGTTCCGTCGGGCGATGAAACGTGCGATGCAGACTGTGACGAAGGCAGGGGCCCAGGGAGTCAGGGTTCAGTGCTCCGGGCGCCTCGGTGGCTCGGAGATGGCCCGCAAAGAGTCATACCGCGAAGGTCGCGTCCCGCTTCACTCGCTTCGTGCCGACATCGACTACGGACTGCGCGAGGCGAAGACGACCTTCGGACGTATCGGGGTGAAGGTCTGGATCTACAAGGGCGACATCCTTCCCTACAAGCTTTCGTCCGAGGACAAGATCTCGCGCGAAGCAGCCATGGCCGCCGGCGAAACCTCCGGCCAGGCGCGTCCGCGCCGTCTCATCACCGCAGGTGGAGGGCGTCGCCGCGCGGACCAGGGCGAGCCGGGGGCACCGCAGCCCGAGGTGGCGGAGCCAGAAGAGACTGAGGACGTAGTCGGTACTGCAGAGACAGGCGAAGTAGTCGAGCCGGTCGAGACCGAAACCGAGACCGAGGAGCAGGCCGCGGTGTCGCCGCTTCCGGGCACCGTTCCGGCTGACGGCCAGGTCGACGACCTCGAGCGTCTGCTGGCGGAGGAAGAGGAGATCGAGCGCCGGACGCGCAACGAGCACCACGAGGCTCCGCATTTCCGTAAGGAGAACGACTGATGTTGATGCCGCGCAAGGTTAAGCACCGCAAGCAGCAGCGAGGCCGCCGTCGCGGTTTCGCCAAAGGCGGCACGGTTGTGACCTTCGGCGACTTCGGGATCCAGGCGATGGAGCCGGCGTGGTTGACCGCACGACAGATCGAGGCGGCCCGTATCGCCATGACCCGTCACGTCAAGCGTGGTGGAAAGGTCTGGATCAGGGTCTTCCCCGACAAGCCAGTTACCCAAAAGCCCGCTGAGACCCGGATGGGCTCAGGCAAGGGGAACCCCGAGCACTGGGTTGCCGTCGTCAAGCCGGGCCGGATCCTGTTCGAGCTGGCAGGTGTGGAGCGCGAGCTCGCCCGCGAGGCGATGGAGCTCGCCATCCAGAAGCTGCCTTTCAAGGCGAGGTTCGTGGTCCGTCCCGGCACGCACGGAGCTCCTGAAGTGGACGTGTTGACCGTATGACGAAGGCCGCCGAGCTGGCAGAGCTTGACGACGACGAGCTTCAGAACAGGCTCGCGTCGTCGCGACGCGAGCTGCTCAACCTCAGGTTCCAACTGGCTACCGGGCAGCTCGACAACACCGAGCGGCTCGGAGAGGTGAAACGCGACATCGCGCGATCGCTCACGATCCTGCGTGAACGCGACCTGACTGAGGCGCTCGTGGATCTCGAGCCCCTCGTGCTCACACCCGCGCGCCGGGTGCCTCTCGACGAGACCGGCGGGATCGACGAGGACGCGGAAGTTGAGCCTGACGAATCCGAGCATGACGGGGTGGAATCCGACCTGGGTGAGCCCGAAGCTTCTGCAGACGATGAAGACGCCGACGACGATTCCGGCGACGAGGAGGAGGAGTAAATGTCAGAGCCCGATT
This sequence comes from Acidimicrobiales bacterium, assembly GCA_049281195.1. Lineage (GTDB taxonomy): Bacteria > Actinomycetota > Acidimicrobiia > Acidimicrobiales > CAVXTF01 > JBAPRR01. The sequence goes on from JBAPRR010000353.1 coordinate 23,264, forward strand.
CGGACTCCGGCGTGGACGCGACAGAAGAACCGGCAGCGACTCCGGCGGCTGAAGCCGCACCCGCCGCTGTACCAACCGCTTCCGCGGCTCCGGCTCCTTTGGCCCAAGCCTCCGACTCCGACGAGGAGTCGACAAGGTCCGCTCGCAAGACCAGAGAGGGCACCGTCATCTCCGACAAGATGGACTCGACGGTCGTGGTCGCGGTCATAGAACGTGTCCGTCACGCCAAGTACGGCAAGACGGTCCAGCGCACCAAAAAGCTCTACGCCCACGACGACCGCTTCGAGGCCCGCACCGGCGACAGGGTGAGGGTCGCAGAGACGCGTCCTCTTTCCAAGCTCAAGCGTTGGCGCGTGACCGAGGTCGTGGAGCGGGCCCGATGATCCAGCAGGAGTCACGACTCAAGGTGGCCGACAACTCGGGCGCCCGCGAGGTCCTGTGCATCAAGGTGCTCGGAGGGTCGCGCAGGCGCTACGCCAGCATCGGCGACATCTTCGTCGCCACCGTGAAGGACGCCATCCCCGGTGCACAGGTCAAGAAGGGCGAAGTGGTCAAGTGCGTCGTCGTGCGCACGACAAAGGAGAAGCGGCGTCCCGACGGGAGCTATATCCGCTTCGACGAGAACGCCGCGGTGCTGATCAACGATCAGCAGCAACCGCGAGGCACACGCATCTTCGGCCCCGTGGGCCGGGAGCTGCGCGATAAGAGGTTCATGAGGATCGTCTCTCTCGCACCGGAGGTCTTGTGATGAGAGTTCGCAAAGGTGATTTGGTCGAAGTGCTTTCAGGTAAGAACCGCGGCAAGCGCGGGCAGGTCATGCGCGCCTTCCCCGAAAAGGGGACGGTCATAGTCGATGCCGCCAACATGGCCAAGCGTCACACCAAGCCACGTGGCGCCACCATGCAGGGCGGGATCATCGACAAGGACATGCCCCTTCCGGTGTCTGCCGTCGGAGTCATCTGCCCGTCGTGCGGCCGACCCTCCAGGATCGGATATTCGGTCGACGAAACAGGGCGAAAGCTCCGTATCTGCCGGCGATGTGGGTCTCAGCTATGAGCTCAGAAGAGACTGAAGTGTCTGATGCTCCAGAGGAGACAGCGGTCACAGAAGAGACACCGGTAACCGACGAGGCCGCGTCCACAGAGGAGACCGCAGCCACAGAGGAGCCCAAGGCCGAAAAGGCCGAGAAGGCGACTCCGCAGAAGAAGGCCGCAGGCTCGAAGAAGGCCGCTGCCTCCAAGACAGCTGCCCCGAAGGCCGCGGCGGCCAAATCTGCAGGCCCGAGGTCGAGGCCGCGGCTCAAGGATCGCTACGACACAGAGATCCGGACCCAGCTCGTCGGCGTCCTCGGTCTGGCGAATGTGATGGAGGCTCCACGGCTCGAGAAGATCGTCGTCAACATGGGTGTCGGCCGCGCCACACAGCAGCCTTCGCTCGTCGAGGGAGCGGTGAGGGACCTTGAGGTGATCACCGGCCAGAAGCCGCTAGTCACCCGGGCACGCAAGTCGATCGCGGGGTTCAAACTGCGTGAAGGCCAGCCGATCGGCGTGAAGGTGACCATGCGCGGAGACAGGGCGTGGGAGTTCCTTGACAGGCTCATCGCGCTCGCCATCCCGAGGATCCGTGACTTCCGGGGCTTGTCTCCGCGGTCGTTCGACGGTCACGGCAACTACACGTTCGGCGTTACCGAACAACTGATATTCCCCGAGGTCGACTACGACAAGGTCGACGTCACAAGGGGAATGGACATAACCATCTGCACCACCGCCCGTACCGACGATGAGGGCCGCGCCTTCCTCGTGGCATTCGGGTTCCCGTTCCGGCAGGAGGCCGCGTAACCAAATGGCCAAGAAGGCATTGATCGAAAAGCAGCAGCGCAAGCCCAAGTACAAGGTCCGCGGCTACACGCGATGCCGGCGTTGCGGCCGACCGAAGGCGGTATTCAAGCGCTTCGGGCTCTGCCGGATCTGCCTGCGCGAGTTGGTTCACGCAGGAGAGATCCCTGGCGTGACCAAGGCGAGCTGGTGAGAGGGGGAGAGCGACTATGACGATGACAGATCCGATCGCCGACATGCTCACCCGTCTGCGCAACGCCAACACGGCGATGCACGACACCGTGAAGATGCCGAGCTCAAAGCTCAAGGAGTCCCTCGCCACCGTCCTCGAGAGGGAGGGCTATATCGCGGGCTTCCAGGTGAGACCGGCCACAACCGGGCCCGGATCGGAGCTCGAGATCACTCTGAAGTACGACAACGACCGGCGCCGCACCATCGCCGGGATCAAGCGTGTGTCCAAACCCGGTCTGCGTATCTATGCGCGGGCCGACAAGATGCCGCGCGTTCTTGGTGGTCTCGGGGTAGCGGTACTTTCCACGAGCAATGGCCTCATGTCCGACCGCGAGGCGCGCAAGAACCACGTGGGCGGAGAGGTCCTCTGTTATGTCTGGTGAGGGATTCTGATGTCGAGAATTGGTAGATCTCCGATACCGGTGCCAACCGGAGTGACCGTCACCATCGATTCTGACAACGTGACGATCAAAGGGCCACAGGGCGAGCTGAGCCGAATCGTTCCCACGGGCATAACCGTCCGTCAGGAAGATTCGAACGTGCTCGTCGAGCGTCCTGATGACGAGCGTCGCCACCGCGCGCTGCACGGACTCACCCGCAGCCTTCTGGCGAACATGGTCACCGGCGTCACCGCTGGATTCACCAAGGAGCTCGAGATCGTCGGCGTCGGTTACAGGGCCATCGCCCAGGGTCCGCAGAAACTCGAGCTCGCACTGGGCTTTTCGCATCCTGTGGTGGTGAACGCTCCGAATGGCGTGAGCTTCGAAGTCCCGGCGCAAAACAGGATCATCGTCAAGGGGATCGACAAGGAGAAGGTGGGCCAGGTGGCCGCCGACATCCGCAAGATCCGCAAGCCCGAGCCCTACAAGGGCAAAGGGGTGCGGTACGCGGGCGAGCGCGTGATGCGCAAGGCCGGAAAGGCAGCAAAGTAGGTCATGGGTACCGCACAAGCACACAAAAGACGGCTCCGCCTCCGCCGCCACGCGCGCGTGCGCAAGAACATCGCGGGCACGGCCGATCGTCCGCGCCTCTGTGTATTTCGCACCACCCGCCACATAAGGGCTCAGGTCATCGACGACACGACGGGCCGCACGCTCGCCGCAGCCTCCACCGAGGAGAAGTCGTTCAAGTCCAAAGGTGGAGGGAACGTGGGCGCTGCCACCGAGGTCGGAAAGATCCTCGCCCAGCGTGCCAAGGCCGCGGGAGTGGCAAAGGTCGTTTTCGACCGCGGAGGATTCAAGTACCACGGCCGCGTCGCTGCGGTCGCGGACGCAGCACGAAAAGAAGGACTGGAGCTTTAGATGGTGGACGGTCAATTCGAAGAGAGCACGATCAGGGTCAACCGGGTCGCCAAGGTCGTGAAGGGCGGGCGCCGGTTCTCCTTCACCGCGCTCATGGTCGTCGGTGACCGAAACGGCCGCGTCGGCCTCGGTTACGGCAAGGCCAAAGAAGCAGGCCTGGCTGTCCAAAAGGGCATCGAGGAAGCTCGCAAACACATGTTTGACGTGCCCCTGGCAGGATCCACCATCACCCACCCCGTGATCGGCTCCGCCGGTGCCGGCCAGGTGCTCCTGAAGCCGGCTGCTCCCGGTACAGGCGTGATCGCCGGTGGCGCCGCTCGCGCCATCTTGGAGATGGCCGGCATTCACGACATCCTGTGCAAGTCCCTCGGTTCCTCCAACGGCATCAACGTCGCCCACGCCACGATCGCCGGGCTCCAGTCCCTGCGTCGTCCCGAGGAGGTTGCCCGCCTGCGGGGCAAGACGCCGGACGAGGTAACTCCGGCCGGTGTGCTTCGGGCCTACAGGGAGCGTCAGCGCGCCGCTGACCTGTTCCATGGAGTCGGTGCATGAGTCCAGACAAAGAATCAAACGCCGGCGCTGACGCGTACCTGCTGGTCAAGCAGGTACGTTCCGGTATCGGCACAAAGCCTAAGCACCGCGGCACCTTGCGGGCCCTGGGGCTTCGTGGGGTGGGACGCGAGCGCGTCCTTCCTGACTGTCCCGATGTTCGGGGCATGATTGCCAGGGTGCCGCATCTGGTTGAGGTCGGGGTTCCGACCAAAGAGCAGACAGAGGCTCAATTGGCAGCCAAGGCAAGTGCTCTGGCCGCTCGCCGAGCGAGCCACGGAGGAAGCCAGCAATGAAACTCCATGATCTGAAGCCCGCCCCCGGATCGCGCCGACCCCGGCGCCGGGTGGCGCGCGGCATCGGAGGCAAGGGCGGCAAGACCGCAGGCCGTGGCACCAAGGGTCAGGGAGCCCGCGACACGATCCCGGCCGGCTTCGAAGGCGGCCAGCTCCCGCTGATGCAGCGGATCCCCAAGCTGAAGGGGTTCACGAACCCGTTCAGGGTCGAGTACTACCCGGTGAACCTCCATACCCTGGAGACGTTTTCCGGCGACGTGGCCACCCCCGACACCCTGGCCCAGGAGGGCCTGGTGAAGAAGGGCGCCCTGGTCAAGGTCCTCGGACGGGGCGAGCTGAACCGGAAGATTCGGGTAGAGGCCCACGCCTTCAGCGCCACGGCCCGACAGGCGATCGAATCGGCAGGCGGAACGGTGGAGATATTGGCGCCCCCATTCGGAGACCGCAGGCCACCGGCGCGTGGAAACGCGCACACGAACCGGTAGGTGACTCGGACAAACTCGGAGCCGACGCCCGGTAACCTTCGCTGCCGGGTTTTCCCCCCACTCGAGGCGTGCGCCCCAGGAGGGTCTAGTTGCTTTCGAACCTGAAGAACATCTGGAAGGTTCCGGACCTTCGAAACAAGGTCGCGTTCACGATCCTCATCATCGCCATCTACGAGATGGGCGCGAACATCATCGCCCCCTATATCTCACCCACGGCCGTGGGCCAGCTCGAGACCCAGGCCAAGCAAGCCGGAATCCTCGGGTTCCTCTCACTGTTCTCGGGAAACGGCCTGCTCAAGATGGCCATGTTCGGCCTCGGGATCATGCCGTACATCACGAGCTCGATCATCATCCAGCTTCTTTCGACGGTCATACCGAAGCTGGAGGAGTGGCGCGACCAGGGCGCGCTGGGCCAGAAGAAGCTGACCCAGACCACCAGGTACCTGACCCTGGGCCTTGCCCTTCTGCAGTCGGCGAGCCTCGTCTACCTGTTCCACCACGGAGCGAGCAGCCTTCTCGGCGCCAGCGCCGACAACATCAACCTGATACCGAACTTCACGTACTGGAAAGCGGCGTTCATCGTCCTGACGCTCACCACCGGCACCTGTTTCGTCATGTGGCTGGGCGAGCTCATCACCCAGCGCGGGATCGGAAACGGGATGTCCATCCTGATCTTCGCCAACGTGGTGGCCGGCATCCCGGCGGGCGGCGGCGAGGTGATCGCCCAGGGCGGGAAATTCAAGTTCGGGCTCATAGTCGCCCTCACCCTCGTACTCCTGGTGACCATCGTCACCATGGAGCAGGGCCAACGGCGTATCCCGGTCACGTTCGCAAAACGGGTCGTCGGCCGAAGGGTCTACGGGGGGTCGTCCACCTATATCCCGCTCAAGGTGAACCAGTCGGGTGTGATCCCGATTATCTTCGCCAACTCGCTTCTCTACATCCCGGTCCTGATCGCCAACTTCTCGCCGTGGGCCGGTTTCAGGACCTGGGTCAACGACGAAATCACGCCTACCAGCCTCTTTTACGTTCTCGGTTACGGCGTGTTGATCCTGGTGTTCACCTTCTTCTACGTGTACGTCGCATTCGACCCGCACCAGCAGGCCGACCAATTGCAGAAGCAGGGCGGGTTCATCCCGGGCATCCGTCCGGGACGGTCCACCGAAAAGCATCTTTCGAAAATCCTGAACAGGATCACCGTTCCCGGTGCCACATACCTGGCCGTCGTGGCAGTGCTTCCATCTCTGCTCATGGCTCTATGGCACCTGCAGGGGTATCCCTTCTACGGCACGACTTTGCTCATCTCGGTAGGTGTGTCCCTCGAGACCATGCGTCAGATCGACAGCCAGCTGATGATGCGCAACTACGAAGGCTTCCTCAAGTAGCCGCCAGTGGTACCCGGCGTAAAGCTTGTGGTACTCGGCAAGCAGGGAGCCGGGAAAGGAACGCAAGCCGTAGCTCTGTCGCACCACTATGTGGTGCCCCATATCGCGACGGGCGACATGCTTCGCGCGGCCGTGCGCAGCGGCACCGAGTTCGGGAAGAACGCCCGGGCCATCATGGACCGGGGTGAGCTCATCTCAGACGAGATGGTCATGGAGATGGTGGAGAACCGCCTGACAGAAGCAGACGTCCGCGCCCGGGGCTTCGTTCTCGACGGCTGCCCGCGCACGGTTCATCAGGCGAAGATGCTCGCCAACCTGCTCGACCGCGAGGAGCTCGACGCCGCGTTGAACATCGACGTACCAACCGCAGAGGTCCTCGGTCGCCTGTCGCAGAGGCGGGTGTGCGTCGACTGCGGGACGAACTACTCGACCTCCAGCCCCCCCAGGGTGAACTGGACCTGCGACATCTGCTTCGGCGAGGTGATCCAGCGCGAGGACGACACAGAAGAGGCGATCCGGACCCGTCTCGAGCTCTATGAACGAGAAACTCAACCACTCATAGCCTGGTACGAGGAGCAGGGTCAGCTCGTACAGGTCGACGGTGTGGGTGTCCCCGACATGGTGCTCCGTCGGATCATCAACTCGATCGAGGTCCACAGAAACGGGAGGCCAACCGCATGAGGCGGTCAAACGATGAGATCGCGAAGATGCGCAAAGCCGGCAAGGTCGTCGCCGAGATGCATGAGGCCACACGTGCGGCAGCCAAACCCGGCGTTACCACCTCTGAGCTCGACAAGGTCGCCCGCGAAGTCATCGAAAAGCGCGGGGCCCGGTCCAACTTCCTCAACTACAAGGGCTTCCCGGCCACGATCTGTACCTCACCCAACAACATGATCGTCCACGGGATCCCCGGGGACTACACCCTCGAAGAGGGCGACATCATCTCGATCGACTGCGGGGCCATCGTCGAGGGCTACCACGGCGACGCCGCGTTCACGATGGCGATCGGGGACGCTGGTGCGGTTGCCGGGCGCCTGATCGATGTGACCGAGCGGAGCCTCTGGGCGGGAATAGAGCAGCTCAAAGAGGGTGGGCGCCTTCACGATGTGGGAAGGGCCGTTCAACAGGTGGCAGAAGCGGCGGGCTTCACAGTCGTGCGTGAGTACGTCGGCCACGGTATAGGCACCAAAATGCACGAAGACCCGGCGGTACCCAATTACTGGCCGGGCACCCCGGGACCGCTTCTCAAGTCCGGGATGGTCTTCGCGGTCGAGCCGATGGTCAATGTGGGCGGACCCGAGACCAAGCAGTTAGACGACGGGTGGTCAGTGGTGACAGCCGACGGGAGCCTTTCGGCCCATTTCGAGCACACGATCGCCGTGACCGACAACGGACCCGAGGTCCTGACCGTGGCGTGAGCAGGGCTGGAATAAGCCGCTGGTCAGCAGTGTTGACGCGGCGGTATACAAGTCGGCTCTCTGTCGTTGCGGCATGTCTGCGGACACTGCCTTCGAATAGGAAGAACAGGGGCTAGCCGAACACCGACCAAAAGCGGTAGAATGGCAGGTCGGCCTTTTAAGCCGGAGTTCTTGGGCACGCCACAGGGACGCCGGAGCCCGGTCGCCATCATCGCAAACTTCGGACTGGTCTATTGCGCTCTTTTGGACCGCGTTCGAGTTCGCCAGGATTTCAGCCGGATCCAGTCCCTGACAGACAGGGCGCTGGGCCTGCCGATGACATTGAAGACGAGTAAGGAGAGAAGTCACTGCCAAAGCCGAAAGAGGATGCGATAGTCCTGGAGGGAACGGTCATGGAGCCGCTCCCGAACGCCATGTTCCGGGTGGAGCTCGAAAACGGGCACAAGGTGCTCGCCCACAGCTCGGGAAAGATGCGGATGCACCGGATCCGGATACTCCCCGGAGATCGCGTTCAGGTCGAGATAACGCCTTACGACCTCAGTCGCGGGCGCATCACATACAGGTACAAGTGATCGGATCGCATGATCACGGCCTACAGGCTGAGCAGTGCGGATAGCTGAGCAGTTCGAATAACAGTTCATTTCGAGCAAACAGGATCGAAGGATCATGAAGGTAAGACCGAGCGTCAAGCAGATTTGTGAGAAGTGCAAGGTGATCCGCCGGCACGGCCGCGTGATGGTCATCTGCGAAAACCCGCGCCACAAGCAGCGCCAGGGCTGAACCCGGCGCACCTTGGCAACGGTTGGCTGAAGGCTGAAAGGACGAAACATGGCTCGCATCTCCGGCGTGGACATCCCACGCGAGAAACGACTCGAGATATCTCTCACCTACATCTTCGGGGTCGGCCGCACCCTCGCGCAGAAAGTGTGCGAAGAGACCGGCACCAACCCGAACACACGTGTGAGGGATCTGACAGACGAAGAGGTCACGCGCCTGCGGTCCTACATCGATGCCAACCTGAAGGTCGAAGGTGACCTCCGCCGTGACGTCACTCAGGACATCAAGCGCAAGATGGAGATCGGCTGCTACCAGGGCGTGAGGCATCGCCGCGGGCTCCCTGTCCACGGTCAGCGCACGCACACCAACGCTCGTACACGCAAGGGTCCGAAGAAAACCGTCGCAGGGAAGAAGAAGGTCCGTAAGCACTGATGTCCCCCACCAAAAAGCAAGCGTCCAAATCAGCCGCTGCCCGTCGCCCCAGGCGTCGCGAGCGCAAGAACATCGCCTATGGCGTGGCTCACATCAAGAGCTCGTTCAACAACACGATCGTGACTTTCGCCGACCTGGAGGGCAACGTCCTCTCCTGGGCTTCGGCCGGGAACGTCGGGTTCAAGGGCTCGCGCAAGTCCACGCCGTTCGCCGCTCAGCTCGCTGCCGAGCAGGCTGCGAAAAAGGCCATGGAGCATGGCGTCCGCAAGGTCGACGTTCTCGTCCGGGGCCCTGGCTCAGGGCGTGAGACGGCCGTGCGCTCGATTGCCGCTGCAGGCATCGAGGTGGCCGGCATCAAAGACGTGACCCCGATCCCTCATAACGGCTGCCGCCCGAAGAAGCGGCGCCGGGTCTAAGGGGGATACGAGATGGCTCGATACACAGGTCCCGTCTGCCGGCTGTGCCGGCGTGAACGGACGAAGCTTTTCTTGAAGGGCGAGCGCTGTTTCTCGCTCAAGTGCCCCGTCTCCGACGCGGTGACCGACCGCCACAGCCGCGCGTACCCGCCGGGTGAGCACGGTCGTGACCGGATGCGCCAGGGTTCTGAATACCTCGCCCAGCTGCGTGAGAAGCAGAAGGCGCGCCGCATCTACGGAGTTCTCGAAAAGCAGTTCCGCAACCTCTACGAAGAGGCGAACCGCCAGCCAGGCATCACCGGCGAGACACTGCTGCGGATGCTCGAGCTGCGGCTCGACAACGTGGCATTCCGCGCTGGATGGGGTGCGAGCAGGTCGCAGGCCCGCCAGCTCGTCCGCCACGGACACGTGCTGGTGAACGCCAAGCGCGTGACGATCCCGAGCTACAGGGTGAGGGTCGACGACGTCGTGTCGTTGAAGCCGGGCTCGCGTGAGCTCTTCATCGTGCGCAGGAATCTCGACACCTTGGACCGTCAGGTGCCTTTGTGGCTCGAGGCCGGTGAGAACCGCAACCAGGTGCGCGTCGCATCTCTGCCCGAACGCCAGCAGATCGACGAGTCGGTGCGTGAATCGCTGATCGTCGAGCTCTACTCCAAGTAATCCCAACCCCAGACCGACAGACCCACAGGAGTTTCCCTTCATGCTCATCATCCAGCGGCCCACCGTCGAGGCTCTTGGCGAAGAGACTCAGAACCGTCAGAGGTTCGCGGTTAGCCCCCTCGAGCCTGGCTTCGGCCACACCCTCGGAAACTCGCTCCGGCGCACGCTTCTGTCGTCCATCCCGGGCGCGGCCGTAACCCAGATCAGGTTTGACGATGCGCTTCACGAGTTCACCACCCTTCCGGGTGTGAAGGATGACGTCACAGACATCATCCTCAATCTGAAGGACGTCGTCCTCAGGGTCTACGCCGACGAAGCCGTCACGCTCCGCCTCGACAAGCGTGGTCCCGGCGACGCCACCGCAGGCGACCTTCAGGTGACGGCAGAAGTCGAGGTGCTCAACCCCGAGCTTCGCATCGCCACGCTGAACGGCAAGGGCCGTCTGGCGGTCGACGTAACGGTCGAGCGTGGCCGCGGTTACGTGTCGGCCGAGCGCAACAAGCGCTCGAGCACCATCGGTGTGATCCCGATCGACTCGATCTTCTCCCCGGTACGCCGTGTCGCCTTTTCGGTCGAGCCCGTCCGTGTCGAGCAGTCGACCGACTTCGACCGGCTGGTTCTCGACATCGAGACCGACGGGTCGCTCACCCCGCGCGAGGCCCTGGCCTCCGCCGGTGACACCCTGCGCTCCCTCGTCTCTCTGGTCGCAGAGCTCGAGGACGAGCCTCGCGGTCTGGAGCTGGGTGAGGTCGGCAGTTCAACCAGCGGCTCGCCCGACCTCGACCTTCCGATCGAGGATCTCGATCTCTCCGAGCGTCCGCGCAACTGCCTCAAGCGTGCGCAGGTCAACACCATCGGGGAGCTGGTCGAGCGCACGGCCGACGATCTTCTCGCAATCACCAACTTCGGACAGAAGTCGCTCGACGAGGTCATCCAGAGGCTCGACGAGCGTGGCCTGTCCCTGCGGATGAAGGACTGATCAACAGTGCTCGGGACTCCTAAGAAAGGAAGGCGCCTCGGCGGGGACGCCGCGCACCAGAAGGCGATGCTCGCCAACCTGGTCGCGTCCTTGATCGCCGCGGAATCGCTCGTCACAACGGAGACCAAGGCCAAGGCACTGCGCCCGGTCGTGGAGAAGTGCGTGACGGCTGCGAAGAAGGGTGGCGTTCACCACCAACGGCAGGTCGTGGCCTTGATTCGCGACCGCGACATGGTGCACAAGCTCTTCAGCGAGATCGGTCCCCGCTACTCGGACCGCCCCGGCGGCTACACCCGGATCTTGAAGCTCGGACCGCGCCAGGGTGATGCAGCTCCCATGGCGCGAATCGAGTTCGTCTGATCGAGCTGTAGTCCGCGGCCCGCACGTGGCCGACCCGGCACAGTCCGAATCTCAGGATCCGAATCTCGTGACAGGCGCCATGACGCGCCTACGGATGACCGTCGGCTACGACGGATCCGCCTTCAAGGGTTTCGCCCGCCAACCGGAGCAGCGCACCGTGGCCGGTGAGCTGGCTCGGGCGATCTCGAACGTGTGCCGCCACGACGTAGACATCGTGTGCGCCGGACGCACCGATTCCGGTGTGCACGCCGAGGGTCAGGTCATCCACTTCGAGGCCGCCGCGGGAATCGATCCCCAGTCCCTGAAACGCTCGATCAACAGGCAGCTCTCACCTGAGATCGTCGTCCGTTCTGCCGATGTCGCCGCGGACGGCTTCGATGCACGCCGATCCGCGAAGGCCCGCTCCTACCGTTATCTGGTCCTCAACGCAGATGAGCCGGACCCCCTGTTAGCCAACGTCGTGTGGCACATTCCCGATGTGCTGGACCTCCGTACGATGCGCGCAGCTGCCGACGCCTTTCTCGGCGAGCACGACTTCAGTGCGTTCTGCCGCCGGCCTCCGGATCATCCGTCGGGTGCGCCGATCACCAGGCGCGTTCTCGATTCCAGTTGGACCTCTACACGCCTGGGCGGGGAAGCGGACAACGATGTGCTCGGTGGAGAGCTCCTGCGGTTCGACATCCGGGCCACCTCCTTCTGCCACCAGATGGTCCGCTCCGTCGTTGCCGTGCTCGTCGAGGTGGGGAAGGGCAGGATGAAGCCCTCGGACGTCCCCCGCCTGCTGGCGAGCCCCGACCGTTCCGGTGCGAAGACACCGGCACCTCCGCATGGGCTCTGCCTGATGCGCGTCGACTACTGAGTCGAGCCGGTACGAGCGCTGATCGGCGCCAGCGATGAGCGATGATCGATGAGCGATGACACCGGGGTCTGCCAGACGTCTCTAACACGACGACGATGGAGGGAGCGGAACAGATGCGCAAGGTAGTGGCCTACGAGTTGCTATCGCTCGACGGCGTGGCGGAGCAACCGGATGAATTTGTGACGGATTTCGACGACGTCATGGGGGAGAACCTTGGGCGCGTCATCGCTACGCAGGACGCCGTCCTGCTCGGCCGACGATCCTATGAGGAGTGGGGGCGCTTTTGGCCTACCAGCACCATCGAGCCCTTTGCCAGCTTCATCAACGGAGTCCAGAAGTTCATATTGACCTCGACGCCCCTTGATCTGGAGTGGAACGGATCCACCGTCATCGAGGGGGGACTTGCTGAGTTCGTCGGGGAGCTCAAGGGGCGGCCCGGCGGCGATATTGGAATCCATGCGAGCATCGAACTGACGCAGTCATTGCTCGAGGAAGGTCTGGT
>JBAPRR010000354.1:0-3687 GCA_049281195.1 Acidimicrobiales bacterium
CTCCTGTCGACTTTTGGGACATCCTACGAAGTGCACGGACTGCTGCTGATGCGGCTCGTTGTTTTGGCAGCCATACCTGACGCGATCACTAACGTGTATGTGGCCGTCCTCCGGGTTCAGCAGCGGCTTGCGGCAGCCGCGTGGCTCAATCTAGGGATGGGGGTCGGCACAGTCGCCATTGCCTGGGCAGTGCTTCCGGAGTTAGGAATTGGTGCCGTCGGGTGGGCATGGATGGCGCTTCAGGGCGGGGGTAGCCTATGGGTCGCCATCGACGTCGCTCGGCGGAGGTGGGCATCGCCGCGGGAGTTGCGCCAAATTGGTGGATGATGCGCATTTTACAAGCGGTTGACACTTACCCGCCCGTGCTGGGTGGTCTCGAGCTGCACGTCCAGCAACTTGCCCACGCACTGGCGGAGAGGAGCCACCAGGTAGATGTGGTAACGACCGCAATGGACGGGCTGTCCGGTGTCGACATTGAAGGGGCTGTCACGGTGCACCGCGTCGCCGGGTGGAGCCGCCTCCTCAGGCGCTATTATTCGGATCCACACCGTCCGTTCCACCCCACTGTCCCAGATCCGGGATTGGTTCAGGAGTTGGCCCGGATCATTCGGGACCGGCGGATCAACGTTGTCCACAGCCATGCCTGGATGCTGTACTCGCTTCTGCCCCTCCTGCCAACGGACCAAACTAAGCTAGTCGCTACGATGCATGATTTTCGTCTCGTCTGTCCCAAGATGACGATGGTGTATCGACGAGGAGGCCTTTGTTCGGGTCCGCGCTTCGACAAGTGCGTGGCGTGCGCCCGCGAGGAGTACGGAGCCGTCCGATCCCTGGCGCTAACAACGGGACTTAGCCTCATGCGTCCACTGCGGGGCCGCGTGGCGCAGTATGTCGCGGTGAGTGAGCCCGTGGCAGAGTCGTGCGCCGAGATTGTAGGCCCGGGGCGACCCGAGATCGTGGTGATCCCCCCGTTCTTGCCGAATGATGCGTTTTCAGCGAAGCAGTTGGGTCGACCACCCTTTGTTCCTGCCCACGGGCCATACCTAATGTTCGCTGGCGCCCTGAGCCGGCTGAAGGGGCTAGATGTTCTTCTGGAGGCGTGGGCCGGACTGGAGCCAAGGGTTCCGCTCGTGTTAGCAGGCCTGCGAAGGCCGGACTCACCGCGAGTGTTTCCGCCGGGTGTGTGGGTTGCGGAGAGCGTGCCGCGTGGAGAGGTCTTGCAGGCGTGGGCCCATTGTCTGGTCGCGGTCGTCCCCTCGGTCTTCCCGGACCCTCACCCCACGGTCGCTATCGAAGCCATGGCCGCAGGAAGGCCGGTCGTGGCATCAGCTGTCGGTGGTCTCACCAGCATTGTTACCGACGAGGAAACTGGCTACCTGGTAAAACCGGGGTCGGTCGACGACCTTCGACGGGCACTACAACGACTCATTGCGAATCCCACATTGTGTTCCAAAATGGGAGATGCCGCCGCGGTCGCAGCCAGACGGTTCGACAAAGACGTGGTCGTCCCGCAATTAGAACAAGTTTACCAGGAAGCTATCGCCAACAACGGTGGCCGCTCTGATGATCCCGCGACTAGCGCTGGTACATACTGAATGGAGAGCCGATTTAACCCTGCGAGCCGCCTCCGGTTGGTGTTGCACTCTACCGACGAGCTCTGGAGGCGGCGCACTCGACAGGGCGGTCAAGTCTGGACCCACAATGTAGATGAGCGCCTCGGGTCGCTGATTTGCGTTTGGTTCGTGCGCACTCGAATCACCCCGAACGCGGTCACCCTCATGGGGCTTCTGGTGCATCTGGCGGTCGCCGGTTATGTGGTGACGCTTAGGGCACCCGTCTCTGGGATCAGTGTCGCGATCGTACTCGTCGGGTGGCAGCTGGCGTTCGCACTGGACTGTACCGACGGCCAACTGGCCCGAGAACGTGGCGTGGCGAGTCCGTTTGGCGCATGGCTAGATCAGCTCGCCGACTACATTGCCCACGTGGCGGTATACCTATCTCTCGGACTGTTCCTCGTTCGGTCCCTCCAATTGGAGGCGACCATGTCGGCCGTGCTGGTGTGCGTGATTTCCGCAGCGAACGTTTTTCAGCTTTTTGCCTCGGCCGAGAGGAACGTGCTAATGGGAACAGGGGGAGGAATTCATCTCGAGACGAAGGGTTGGGTAAGGGCATTAGGAGCGGTCCGCCATTTTTCGGACTATGGCGCCATCTTACTCATCGCCTCAGTGCTCCTGTTATTGCCGAAGGGATTGCTTGTGTTCGTCATAGCAACGGGGGTGCTAGCAGTCGGGACCGTGGTGGGTCAGGTTGGCTACAACTGGGCGCGGATCGCCACCCCCCGGGCATGAGTGACGCGGGAGTAATGCTAGGGAGCATGCCAGCAATTGGGGTAGGCGCCGCGCTTGTGGAGCAGGTTTTGAAGAAGGCGGAGTCACGCTCGCGAGTGCTGAGTCGCTGGCCGTTCGGTTGTTCCGACCGCATCCCAGGTTACGGTGAGTGTCCGTGACCAGCTGCGCCGCACAACCAAACACGCTGCTCCAAGCCGGCTCTCTGTCCGGCTTGCGGGCTTCCGCTGGATGTCATCGGACGGTTCGGTGTGATTACCTACCCGGTTAAGTGGTACCTAGTCTCAGATGCGTGGCGGTGAGGTGACGACCGGTAGGGTGCGGGCGCTGGCGTGAGGATTGCCCTCGTCTGCTCCCGCTATCCGCCATCCATTGGCGGTGTTGAGACGCACGTGGCGGAGCTCGCGACCAGGTTCGCAGCGGCTGGCCACGCTGTTGAGGTGATCACTCAGGCTCACGGCGATGGGCGATGTCTGTCCGCTCATGAGGTGGTGGATGGGGTCGAAGTGCGGCGATTCAGGACGATAGGCCTAGGTGGTCCGTATGAGCAGTCGCCTGGGCTTTGGCGGTATTTGTTACGACACGCCGCCGAGTATGACCTAGTTCACGCTCACAGTTACCACGCCACTCCGGCCCTCGCAGCGGCTGTATCACCGTTCAAGAGGCTGGTGTTCACCCCGCACTACCATGGTACCGGCCACACTCGGGTTGCTCGCCTTGCTCATGGTCCCTACCGCGTTCTCGGCAGACGGATCTTCGACCGCTGTGACCGGGTAATCTCGGTCAGCGTCGGCGAGGCTAACTTGCTCCGGACTCACTTTCCGCGAGTGTCGGGTCGCATTGAGGTCATAGCGAACGGCATCGACGGTGAAGAGCTACGAAATGCCATTCCGTTCGAGACAAGTGGCCGCATAGTCCTTTACGCTGGAAGGCTAGAACCCCACAAGAACGTCGATAGGATAGTAGACGCGTTCGCGTCTCTCCCTCGGGGCTACAAGCTCGTTATCGTTGGAGATGGGCCGACGATGAACCGACTTCGAAGGTTAGCAGACGGTCTCGGGCTGTCGAACCGGGTCGACCTACTGGGGACGATCGGCCGGTCCGACCTCTGCCGCTGGTACCGGACCGCGGCGGTGTTTGTAACAATGTCTGCGAGCGAAGCGTTTGGCATCGCCCCCGTAGAGGCACTAGCCGCTGGTTCCGTGGTGGTGGCTTCAGACATCCCGTCTCATCGAGAGATTCGTGAACTTGCAGCCAAGGATGCGGTGACCCTAGTGCCCCTAGCTACTGGAGCGACCGCGCTCGCCAGGGCCATTATGTCGGCCGCAGGTCTGCGTGTCAG
>JBAPRR010000355.1:0-2148 GCA_049281195.1 Acidimicrobiales bacterium
GGCGTTTCGGTCTTGATCGTCGAGCACGATGTGGAGCTGGTCATGCGTCTGTGCAGCACCGTGTACGTGCTCGATTTCGGGTTGCTCATCGCCAAGGGAACTCCTGAAGAAATTCGCCGTAATCCCAAAGTTCGCGCCGCTTACCTGGGCGAAGAGGTGACGCCGGCGGGGGAGGACAACTCAGTCCGGCAATCGGTGGCCACCATCGCGCCCGCGGTCAGAGCGAACGTAGACGACGCGTCACCGCCGACTCTTGCGGTCGACGGCCTTTGCGTGCGGTATGGGCAGGCGGTGGCGATTTCCGGCGTGTCCTTCCAGATCCGGCGCGGTCAGGTCCTGGCGATGCTCGGTCCGAACGGGGCCGGGAAAAGCAGCCTGGCCCGGGCGATCTCCGGTCTTGTTCCGGCTTCGGCAGGGTCAGTGAAGCTGTGCGGCAAAGACGTGACATCGGACAGACCGCATCAGATCCGCCGGGCGGGGATGGTGCACCTTCCTGAAGGTCGTGGAGTGTTCAGAAGACTCTCCGTCATCGAGAACTTGCGGATGGCGACGGCCGAACTCGATGGTAGGCGGACCCGGCGCGATGCGATCGAGTTGGCTTTCGAGCTCTTCCCCAACCTCGCAACCAGGCGCCGCCAGCAAGCCGGAAGTCTGTCCGGAGGTGAACAGCAGATGCTGTCGATGGCGCGAGCGCTCTGCTTGTCACCAGTGCTGATCATCGCGGACGAGCTGTCTTTGGGCCTTGCTCCGATACTGGTCGACTCGGTTTTCGAGGGGCTGGACAGAGCCCGTCAGGCAGGGGTGACTGTTTTGATGATCGAGCAGTACGTCCACCGGGCGCTGGACTTCGCCGACGACTGCTTGGTTCTTCAACGTGGCGAGGTGGTTTGGCAGGGCCCCACGCGAGGATTCGGAGAGGATCTGCTTCGCCACTATCTAGGTGAATCGATGACGGTGGCGCCATGAAAAGAGACAGGCACAATCGCCCAGCGCGTGGTGCCGCGGCTATTCACAATGACCCAGACGAATCAAAACAATGAGGAGAGATCATGCGCGTACGCACTAAGCAGTTCCTTGCAGTTGGAGTCTCGTGCATTGTCCTGCTTATCTCGGCCGGCTGCAGCAGCACTACCAGTGGTGGCGGCAGTACAACAACCGCCACCTCGTCCCCATCCGGGAAAACGTCACAGTCGGTCTCGATCGGTGTGCTGACGGACCTGACCGGTCCGGCAGCAGGTGAGTACGCGACTGCTGTCGACGGGATCAAGGCGGGGATCGGGGTCGCTGCTACGGAGGGATACAACATCAAGTACGTCGTCGGCGACACGACGACGAGTCCCTCCGGAGCCCTGTCGGCGGCGCAGCAGATGGTCGAGGAGGATCACGTTCAAGCTGTGATCGCCATTTCGGCCCTGACGTTCTCGGCCTCCGACTATTTGACCGCTCAGGGGGTTCCCGTTGTGGGGGCGGCCATCGATGGATCCGAATGGTTGTCGCCGAAGAGCTCCAACATGTTTTCGGTGATCGGGAACCAGGATTTCACCAAGGTCACGACGACCACGGGTCTGTTCATGAAGAGCCAGGGAGTCACCAATCTCGGGAGCCTCGGCTACTCGGTCTCCCCGAGCTCGGCCGCCGCGGCGAGGGCCGCCGCCGTCTCGGTGCAGCAGCAAGGGATCAAGGCCGGATACGTGAACGACACCTTCGCGTTCGGCAGCACGAACGTGGAGCCGGTCGCACTGGCGATGAAGAGTGCCGGAGTGAATGGGATGGTGGCCGACACCGATTCGAACACTGTTTTCGCCCTTGTTGCAGCGCTCAAGGACCTGAACGTAAACCTGAAGGTTGCGCTACTTCCGACCGGCTACGGAGGCGACCTGCTCAACGCGGGCCAGACAGCGATCCAAGCCGCTCAAGGCGACGACTTTCTGTCCTACTTCGAGCCGGTGGAGATGCACACGGCGGCAACCGAGGCCTTGCAGAACGCGCTGGCGAGATACGCCGGTGTCAAGGACGATCCGACCTTCGCCGAGTATCTGGCTTACCTGTCGGTACTCGGTCTCGTCCAGGGACTCAAGGGCGCGGGAACGAACCCGACGTCGGCCGCGATAATCAATTCGCTGTCTCATATCACCGACTACACCGCCG
>JBAPRR010000356.1:0-28162 GCA_049281195.1 Acidimicrobiales bacterium
GAACCCTGCTGTGACTAGGGGCTTGTGATACTGCTCGGGTACGAAGCGATAAGGCCGCTGGCCGATCACCGTCGAGACGTGCCCGGGCCCGAGGAATCCATTGAGACGTAGGTCGGGAGATTCGAGAATCGCTTTGATCGGCGGGACGATCGTCACGTGATTCGAGAACACGCTGAAGTTAGCCACTCTCCGGGCGCGTGCCTGAAGGAGGGTGAGTGCGGTTGAGGGTGCAGTCGTCTCGAAGCCGACAGCGAAGAACACAACTCTGCGTTCAGGGTTGTCCACCGCGATTCGGAGAGCATCGAGCGGCGAATAGACAAAGCGCACGTCTGCTCCTTCGGCTTTCGCCTTCAGCAGGTTCCCGTTGCTGCCAGGGACTCGCATCATGTCCCCGAAAGAGGTGAATATGACACCGGGTTCCTTGGCCACCGCAATCGCGTCGTCGACCCTGCCCATCGGTATCACGCAGACAGGGCATCCCGGACCGTGCACCAACTCGACATTCTCTGGAAGGAGGTGCTCGATGCCGTGTCGGTAGATCGTGTGAGTGTGGCCACCGCACACTTCCATGAACTTGTAGTCCTCATCGCCGGCCAGATCGGTGATCCGAGCCACCAACGCACGGGCTGCCAACGGGTCCCGGTACTCGTCGACGAAGCGCATTGTCGGCTATGCCACAGGACGGAGGCTCGCTCCGTCGTTCGGTCCAGAGAGAGCGCCGGCAAGCATCTCGCTTCCCCGCCCGAGCAAGTCCCTGGCCATCGAGAAGCCGGCCGACACCATGTCTCTTACCTCCTCAGACGAGCTGATGACCTTCCATGCGTCACGAAATTCCGCCCAGCCGTCATCCCCGGCGCGAGTCCCAAGGGCGTAACCGACGACAACTCCGATGATGGTTCCCACGTCATCCTCCTTTGATGTCGCTTGTAATCTGCGAAGACCAGAAGGCCTCGAGCTCGTCTCCATAGGCCCGACCGAGAAGTTGCAGGGACGCAAGCGCCAGGCTCGCCTCTTCCTCGTCGATCTTCGACATTGCGAATCCAACGTGGATGAGCACCCAATCGCCGGCCTGAAGGTTTTCGTCCTCGAGAAGGCCGATGTTGATGACGCGGGTGACCCCCGATACGTCTGCACGAGCCAGGTGATCGTTCTCCTTCATGAATTCCACGAGCTGGCCGGGTATCCCGAGGCACATCGCAACTCCTTCTCAGACTCGGTATTCGATCAGTTCGAGTACGAGCTCCTCACCACCGGTCAGCTCGATGTCCGCTGCGCCACAATTGGGACAGAGCTCCTGAATATCGTCCGAATGCCACGAATTGCCGCAAGAACCGCACCGCTCTGAGACGGGCAGGACCACGAGTTCCGCGGTCGCATCTTCGGCGACCGTTCCCATCGCTGCAATGGCGAAGGACTGTTCAAACGCCTCAGGATGAACGTGGTGGAGCCTGCCGACACGCACCCTCACCCTTGACACCTCGCGTTCTCCCGCTCGCGTCTCGATCGCGTCGACTATCGAGCTACAAAGGCCGAGCTCGTGCATCTTCTACTCCTTCACTGCGGTTATATCGACACGAACGTCCACGTCCGGTTGCACCTTGAGCAGCAGGACCCTCGGCGGCTCCATCCCGAAGTCACGGATATCGAAGGTCGACTTGCCGGTCAGCTCGACGGTGGATTCGTCGACGGGTGAGATAGTCATCTCGTCGGAATGTGGTCTCGAAACCCCCCTGAACGTGACATCACCGCTCACCAGATAAGTGTTTTTGCGTCCTGTGGAAGCGATCTCGCCGAGTACCCCCTCGATAGTCGGGAATTTCCGCGCATCAACGCGTTTCTGCATCTCGCGGTCTTCCATCCCATTCCCCGATGACAGCCTGCTAACGGGTAACGAGAGCTTGCCTGAAGGCTTCGATGCGCTCAGGTCGACGACACCGTCTCCTCCGAAATCGAGGTCGACGAAACCTTCGAGGCCTTCCGTGCTCGTGTGGATCGGATGAACATTGGATCGCGCGTCGATGAACACACGTGATTCCTCAGGAACGATTCGGTAGCGAGGCAACGCGACTCCGTTCGGTTTCACATCTCCCTGATCTTCAGGTATCGCGCGATATCAGGCAGGGACTTCACCACCAACCCGGCGACGAGGGCTATGGCCAACGCGAAGAGGAAACGGGTGATCATGTACTCACTTCCTTTCTCTGGGACAAGACCAGCTCGATGATGAGCTCGCAACAGAGCTCGACCGCGCCGTCAACCTTTTGCGCCACGGATTCGGAGAGCCCGATTCCCTCATCGAGGCTCTCGGGTTGGCATCCCACGACCAAGATGCGGTCGAGGCAACCGCCCAGCTGGGCCAGCGTGCCAAGAACCAGATCAGGAGTCATAGTGTGTGCGTCGATAGGAGAAGGTGATTCGTCGTCGCCCACCGCGGCCGGTGGCTCCGGCTCGATGACCGCGATCGTTCCTGGTGCCTCCCTCATGTCGATGGCGTCGACCAGGAGCGCGGCTCTGTACCCTTCGAGCAATTCGTAAGCAAGATGAACTCCCCGTATCCCAAAGTCCTCGACACGAACATTTTCGGGAAGCTCTCTACTCCTCAACCGGTTCGCGACTTCGACACCGAACCCGTCGTCGCTCAAGAAGATGTTGCCAATGCCGGCGACGAGAACGCGGTCACTCATAACAGACCGATCTGACCACTGAGAGGTTCGATTTCGTCGGGGTAGAAGTACAGGAAGCGTCCCTGCCATGCGAGCTCAACGGCGGCTGGATCGTCCTCGATCGTGACAGCTACGTGATCGTTGCCATCAACATCCCTAAAGATCCCTGCAACAGTCGCCACAAGACCGCGGAGGAACAGATCCTGAGCATCAGCGCGCCGCGAGGGATGAAGTCTGACCCTCGTTCCTTTCCTCAACTCCACTCCGGCCACCATGACCGAATCGCTGAACGGGTCCACGGAAGAGTCGACGCCGGGATCCCACCACGGACGATCGGGCTCACTGGTTTCGGGACCCGAGGTGCGCCATTCGGCGAAAGTGGGGATCGCTTCGTCGGAGGGACCCAGCTGACGCATGGACCCGTGAAGGCGGGACCATGCCTCAGGCGACATATCGTCGCAGCGATTGATCACAGCCTCCGACCTGGGGTCTGTAGCTCGCGCCTCCAACTTCTCTTCATCGGTCAGCGTGAGGACTCGCAAGGCCAGGATCTCGTCGATCTCGGTGGAGTCGTAGAGGTCACCTGGGCTCTCTACAGCAATCTGTGGGTGGTCGTAGAGGATGATCGGTGACGAAAGGACGACATCATCCTGACTCACGAGGACGGGATACAACCCCTCATTGCAGCAGTCTTTCGCGGCATGCTTCATCTCCTCGGGTGGATCCACAGAAGAGATGAAACGACCGCCTTCCAGTGCGAGCATCATGTGGAGTGCAACGAGCGAATGGGAAAGGGCGCCGTCCCGATGGACGATTTCGGTCTCTGTACCCGTGGTGTTCTCGACACGAACGGAGATCTTGAAGGAATCAGGAGCTTGATCGATCTGAGCTACGTCCACGCGAATGGTGCCGTCGAGGCTCTGAGTGGTTCTGATGAAGCGGCCGGCCACGGATCCGTCGCCGGAATAGATCGGCTCGCAATCGACCGTTTCACTGAAATTGAAATCTTGCGCTCTGAAGGTGTCGCGGTCGGGACCGGACAGCATGAGTTCGGGAACATCGACGATCCGGTCGATCGCCTCGTCCCAAGTAACGTAAGCCTTGTCGTCGAGCTTGAACATGTCGGTAGCTTGAAATCCGTTGGTTCCTGACGATCTCTCCGCTGTCCGGCGCTGCACCTGCAGAAAGCGGCATCTCACGTTAAGAGCCGACATGGCCGGCCAGGAATCAAGTATGGCGAGACATTCGGTGCGAGCGAACGACCGCTCCGAGGGGTCCCGCTCGGAGTACGAGCCCGGCACGAGAACGCCGAATTGCCAGCGGAGCTGGTTCTTCCTAGCCGATGCACGGTACGGGTAAAGGACATAGCCCTCGAAGAGGACGGCATCAGCTACAGAACTCGCACCGACGAACCTGTCCCGAATCGGGAAGCCCATCAAGCCTCTTCCCCTGCCTGTTTCAGAAGCTGCTCAAACGCCTGATCCCATGTCGGAAGAGCCCGTTCTGTCTTGAAGCGCTGAATCCTGTCGAGGGTGTCACGGTGGATCCTGATCCATCCACTGTTCGGAAAGTAGAGATCCATCACTTGCTGCCAAACCGAGACAGGCAGCCGGAACGTCGACTCTCTGTCCCACGCAATCGGCTCGGCTGCGAACCCGGTGGTGCCTTTCGTGAAGACCGTGCCGGAGAACAGGAAGAGAAGAGGAATCTCCCCGTCTGAAAGCGAGTGCAAATATTTCGCGCCTGCCACCTCGAAGTCATAAGTGCATTCGACCGGGAGGTCCACCTCTGTCGACCGATTGAAGGAACCGAACGTCATCGAAGTGTGGGTCCACAGAAACGGTCGCATCGAGTCTCCCCAATGAGGAGTGTCCCCGAACATCTCGAACAAGCGAACAGCCTCGTCCTCCGAATAGCGGCGCCGTTGCGGTTCGATGCGGATCTGGCATCGAAGAGCGAGCGCGTGGACGTGAATGCCGCTGTTCTCTGTGACTCGCAGCCGGAATAGGATCGTCGGTACCGCGGCGTGTGGCTCCGCCATTGCTCCCGCCACCTCGAACGAGAGCTCGCTCATTTCGCCATCGCTCGTACTCGATCGAAGAAGGAATCGATCGCCTCGTGAGCTTCTCGCCCGCCATCGAAGCCTCTCCAAAGCTTACGAAGGCGCCCTACTAGCTCATAGCAGCAGTCGATCGGCACAAGGAAACACTCGATCCCGCCGCCCTTGCCCGCGCGGACCAGGAAGGCTTCAACATCAGATTGGAGGGTCGCCAAGGCCGGATCTTTCTCAGCGATCGCGGCCCAGGTCTCGATGGGTAGTTCGGACTCTGTCGCGCCCGCCGGACCGGGATAAAACGCAGCAAGCCGTCCGAGCGAAGAGTTGACGAAGAAGAATGCGATGCTCACCGGAATCTGAAGCGACTCCCACTGATCCTCACTGAAGCTGAAGCTCGGGAAAGCCAGATACCGATCGGGTACGGACCGGAAGTGACCCCCTCCTGCTCCTTCTGACATGAAAAGGAGGTAGCACCCGGTACACGTGCACAGAAGGCTACGGGCAGACAGGTCAACCACGTGGCGGTGCTCGTCGGGGATCTGCTCTGTGCACATGTCGCACGACTCCCCGGGGCGCCGTTGCCTCGGTGCCCTCGAAACCCTGATGCGTTGCAGAACAGCGACTGGATCGCTCATGTGCCCGCCGCCACTTCAGCAGGACATTCCTCATAGCCGGGCTTCGCTCGCATGATCACGGGAATCGGCGTTGGTTCCGTCGCAGAGGGCTCGTCGACGTCGATGATCACTATTTCGGGAGCGGCCTCGGTTATAGCCCTCTCCACGGCGAGCTGGAGGGTGACGCTCGACGAAGGACAGCCGTCACAGCTGCCGAGCAGCCGTATTCGAACCGCTCCGGCACCCGGATCGATGTCGAGTAACTCGACGTCCCCGGCGTGCGCGCCCAGCAGGGGCCGCACCTTCTCCAGTGCTCCTTGAACCCTTGCCTCGAGAGTGTCTGGGTGGAGACCGTGGACGAGCATAAGGCTGGCCACAAGCTCGTCTTCGGTAAGGATCGTCACGAACTCCGGGGAACGCTCTTGCGCGAGTTCGACGACCCGGGAAAGTCCCGCCCCGTAGAGCTCCGATACGAGACTCAGGATTTCCGACGCGAGGTCGAAACAGCCTGAGTCCGAGTTGGACTGCAGCTGATCGAGCAACAACTCGATTCGTTCTCCCGTGGAGCGCAGATTCTGCGGCGCCGGCATCGACATCTGCGGCTCAGCAAGCCAGTTCCGGATTGGCCACCTGAGTCGGTGAATGAAGCTTCTTCAACACTTTCCCCTTGCCGAGGTACATATGGACTCCGCAAGGCAGACACGGGTCGAAGCTGCGGACCGATCTCATTATGTCGATCCCCTTAAAATGCTCCAGATCGTTCTCCTCGAATATCGGAGTGTCGATCACTGCGTCCTCGTACGGTCCCGGCGTGCCATAGATGTCGCGGGGGTTGGCGTTCCAAGGCGTCGGCGGGTACGGGTGGTAGTTGGCGATCTTTCCGTCTCTGATCACCAGGTGGTGAGACAGCACCCCTCTGACCGCTTCGGTGAATCCGCACCCGATGGCATCGTCTGGAACCTCGAAGCTCTCCCAGGTTTTGGTATGACCTGCACGGACCTCGGCCAGGGCCTTCTCGATGAAGTCGAGTGCTGCAGCGGCTGCGTAAGCCTGAAAATAAGTCCTGGCCCTGTCGCGCTCCAAGGTGTTCGACCACTGCGGGATCTTCCACTCGAGATCGACCGGCCCCTTCAACGCGGTCTTCGGGAGGTGGATCTGGACGCTATTGCCCGTGGCCTTCAGGTGGTCGGTGTTGACCAGGCCCGATAGCGCCGTCGACCACAGCCTCGCAAGGGGACCACCGCCGGTGTCCAGCGCCAAGTGGTCCTTGCCGTCGAACCAACGTGGAGCCATGACCCAGCTGTAGTTACCGTCGAAGTCGCGCTTCTGGGGTTGAGGGTTGGTGTGCTGATTCCAGGGGTGGCGACGGTCAACGGGGTTCCCGAGCGGATCTTTGGTTACGAATATCTCCTGGCCTTCCCAGTCGTCGTAGAAGGAGTGCCCGAGAAGGATCCGGATGCCGAGATTGATATCCACAAGATCGTTCGTGATGAGCTTTCCGTCGACGACGACGCCGGGGGTGACGCCCATCGCCCGGCCCCACTTCGTCATGTCTTTGTATTCGAAGTTGCAGACGTCCGGATCCTGGAATGCCCCCCAGCACCCAAGCAAGATCCGGCGGCGGCCGACCTCCTCGTAACCGGGCATCGCCTGGTAGAAGAAGTCGAACAGGTCGTCGTGCATCGGCACAACCCTCTTCATGAACTCCACATAACGCATTAGCCGTGTGTAGTAGTCCGTGAAGAGCTGGATGGTGGCGGTGGTTCCGACTCCGCCCGGATAGAGAGTGGAGGGATGGACGTGCCTGCCTTCCATGAGACAGAACATCTCTCTCGTGTATCGACTCACCTGTAGAGCTTCGCGGTAGAACTCGCCCGAGAACGGGTTGAGCGACCGCATGATGTCGCCGATCGTCCTGTAGCCGTGGTGTTCGGCGTTAGGCGCCTCTGCGCGATTCGCCTGATCGAGAACGCCGGGATTGGTCTCGGCGACCATCTTCTCGCAGAAGTCGACTCCGACCAGGTTCTCCTGGAAGATGTTGTGGTCGAACATGTACTCGGCTGCTTCACCGAGGTTCACGATCTGCTCGCCGAGTGCAGGGGGACGTACCCCGTAAGCCATGTTCTGCGCGTAGCACGAACAGGTCGCGTGATTGTCTCCGCAGATCCCACAGATGCGGCTGGTAATGAAATGTGCGTCGCGGGGGTCCTTGCCTTTCATGAAGATGCTGTATCCGCGGAAGATCGAAGAGGTGCTGTGGCACTCAGCCACCTTCCCCTTGCCGAAGTCGATCTTCGTGTAGATACCGAGGCTGCCGACGATCCTCGTTATCGGATCCCAGGCCATCTCGACGAGGCCGTTGGCATCCGTTGTCGCTTGCTTGGCCATCGCCCTACCTCCAGTTGCTCTTGTAGCCGGTCACGAGCTCCTTGCCCCGAACTCTCCACTTCGGTTCATCATCGAGCGTGTGCTGCGTGATGCGTCGCAGTCCTCTGATCGCGCCTCCGTAAAGACCACTCGCAAGTGTCGAAACCCGTGCCCCGGGCGGTTCGTCCATGAACGGCATGAACTTGTCCGGAAATCCCGGCATGGTGCACCCGATGCAGATACCACCCACGTTCGGACACCCTCCGACACCGTTGATCCACCCGCGCTTGGGGACATTGCACTTGACCACAGGTCCCCAGCAGCCGAGCTTCACGATGCACTTGGGTGACCCGTATTCCTCGGCGAAATCACCCTGCTCGTAATAACCTGCGCGATCGCAACCCTCGTGAACGGTGGCGCCGAACAACCATTGCGGACGCAGCGAATCGTCCAACGGGATCATCGGAGCCTGTCCGGTCGCCTGGTATAGAAGGTAAAGGATCGTCTCGGACAGGTTGTCTGGGTGTGTGGGGCACCCGGGAACGCAGACGATCGGGATGCCGGCCTTGGATTTCCAGCCCCAACCCAGATAGTCGGGTACGCCCATTGCTCCCGTGGGGTTGCCCGCCATGGCGTGGATCCCGCCGTAGCAAGCGCAGGTTCCGGCTGCCAGAACTACGAGGGCCTTTGGTGCTAGCCGGTCCAGCCATTCGCTCGTAGTCATCGGCTGGTCGGTTTCCGGGTTATTGCCAAATCCACACCAGTAGCCCTCGCGCTTGATCGACTCGTTGGGTATTGATCCTTCGACGACCAACACGAACGGCTCGAGCTCTCCACGATCAGCCTTGAAGAACCACTCGATGAAGTCATCGGCCCCTCCAACGGGGCCGCATTCAAAATCAATCAGCGGCCAGTGCACCGCTATCTTGGGCAATCCTGGGAGAGCGCCGAGAGCGATCTCCTCGATGCTCGGCTGTGTGGCGCTCGTCAGCGCGACGGAGTCCCCGTCGCAGCTGAGACCCGCATTTATCCAAAGGACATGGACGACGGTTTCGTCCGGCGGCGCTTCAGTCGCAGTCACTGCCGCTCCTCCTGTCTCGGGCTCTCGGCTGAGCTCCGTCTCCGGGCGTCAGGGCGTGAGCGCTCCGACGCCGGTGTGATACCCGAGCACAGATGACGTGCCCGGAGTTCGTACGCATAGGGCTACTCCCGTTCGGTTGATTCGTAAATAAGTGTCTTTTGCATCATCGATCGTTCGCCCGCGCACGAACACTCCTTGGAAACAGGAATCTTCAAACGCCACTCTGACCGGCGCGTTGACTGGCGCGTCGTCGCGGGGTATGAAAACACCGAGGTTTGTTATGGATCGCTCGGCTGCGGCGTCCGAAAGCCGGACGTCACGTTTCGAACTCGCCCCGCCGAGACGGTTCATCCTGCCTGCGATACTTCTGTTGCTGTCGGAGAATCCGGGCTACGGCTATGGCCTGGTGCCTTTATTGAAGGAATTCCGCTTCGGTCACGTAGACCGGCCTGCGATCTATAGGGCTCTGGCGCAGCTCGAAAGCGACGGTCTCGTTCAAGCCTCTTCTCAAAGTCCGACGGCCGGCCAAGCGCGTCGCGTCTACCGCGTCACTCCTCTGGGCGAGCGGGTGCTTCGCATGTGGATGGGGGTGATCAAAGAGGAATACGACTACTTGGGCCAAGTGTTGCGGCGCTACCAGGCGACGGGTACCGCTGATGCGGTTCTGGCAGAGGTAGAGGGAGGTTGGGCCACAGCATTGGGATTCGGCTGGTCGCCGGTCTCCTCCTCTTCATCGGGATCGAGAGTGTTTGATCTTGTGGACTTCAGCCGTGGTGGCAAGTTCGATGGAAGCGATACGAGCAGCGCTCGGGGGGGTCCGACGAAGGACGCAGCTCACGACGACTTGCCCAACGCAAAAGACGTCGAGGATCCCAAAGATGCGGTTCCGCGCCGGTTCGAACTGCTCCCGGAACGTTCAGTGGTCCTGATCGAGGTCCGCTCCACGGTCGGTCCCTTGAGCTTCGGGGTGACCGGGGTGACCGGATGGGTTGAAGCGGTGATCGCAGGGGGCATATTGCGAACCGAGGTCCCACCCACAGCGAGATTGGAGATAGATGTGGCCGGCCTCAAATCGGGCAACGATCTCTACGACGCTGAGCTCCAAAGGCGTATAGATGCGCGCAGGTACCCGAGCGCCACCGTCGAGCTACGTGAGTGCGAGGCCAGCGGGGCAAGCCTGAGATACGGGTTGACCGGCGATCTCACTTTTCATGGTGTGACACGGCCTGCCCAGGGGACGGTCCACGTTGAGGCGATGTCCGACGAACGTCTCGTAATAACAGGGGAGCAGGTATTCGACATCCGTGATTTCGCTATACCGTCCCCCACCGTCCTCATGCTGCGCATTTATCCTGACGTACGGGTCCGCCTGCACGCGGAGACAGAGTCCCAGCAACCGATGATGAAAGGCAGAAAGAAATGAAGTTTTTGGCTGCCCTTGCTGCCGGATACCTGATCGGTGTCAGGACTGGAGGCAAGGACCTCGATGAGCTTGGCCGATCGGTCAAAGCCCTTGTCGGAACCGACGAATTCGGGGGAGTCGTAGAGGCGGTGAGGCACCAGGCCGGAACCACGCTTCGGGAGATCGCAGAGATCCTCGATGGAGATCGTGCGATTCCCGACTCCGGGGACCTCGTCAGCAAGGTCAGGCAGCTCGTCGGCCACTCATGATCCCGGTTCGGTGACTTTGCAACTTATGCCGGCTGCGACGGTCCGGAGAGGTCCTTCCCGATTCCTCTGAGTCCGACAGGGGCCCCCGCAGAACCGAGGGTCGGATGTGCTCGGACCTCGAGCAAACGGACCTCCCCGTCCGGTCTCACGACCCGGTACCCGATCTCGAAGGTGAGGCGCGATTCGATCGAGGATCGCATCGCCGCAAGTACTCTCGAGCGGTCATCGGGGTGGATCGCCTCCATGTGTGATTCGAGAGTCCCGTCGAACCGCGTCGGATCGAGTCCGTGGATTCGATGGAACTCTGCGCTCCATTGGACCGCCCCGGTACGTAGATCCCAAAGCCAGCTGCCGACGTGCGCCAACGCTTCACCTTCTTCGAGACGGGATTCGACCTCGGCCAAGGCAGCTTGAGCCAGTCTCTGCTCGGTCACATCCCTCGCGATCACGACGACCGATCGGACGCACTTGGCAGTGTCGAAAAGAGGGGTGAGCGACAGCCAGATGGGGATCGGCATCCCATCAGAACGCAGGACTTCTGTTTCGAAATGAAGGAGCTTCTCGCCGGAGAGAGCTCGATCGACGATGCCTTGGACCTGGTCGTGCAGGTGCATCGGAAAGAGGCAGTCGAAATCGTTGTCAAGCACCTCTTCGATGCCGTAACCGAACATGCGCTCCGCCATCGGAGTCCAGCTGACGATGGACCCGCCGGGTCCCAGGCAGAAGATGGCGTCGTCAGAAGTCTCGATGACAGCTGTGAGGATTTCATCAGCGTCTGGGTGAATTTCGGTCGTCATCTGTCCCCTTTTGGTACCCGGGGCATCTCAAAGTATGACAATTCTCCTATTTTCGGCTGGGAAGGCGTGCTCACGCGGGAAAATCGCCGGTAGGAAGAGAGCGATTGTCACATCGGCGTCGTCGGTGGTGCTTAGAAGGTGATGATGGCCGGAGCTGACGCCGCTAGGAGCACAGGGTCTGAGCGACAAGATCGCCCCGCGGAGACCTTCGAGGAGTTCTTCAAATCCAACTACCACGCGGTAGTCGGTATCGCCCACGCAGTGCTCGGAGACATTCATTCGGCCCAGGACGTCGCTCAGGATGTCTTCATAGCCGCGGAGCGACGATTTGGCGATGCCGAAAACTCGGCTCACGCGGCGGCCTGGGTGAGGGTCGCGGCCGCGCACTCGGCGCTCAACGCTGCCCGAGGCCAGCGGCGGAGGCGGTTGCGGCACATCCGAGCTACCAACCCTGCCGCCCCCATGGATCCCGAAGAGATCGCGCTCGACCGGGTCTCACAACAACAGGTGCGAAGAGCGCTCGGCCGCCTCCCCAAACGGAACGCCACGGTGCTCGTCCTCAGACACAGCGGCCTGAGTTACACGGAGATCGCCGAATTGATGAACGTGAAGGTCGGCCAGGTCGGCACGATGTTGCGCCGGGCAGAAGCCGCGCTACGTAAGGAGATCGAAGATGTACCACCTACCTGACGCGAATCTGCGCAGGCTCATAGACGAGCCACTCGCCGTCGCCGACGCGAACACCAACCACGTCTCGCGCTGTAACCGCTGCCTCGGGAAGCACCAACAGATGAGAAGCGACGCGGCATACGCGAAAACGTTGATGTCCCGTCCCCATCCCGTCCCCGATGTCGATGCCGCATGGGGCGCGTACATGGCCGCACGCGAAGTGCCCCGCACCCTTCATGTTGATGTCCAAACACCGCGTCGCCGCACGATTTCGATCCCAATGCCATCAGTTCGAACATTCGTCGCTGGGGCAGTGGTAGTGACAGCGGCCACACTCGCTTCGACCCTCGGGGCTGTCCTTTCTCCTTCTTCTCCTGTCCCGCAGCAGGCGACCGCTCAAGCGAGCGGATTCAACTCGATCGATGATCTCGTTGACATAAGTGGCGGTGGCACGGGAACCTTGGGAGGGTTCGACACCCCGTCTGGAAGTCTGCGCTTGCCGTTCGGTCTGCTCACATGGGCATCGGTAGCCAATGCGTCACGGGCCTCTTCGCTTGCGGCCGCCGAGGCCTCGACGGGGATAAACGTTCGTACTCCCACGAACCTTCCGGCCGGCGTCGCGGGCATCTCGAAAGTCTTCGTTCAGCCCAAGGTGACGGCGACCATCGACTTCGACTCCAGGGCCGGCTCCCTCTCGGGCACCTCGCTGAATGTCACAGCAGGACCTGCGATCCTTGTCGAGTACGGCGGCAACATCAGCGGCCTCGGACTCCCCCCGTTGGGGATGTTCACGATGGTCAGGCCTACCGTTTCGTCCGGTTCGTCGATCCCCTCCGATACTTCCACCACTGCGCAACTCGAGGCATACGTGCTGTCGGCACACGGTGTGCCGTCGGGATTGCAACAGGAGATCCGGCTCCTTGGTGATGTGAGCACGGTCCTGCCTGTGGAGACATCGGAGGGGTCGGGAGCCAATGTGACGCAGGTCGACATCGACGGAGCGGCAGGGATCCTCGTGTCTGCCCCGTCGATCGGAGCATCGGGTGCGATCTGGCAGAACAACGGAGTCTTGAATGCTGCTTTCGGTCTACTCGACGGAAAGGACCTGTTGAATGTCGCTCAACAAGTCGGCTGAGCAGATGGCTCCCTCCGATCCGACTGGCGTTGTCGCTTCTGCTATCCGCCCTCGCGGGCTGGTCTTGACAGACAACTCGGGAGGCAACGGAGGTGCGCAGCCAGTTTCGCCCGCGATACACACTGACAACCTGAGGAAGCAGTATCGCAATACGGTCGCGCTCGAAGGCCTCTCCATGACCGTCAATCGTGGAGAGGTCTTCGGCTTTCTCGGCCCGAACGGTGCGGGCAAGACCACGGCCGTCAAGCTGTTACTCGGCCTTGTGCATGCCACCAGCGGGGAAGCCATGGTGCTCGGCGCTCCGGCAGGCGATGTCGAGACGCGGGCGCGCATCGGTTACCTGCCCGAGCTATTCCGGTTCCAGGCGTGGTTGACAGCGAAAGAAGTCCTACTTCTCCACTGCCGGTTGGCGAAGCTTCCCAGCCAACAATGGGCTTACTTGGTAAGCGAGGCTCTCGCGGCAGTCGGTCTTGTGGAGCGCCAGAACGACAAGGTGGGTGGTTTCTCAAAGGGGATGCAACAGCGCCTGGGACTGGGCGTCGCGCTGCTTGGAGAACCTCAGCTCGTCGTACTCGACGAACCCACGAGCGCGCTCGATCCTGTAGGTCGTCATGACGTCAGGCAGATAATCCGCGTCCTGCGATCACGCGGCACGACCGTATTCCTCAACACTCACCTCCTCGAGGAGGTAGAGCATGTATGTGATCGGGTAGCTGTTATCGACAAGGGCCAGACGATCGCGATGGGAACCATCGCCGAGTTGGTCGGCAAGGAGTCGAGCGTTCGGCTCCAGGTCACGGGATTGGACGGATCGTGGTGGAGGTCCTTCGAGAGCTTCGGGACCTGGAACAGCGACGAAGGGTGGCTAATCGTGAGTGGAATCGAAGCGAGCCGGGTTCCTGATCTGATCAATGCCGTGGTGGCGCTGGGGGGCCGGATCGGTGCAGTGATCCCCGAGCACAAGAGTCTGGAGGACCGCTTCCTCGAGCTTCTGAGGCAGGCATGAAACCGGCATTGGTAATCGCACGGCTGACGCTTCGAGAGGCGGCACGTAGGAAGCTCGTCGCGGTATTCCTGGTCCTTACGATCGCGATGGTCGGCCTGAGCGCATGGGGCTTCTACCACCTGGCCCATACGAACAGCATCACGTCCGGAGAGGTCCAGATCGCGATGCCTCAAGCTCTGATCCTCTTCATGTTCATGTTCAGCTTCGTGGTTGCACTGAGCGCTTCTGCAATCGCTTCACCGGCGGTATCTGCAGAAGTCGAGTCAGGTGTGTTGCTGACCGTTGCGACGCGCCCCATCAGACGAAGCGAGATCCTGATCGGGAAATGGTTCGGTCTCGCCGCGCTGGTGGCGGGCTACTCGGTCTTTGTCTCAGTTCTCGAGATCCTCGTCGTGAAGGCGGTGAGCGGCTTTCTTCCACCGAACCCGATGGCGGTTGCCGCCTACCTCTTCGCGGAAGGTGCGGTCCTCTTGACTCTGGTCCTTACTATCAGTACCCGACTTTCCACGCTAGCTACCGGCGTCTTAGGGGTGGCGCTCTTCGGAGCCGGCTGGCTCTCCGGTGTTGTCGGTGCCCTCGGGACGAGCCTGAACATCTCGACCTTGCGGACCGTCGGCAATGTTTCACGCTACCTACTGCCCACGGACGGCCTATGGCACGGGGCGATCTACTACCTCGAACCGTCAGGTTTGATCGCGAGGCACTTCGAAGGCGACACAGGTGGTGCGGGGAACCCCTTCTTCGCCCTGTCTGCTCCTTCGTGGGATTACCTGCTCTACGCGGCCATCTGGGCCCTGGTTATCTTCGGGATCGGTATTACGAGTTTCCAGAAACGGGAACTCTGAGTTATTCCGTGACGGCGTGCAACTTCTGTACGTCACGCCGGGTGATTGCCAGATAGGCGACCAGGCAGGCGATCACGACGGTAAGGATCACACTGACCGTTCCGTCTCCCACACCTAAGCCACCTACGGACCCGGGTTTGCCCACCCAGTCGGCGAAAGAAGCGCCCAGGGGCCGCGTTACGACATATGCGAACCAGAACGATGTGATCGCGTTCCACCGGAAGAATCGGAATCCGATGGCGGGAATCGCGATGATCGCGGCGAATATGAGCATGGACGCAAAGTACCCGAGATGAAAGGTGGTCGCTGTCAGATCGCCGAGCGCGGTGCCCATCGCGAAGGTCGCCACTACGGCTGCCCAATAGAAGGCTTCACGGCGTGGAGAGTCGATGCTGTGGATCGACAGGGTCGGCTCGGTCCTGTCCCACACGATGAACACAGCGGCGAGAATGACGGCGTACAGAGTTGTTGACGCGTAGTAGGGAACGCCGAAACCGGCGTGCAACACATCAGCTGCCATTGTCCCGAATACGCCGACCATGACCACCGCGAACCAGTAGGTCCAGGCCAGATAGTGGCGTTGTCTGAACTGAAGTACAAGAGCAATGACGAACCCGACGAACCCGGCCGCAACAGCGGGCACCGGATGCATGACGTGAACCAGGTAGTCGGAGGTGGCTTCTCCCATCGCCGTAGACAGACCCTTGATGACCCAGAAGAACGCCGTTATCTCCGGAACTCGCAGAGCTCCCCGCGCGGTGAACGACGACTTCGCATTGGCACTGATGGCCGAAAACGTTTTCATTCGCGTTACTTCCTGGTCGTACGCACGGATGAACCGAAGGCGGAGCCGGGCTTGACAAGTCCAGCTTCGTAGGCGAGGACAACCACTTGGACCCGGTCACGCACCTCGAGCTTCGAAAGGATGCGCCCAATGTGCGACTTGACCGTCGGGCCGGAGATGAAGAGAGCCTCCGCAATCTCTGAGTTCGACAATCCATGCGCAATCGCGCTCAATACTTCGAGCTCGCGTTCTGTGAGCGTGGAGAGCTTTGGAAACTGTTCCGCCCTGTCGGCATCAGACATTGTCGGATTGCGCGAGTACTCCTCGAGGAGACGCCGCGTCACGCGGGGTGACACCACCGCATCTCCGGACGCAACCGTCCGAACTGCAAATATGAGGTCGGCCGGACGAACATCCTTCAAGAGGAACCCGCTCGCTCCGGCCTGCAGTGTGCCGAATGCGAACTCGTCAAGGTCGAATGTGGTCAGAACGAGGACACGGACAAGACTGTTCTCGCTGACAATGGACCTGGTCGCTTCGATACCGTCAGTTCCGGGCATCCGGACATCCATGAGGACGACATCGGGGGCAAGCTCACGCGCAAGAGCAATCGCTTCTGCCCCATCGCCAGCCTCTCCGACGACCGATAGATCGTCCTCGGCCTCGAGGATCATCCGGAACCCACGGCGAAGCAGCGGCTGGTCGTCAGCCAACAGGACCGTGATACTCACGCTGACGTCCTCGAACGCGCGGGCGTCGAACGGGCGGAAAGCGTGGTGGACACCGACCAACCCTGGTCGGCAATGTGCCCGGCGTCCAAGGTCCCTCCGTGGAGCGCAGAACGCTCGCGCATGCCTTCTATCCCGCTCCCGTCGGAGGAACGGCGACGCAAGGTTTTCGTGCCGTCATCGACCACCTCTACCTTCAGCTCGGGATAGTCGTACGAGATGGTGACCCAGGCGTGGTTAGCCGATGCGTGCCGCATGGTGTTGGTGAGGGATTCCTGAACGATCCGATAGACGGTGAGCCCTAGGGCAGCTTCGAGCGGGAACGGTGTGCCTTCGAACCTGAGGGCCACATCGAGCCCGGTCGCAGTCACTCGCTGGATGAGCTCCCCGACCTGATCGAGAGTCGGTTGAGGCGAAAGCGTACCCATAACGCCGTCGGCCTGGGAGTCCTCTCTAAGCACTCCGAGCATCGCCCTCATGTCCGAGAGAGCGTGGCGACCCACCTCTGACACTTCGAGCATCGCTCCGGCGCTCGCATCCGGATCGCTCCTGTTTACAACCGCCGCAGCGTCAGCAAGCGTTATAACGACGGAGAGACTGTGCGACACGATGTCGTGCAGTTCCCTGGCGATCCTCGTTCGCTCTGCGTTCGCAGAGATGACAGCCTGTTGATCGCGCTCTTCCTCCAGCCTGCGCGTGCGCTCATCGAGCCACCAGAGATAACTACTCCCAGACGCGACCGTCAGACTGGTGAAGAGTCCTCCGACAACCAACGCGGAAAGAAAGAAGACCGAGCGCGCGACCGTGCCGGCAGGCTCCCATTTTACGGACGCCATGATCGCCCCGGCTTCGAGAATCACCGAGCAGGCGATCGCCCGGATCCGCTCATCGTGAGCGGCCACCGAGTACAAAGCGACAAGAAGACCAACGTCTCCGATCAACTGGTAATTGAGAACCCACTGGACGAGAGCGAACACACTCATGAGCAAGAAGACTTCGGTGGGACGAGTGCGGCGAAGGATCAGTGGAGCCAGTATTGCAACCTGGATCAACGTCTCTGAGACCGTCGCCGAAGGAAATCGCCACAGCCAGCAGGTGGAAACGAAGATGAGGAGGAGTGTGACTATCGAGTCTGCGGTGAGGGGGTGCCAACGGGAGAGTTTGCGGGCGAATTCGAACAACCCCCTCGAGGCCCCCTCTGCGTTCATCCCGCGTATCGAGTCAGTGCCAATCGGACGATACATGGACATCAATGATGCCCGCTTAGGAGCTTGATGCATCTGCTGATCCAATCCAAGGTCGGTCCCATTTATGAATTCATGGTTGCCGAATGCCTGGTCATAGGCCCAAATCTAAGGGCCCTACGACCCAGGCATGATTTCTTTACAGAAATTTTCGTTCTCTGGAAGCATCCTTTTAGGCCATCTTGACCCTTTAGTCTTTCTATTTCCGGGTAAACCTCACAACCACGGTTTAGATAGCCGGTCCAATTGCCGAGACTCAAACGACTGGAACGATGACGACCGAGATGAAGAGCCTTCTCAAACTGATCAGACTGGACTTCGCGCCCAAACATCGGCAGCCATCGGCGATCCGTTTGACGATCGCGATAGCAATCTCGATCGGAGGATCCCTCGGGGCCGATGCCGTGTTGGTCGCGATCGGCACCCGCGTCTTTCCTTCCACTAAGGGCTACGTTCATTTCCAATTCTCCGACTACGGAAAGCTCACGATCATCGGAGTCGTGATCGCCTGCATCGGATGGCCGGTTGTCACAAGGATCACATCCTCACCGCGATGGGTGTTTCTGAGGCTTGCCGTACTTACGACCATCGTCTTATGGGCTCCTGATCTCTGGATCCTCTACAAAGGCCAGCCGGCGAAGGCCGTCGGTGTCCTCATGGTCATGCACCTTGCGATCGCACTGGTCACGTACAACTCGCTCGTTCACATTGCGAATGTGAGCGAGCAGGCGAATGGTCAACCGCCAGGAATCGGTCCGAACGCCGAATCGCGAGCCAACCTCGATGAACGATGACCCTATTGCAGCCTGAATACATCGATCCCGAGGATGAAGTTCGGTACCCGAAAATCATACTTTCGGATGACAGCTTCCGGTTCCCGCCATCACTACTGTCGATTGCGGACGAGTTCATCGCTCTTCGCCACACACAGCGGCCTGAGCAGAGCTCTCCCACCGAGCGCTTCTGGTTCCCTGGAAGCCAAAGCCATCGAGGGTGGAGATGACCCGACCGCTGGTCTCCACCTTCGGTGGCCCTTGGTCCCCGCCGTCTCCCGAGTTGCTCAGCACAGACTCCTCCGATGCTCGATCTCGGTGACCGATACCCCGAGCAATATCGGCTCAGGCGAACACGAAGCGGATTGGTCGAGCGCCGGAATCGAATCCGATCATGCCGACGCGTGGAGGTACCGGGGATTCTCCTTGGCTGAAGCCTTGGTTTGGCTCGAGACCCAGTGGGTCTTCGATCCACAGATTGCTTCTGAGTGGCGTGATGCCGGATTTGGCCCCAAGGAAGCAGACCGGTGCGCCGATGCCCACCTCACTCCGGCGGAGGCAGCCAGACGCTTCCGCCCACCAAAGAGCAAGTAGGGCCCCCTCAGGTCAGGATCAGGGATCCCACCCATTGACTCTGGCTGCTCCATGAGTAGCATACTGAGTATGTTACTGATTCGGACAGACCGGTGAGTGTCAAACATGCGCTGTTGGCGCTTCTGAGCGACGGCCCCAAGTACGGCCTCCAGCTCAGGCAGGAGTTCGAAGCTCGAACCGGTGAGGTGTGGCCCCTCAACATCGGGCAGGTGTACACGACCCTGCAGCGACTCGAGCGCGACGGCCTCGTCGAGTCGGACGAGAACGGGGAGGAAGGGCCGAAAAAGGACTTCCACATCACCGGGGAGGGTTCGAGTGAGCTCACCGCGTGGTTGTGCACGCCTCCGGACCTCAGCTCCCCACCGCGCGACGAGCTCGTGATCAAGGTGTTGATCGCGATGGAAGTGCCCGGGATCGATATCAGAGACATCATCCAGGTCCACCGCCGCTACGTGATCGAGGTCATGCAGCAGTGGACACGCCTGAAGGAGGACGAGAAGGACTTCGACCTCAACTTCGCACTCGTGGTGGACGCCGAGCTCTACAGGCTGGATGCCGTCGTCAAATGGCTCGACACCGCCGATGGACGCATCAAGCGCGCCGGGGTCGATCCGGTGAAAGCACCTTCAGGATCCCTACCCCGACTTCGCAGAAAGGTTGGAGTCAAACGATGAGCTTTTTGGAATTGCAGCAGGTCTCCAAGGTGTACGGCGACGGGTCGAATGTCGTGAATGCCCTCCAGGGAGTCGACCTGTCCGTCGATGCGGGACAACTGGTTGCCGTCATGGGTCCGAGCGGATCGGGCAAGAGCACGCTGCTCACCATCGCCGGGAGTCTGGAGGAACCAACGAGCGGCGAGGTCCTGGTTGGGGGCACGGCACTTTCGGGCATGTCGCGCAACCAGAAGGCCCGTCTTCGTAGGCGTTCGATCGGATACGTATTCCAGGACTTCAACCTTCTTCCCGGTTTGACGGCGGTGGAGAACGTTTCGCTCCCGCTCGAACTCGATGGGCTCGCCTCGAGAAAAGCCAGGGCTACCGGAATGAAGACGTTGGCGGAGCTCGGCCTGTCGGATCGCGCTGACCATTTCCCTGATCAGCTCTCGGGTGGAGAACGGCAGAGAGTGGCCATCGCGCGCGCCGTCGTCGGTGACAGACGCTTGCTTCTCGCGGACGAACCCTCCGGGGCTCTCGACTCCGAGAACGGAGAAGCCGTCATGAGACTGGTGCTTGCGGCTTGCCATCGTGGAGTCGCTGCCGTCGTCGTAACCCACGACGCTCAGCTGGCCTCGTGGGCCGATCGTGTCGTCTTCATACGCGACGGCCGCATGATCGACCAGACCGAGGAACGCAAACTGGAGTCGCTTCTCACGAACGGATCGGACGGGTGACAGCCACGCTCGATCGACCGCTCACCGGCATTCAGCTCGTCGCTGGCGACGATGGCGGGATCCCTGCTCGTCGTGCGGTAATCCGATGGGCATGGCGCCTGTTTCGCAGGGAGTGGCGCCAGCAGTTCCTGATTCTCGCCTTGATCACGGTTGCGGTCGGAGCCACCATTGTCGGATCTGCCGTAGCGACGAACACACCCCCCTCCAAGAGTTCAGGCTTCGGCACGGCCCAGGACTCGGTGTCGTTCACGACCTACGACGCGCATACGGCGAGTGTGATTGCAAGTTTGGAACGCCGCTTCGGACGCGTAGACGTCATCGAGAACCAGAACGAGACGATTCCGGGATCGATCGACACCTATCAGCTTCGAACCCAAAATCCGCATGGACCCTTCGGTGCGCCGATGCTCTCCCTCGTCTCGGGACGGTTCCCTTCGGGCGCCGGCCAGGTGGGCGTAACGAGTGGGGTTGCGTCCGCATTCCACTTGACGGTGGGATCCAATTGGCTGGTCGGCGGTCTCGATCGCCGGGTGGTGGGTATCGTCGAAAATCCGCAGAGCCTGCTCGACGAGTTCGCGCTTGTCGTACCGGGGCAGGTGACAAACCCCAGTTCGGTCACGGCATTGTTCGATGCACAGGGGGTGCCTTTGAGCGCGATCGGAAATGACACGCAGACCCCCGCTTCGGTCGCCCAGTCGAATCCGATTAATCCCGAGACGATCTCGCTAGTGGCGCTCGCCCTCGGCATGCTGCTCATCGCCCTCGTTTCGATCGGCGGCTTCACCGTGCTGGCACAACGTCGCCTCCGATCGATCGGGATGCTCGAAGCGACCGGCGCGACAGATAGCCATGTCCGTCTGGTCGTCAGAGCGAACGGCACGGTCGTCGGCGCGCTCGGGGCGATCCTCGGCCTCGTACTAGGGCTCATCGTCTGGCTCCTCTATCGCCCCAGTCTCGAACAGAGTGCTCACCACGTGATCGGGATGTTCGCGCTCTCGTGGACCGTGGTGATCGCGGCGATGGTGCTCGCAGTCCTCGCCACCTACTTCGCGGCGTCGCGTCCCGCGCACGCGATCATCAAGGTGCCAATCGTCCAGGCGCTGTCGGGCCGACCCGCGCCACCCCGTCAGATCCACCGCTCAGCCCTGCCCGGCATCGTGTTTTTGGTTCTCGCCTTCCTGCTGCTCGGATATTCGGGCGGCACGAATAGCGGCAAGGGAAGTGGAGGTAGCCCGGAGCTTCTGTTGGGGATCGTCCTCCTGATCCCCGGGCTCATACTTCTCGCGCCGTTCTTCCTTTCGCTGACATCTCAGCTTGCTCATCGGGTTCCAATTGCTGCGCGACTGGCTCTACGCGATCTCGCCCGGTATCGGGCCCGCTCCGGCTCCGCACTGGCCGCGATCAGCTTGGGCGTGCTCGTCGCGGTGATCGTGATACTCGCCGCTTCTGCCCGCTACGGAAACGTCCTCGACTACGCGGGTCCGAACCTTTCGGCGAACCAACTCCACCTCAGCACCGCCAACCCACCACCAGGCCAGCAGATCGTCAGAGCGAACGGCAAAGGCCAGCTCGTTCCGGTCACCAACCTACCTGTGGAAACCGCAACTCTCGCCCAACTCAATGCCAGCGCCGAGCGAATCGCAAAAGGACTCGGCGCGCAGCTCATCACACTGGTGTCGCCGAACATTGGATTGAACGGCGCGCAGGGCGGTCGAAACTGGGACGGAGCCATCTATGTGGCGACGCCGCAGTTACTCAAAGCGTTCGGGATCACCCAGTCTGAGGTCAATCCAAATGCCGACATTTTGACCTCGCGTCCTGGCCTGTCTGGCGTGTCGGGCCTTCAACTCGGCTACGGAAGCGGAGCCGACGGTAAGGGCCAGGACGGCACGGCACCGCGATGCTCCGCAGCAACTCAGTGCCTCGCCAACCCGGTCATCCAAGAGATCGGAGCTCTCCCGACCGGAGTCTCGGCGCCGAACACCGTGATCACCGAGCACGCGATGCGCGAGTTCCATATCACTACGACCACGACGGACTGGCTCGTCCAAGGCACTCAGGCATTCACGGCGTCGCAGATCAGCAACGCGGAGGAAGCTGCGTCGAAGACGCAGCTCTCGGTCGAATCGAAAAACGATGAGCCCTCCTCCTACGAGGTGATCAACTGGGCGACGCTGCTCGGGATCGTGATCGCCTTGGGAGTACTCGGCATGTCGGTAGGCCTCGTGCGAAGCGAGTCCGCCAGCGATCTCCGCACGCTCGCGGCGACGGGAGCGTCGAGTTACACGCGGCGCACGGTTACAGCAGTGACGGCCGGAGCGCTCGGCTTCCTGGGGGCACTCCTCGGCACGTTCGGAGGTTACGTCGGGATGATTGGCTGGCTACGAAGCAACTCCTTGAATGGGGGAATCTCCGCTCTCGCCAACATTCCGGTGACAGACCTGTTGCTCATTCTCCTCGGCATGCCGGCGTTCGCAGCGATTGTTGGTTGGATCCTTGCGGGGCGGCAGCCGGCAGCGATCGGTCATCAGCCGATTGAGTGAAATCTCCCAAGAGGAGACACGTAAGTGGCTCTTCCCAGCCAGCGTGTCGGCTTGCTCTTCGGCGAGCAAGGCTTGTGAGCGAGTTGTGTCAGGCCAGGCAGTCGACTTTTTTTCAAAACATCACCGCCAACCATCCTCAGAGCAGTCGAAAAAGTATCAGGCTTGTTCAACCCCCATTGCTCTCCCGCTGGCGTAGGGTCGGTTGGCGTGAACCGGCGGCTCACGCTTTTTGTTGACACGTACTGACGAATGGAGGCACCCATGGCGACGGACGAACCAGTGACAGCCGACGATGTTCGACAAACGCTCCTCAACCAGATCAATGAGGCGGCAAGGCTCACGACATCCACCGATGCCTTGCTCGTCCTCGCTCAGGCGTTCGCAGTGACAGTGGAGACGAAGTCGGTGAGATCAGGCTTCTCCACCGCCTATTCCGGCTCGTCGAAGACGGAATCTTCGTAGCGTCAACCCACGGGATCAGGTCCTAACTGAGTTATGTGGAGAGTGAACTGGCACTGAGCCATCGACTTGATCTGCGACAGATACGTGAGCACTCCCCCGACTCGATTCGGTCGTTACCGAGTGAGCGCTATTCAGCGGTCGTAAATCCGGAGGCAGACAGATGAGTTTGGCCACCTCGATCAGTGCATCGGACCGACGGACTGGCGACAGCGAGTGGGCGGTGGAGACACACGGCCTGACAAAGAGATTTGGACGCAACGTTGCGGTCAACGGTGTTGAGCTTCTCGTCCCTCGGGGAAGCGCGTTCGGCTACCTCGGTCCGAACGGAGCGGGAAAGACGACTCTCATCAGGGTCCTTCTCGGTTTGACGCACGCCGACGCCGGCACGATGTCTCTTCTAGGCCACTCTGTTCCCCGCCATCGTGACCAGGCTCTGGCGCGGGTCGGGGCGATCGTGGATGAGCCCCGCTTTCACGGTCACCTGACCGGTCCCGACAATCTCGAACTCCTTGCCGAGGCACGCGGTGCCGGAGCTCGGTCGCGTATAGGGCCGTCACTTGAACGGGTCGGACTTTCGCACCGTACCCATGACCGGGTCTCGAAGTATTCGATGGGAATGCGCCAACGTCTGGGCGTGGCCGCGTGTTTAATCGGAGATCCGCAGTTGCTTATCCTCGACGAACCAATGAACGGCCTCGACCCCGGCGGCATGCAGGACATGCGTGAGTTGATCAGATCCTTCGTCGCCGAGGGGCGGACCGTGATGCTGTCGTCGCATCTCCTCGACGAGATCGAGCGGACCTGCGACGCGGTGGCGATCGTCGACCAAGGCAATGTCATCAGGCAGGGTCCTATCGCCGAACTGATTGCCGGGGCCTCTCTCGGGCTACAGATCGAGTGCACAGAGCCCGACCGGGCGCGCACTCTTATCGAGTCCGCCAACCTCGCCGCACGAATCGAGTTGGAGCCCTCGGGCCTCGAGATCACCCTTCCCCCCGACACGCCGCGAGACGTCATCGCGGAAATCGCGCGCGTTCTCGTCCAGGGCCGGATCTCTCTTTACCGGCTGCAGGAGAAACAGACTTCACTGGAGACGTGGTTTTTGCAAGTCACGAGCCGTTTGGGCGAGTCGTCATGACGACTACAGACGCTGTGGCCGAGCGCCCCCCGGTGACGCCTGCATCCAGGAGAGAGCCTAAAGACCATCGCGGGTCGCCGTTGCCCACGTTTGGCATGGTTACGTCCCGATTCAAGGAGCTGCGCAAGCGACGCGGGCTGATGATCATGCTGGTAGTGGTCACGATCGGCATCCCGACCGTCTACCTGTCCATCAGGCTGATCCTCCACGCCGTCGCACCGAACACCTACGGGCCTGCGGGCGGCTACGACGTGTACACCGGATTATCGGCCGGAGTTCTATATGTCTTCGGGTTCATCGTCGCCGCCACCCTCGGCTGTACGGCGGGTTCGATCGACCTCACGGAAGGAATGTTCCGACTCCTTGTGGTGACCGGTCGCTCGCGGCTCGCGCTCTACGTTGCGCGCATCCCCGCCGGGCTCGCGATCATCGTTCCGGTTGTGGCAATCGGCTTTATGATCGTGTGCGCGGTTTGCGTTTTCGCTGCGCCGAAGACATTGAACTACGGCGGCGTGAACGTACCAGCGGGTCTCTCCAAGTCTGGATTGGAGACGTGGGCCGCCGGACACGCGGACGAGGTCGTCTGCAACTTTGACATAAATATCGGACCGAAATCTCCTGGTGGTTCTGAAATCGGGTCGGTTATAACTGAGGTTCCTTGCGGCAACGGACCGAGCAATGGACCGACTGGCGGACCCCCGAGCAGCGGACCACAACCCACGCAAGCCCAGATCAGAGCTGTCGCCGCGCAGATCGCCGCAATGGACTATACGAACTACGCCTCGCAGTTCCTTTACCCGTCCGACGGGCTGATGGTGAAGACCGGACTGTGGCTCGAACTCGAGGTATTGATCGGCTTCATCGTCGGCCTAGGGCTGGGTTCGTTGCTCGGCCAACGTACTGTCGGAGTGGTCCTCATGATTGTGCTCGAGGTCGTCCTGACTCCCATCCTTTCGA
Source organism: Acidimicrobiales bacterium (assembly GCA_049281195.1). Taxonomy (GTDB): domain Bacteria; phylum Actinomycetota; class Acidimicrobiia; order Acidimicrobiales; family CAVXTF01; genus JBAPRR01. The sequence continues at coordinate 25,518 of JBAPRR010000356.1, forward strand.
GAGCACATCTTCCACACCTTCTGAATTTGCAGCGTGCCGTAGTGGGCGTTGCTACTGCGCACCTTGCTCCGGGCGGACTGCCGGTGTTCGGAGGAGGGGGCGGGGGTCCAGCGGGTGGTGCTGGTAATCCGCTGCTCGTGCCGGAATCCACCACCGCCGCGGTCTGTGTGATCGTGGCGTGGCTCGTGGTCTGGTCGGTCCTTGGCGCGTGGCGGATGATGACGAGAGACACCTGAGTAGCGCCGCGCTCGGTGGCCGACCGGGAGAACTTACGTAGCAGCGTCAACGATCGCCGGATTAGCTGTTGGTCCCTTCGGCAAGGGTGAGCGAGATCCCGCCAGCACTGGCCCGGCTCCCGATCGCCACAAGTCCTCCTGCTGGCCGCGCCGACACGGCAGCGAGCACATTTTGTGCATCAGGATTGTCGGTCGCGTCGATCACCCACTTGGACTCCTGTCTCGACTCCGCCAAAGTGAGCGTCCTGCCGGATTCGGCATCGAAATATGCGCCCACAGCCGAGCACTTGGTCGCAGACTGGCACTTCACGCCGTAAACCTGCGCGAAGTCGGAATCCACTGGTGGAGACGTCGGCTGGATTAGCCACTTTCCTCCAATCCACGCCTCGACAAGAACCGAGATGCGCGACGGGTACGAGTAGGCGTTACCGACCGCTGTGCAGGTCGTCGTCGTGGGACACGAGATCCCAGCCAGGTAACCGTCGACCTTCGGAGTGGATTGCAATGTCCATTGACTGCCATTCCAGCGCTCGACCAGCGCCGCGAGCATTGCCGACTTCGTGTACTCCCCAACTGCCGTGCACACGGCCGGAGAGGTGCACGATACGCCCTCGAACTCGGAGTCATATCCCTTCGGCGGCAAAGGAACGGCGACGATGCTCCACAGCGATCCGTCCCACGTCTCAGTAAACGCGAATGAGGCAGAGTTGAGGACGTATGACCCGACGGCTACGCAGTTTTGGGAGGAAGTGCATGACACCCCCGAAAAGGCTGAGGACGTCCCCGGAGGCGCCCCTATCTGCTCGATGGTCCAACGCTTGCCGTTCCACTCTTCGACGAGTCCCGCAGACGATGAACTCGTCTGCCTGACACCCACAGCCATGCAGGTGTGCTGAGACACACACGACACACCATCGAGAGTGCTCGTACTAGAGCCATCCACCTGAGGCGTGGGAACGATCAACCATCTGGCGCCATTCCAATTCTCTGCCAGCGTGACGGTCGTCGAGGGGCTGACCTCGTAGGAACCCACAGCCATGCAAGTCCCTGCAGCCCCGCACGAAACGCTTCGAAGCGTGCTCGAAGCCGTACCAGAAACAGCCGGGATCTGTACTTGCTTCCAGTTCGTTGTGGCGTGAACCTCGAGCAGCGGTAGAGAAGGCCCAAACTTGGCCTCGTAGGATCCTGCCGCGTAGCACACGGTCTGCACCGGGCAAGAGACAGCGGACAAAGAGGACGTCGCAGTCGGGTCGACTGACGGCTGTAGCGTCCAATCTGATCCGTTCCACACTTCCGCCAGCGTCCTATCGGGGTGGCTGTTCCCGTCGAAGTACCCGACAGCCGTGCAAGCCATTGCCGACAGACAAGAGACACTCTCGAGATCTCCGATGCCTCCACCTTTGGCGGGGCTGGGCGTCGGCTCGATAATCCAGTCAGACCCATTCCACGATTCGGCGAGGGTCGCACCGAGCGAATGCCCCACCCCGTTGCCGTTTATGTAGTAGCCGACGGCGGTGCATCGGGTTTTCGACATACATGTCACACCTTGAAGCTCGTCGACAATCGACCCGGTCACTTGCGCAGTCTGCTGCGCAATCCACCCCGATCCGCGCCACACCTCCACGAGGGTCACCCAGTCGTCCGACGACGAGTCCAGATACATGCCAACCGCGACGCAATACCGCACGCCCGAGCAGGAGACGCCGTTGAATTTGCTCCCCGCGGATTGCAGTCGCGCTGGCTTCATCAAGGTCCAGGCTTGCCCGTCCCACCGTTCTAAAAATCCTTCATTGACGTGGTCAGAGAGAACGGAAGTACCGACGGCAACGCAGGACTTTCGCGACGGACATGACACTCCGACGAACTGGCTTTGCATCGCACCAGATGGATCCGGGGTCGGGCGCACGGCCCACGACGTTCCGTTCCATGTCTCGGACAGGCCGACCTGCTGACCTGACCGATTGGTTGCCGTACCAACGGCGGTGCACGAGGTGCTCGCGTTGCACGAGACTCCGTCCACGACGACGTGAGTGGCCCCTTCGGGGATCGCTGCGTGGCCCACCCTCCACGACCTTCCGTTCCAGATCTCAGCCAAGGCCGAGCTCGAAAGGGCGTCGTCGTAGGAACCAACTCCCACGCAAGCTGTCGCCGTGACACAGGAGATCGATGATAACTTTGCGTTGGCGACCCGAGGATCGGGAGTCCTCTCGATAGACCAACTCACCTGTCGAGATACCGCCGGTCCGGTTGAAGCCACGGCGCCCCCGACCGGACTCAGCAAAATGGTCGCCAGGCCGATGACGGCTCCGGTTATCAGCGGCACATGATAGTGAGGGCGAACCTTCCGCAGGTCGGTTGGCGACGTCAACGTTCACCCCTCCGATCGCTCCGGACCGATGTGAAGCGAGA
>JBAPRR010000357.1:0-3470 GCA_049281195.1 Acidimicrobiales bacterium
GGTTATGGGTGCGCAACTGCTGGTGTGTTCGACAACACGGGCACCCTCGACGTTGCTCCAGGATCCTCCCAGACCGCCTATATCGGCGAGGAAGAGTGTGGTCTGACAGTCAACAACAGCGCCACGATCGACTTGCAATCGGGGACCTTGGAGAACGAAGACAGCGAAGGATTCACCTTCAATCTGAACAAAGGTTCATCCATCGCCGGGACCGGGACGTTTGAAAATGACGGTGTCCTCGTTGCTAATGCCACCGTGAGCATCTCCACCCTGAGCATTGCAGGGGGCACAGTGGAACTCACGCCCCAAGTCGACATTGACGCAACGTCGTTCAGCGGGACATCCGGGACACTCCAGCTTGATGCTGGAAGCGCAACCCAGTTCGGTCAGATCGTCGCAACAACGTCGGTCAATCCGACAGATGTGTCGCTCTATCTGAACGCCACATTCCCGCCGACTTGTAATGAGTCTGTTACAGCGCTCCGGGCGAGCAGCGTTTCTGAGCCGTTTGAGTCTGCTGGAGGCCCGGCCCCTTTTGGCGGAACTTGGGCAGTCTTCAGCACGTCGACATCAGCCGGCGCGGTTGTCGAGTGCTAGCGAGAGCCTCCCGCCCAAGGGCCGATGCCACCAACTCGCGTGATCGAGTACCGCACGATGAATCCTCCCTCCGACCCCTCAGGAACAGGAAAGTGAGCATCAGGCGAAACGTAGATCTTCGCGTGCTTGGCCATCAGGTCCCAGATGCGAGGGCTGGGTTCTACCGCCGCCCGTGCATAAACGACTGCATAGGGGTTGATCCAGACTCCGGGCTCTCGCGGTACGTCAAACGAGAGCACTACGCGGGGGTCGCGTCTGATGTTTCTGAGTTTGATGTTGTCCCGCATGTGGGTGCTAACCAGATCGTCACCGTCTAGCCCTATCCAGATCACCGTTACCTGAGGGCTCCCGTCGGGATTGATAGTGCTCAGGTGAGCCATTGGTCCAGACTCGATCAGCTCGCGAAGTTCCGGTGATAGTTCTGACATGGCTTAGCGGATGAGCGACCTTCCGCTGACCTCGTCAGCCTCGCCGACCCCGTTGAGTGTTGCTCGGGAGCCCGGCACCGCTCGTACTTCTTCGCTACCAGTCATGATGCCTCCGGCATGGTAGTCACAGGTGTCTCTCGCGGTTCACCGGCCAGCCAGCTCGTCGCGGCGGCGGATGAGATAAGCGGTCTCGGCCGCGTTGCCGGTCACCTCGATGGCCCGGTCGTACGCGGCGCGCGACTCCTCCTTGCGGTCCAACCGGCGCAGCAGGTGGGCACGGGTCGCGTGGAAGGCGCGGTAGCCCTCGAGCGGCAGACTTTCAATGTGGGCCATCGCGACCTCCGCGCCGTCGACCTCAGCGACCGCGATGGCCCGGTTGAGCCGCACGATCGGCGAGGGGTCGAGGCGCACCAACTGGTCGTAGAGCGCGACGATCTGCGACCAGTCGGTGTCGGCGAAATCGCGGGAATCGGCATGCACGGCGTTGATTGCCGCGAGGATCTGATAGCGCCCGGGAGGCTGGCCTGATGCAATACGCGTGCGGACTAGAGCGTGACCTTCGGCGATCAACTCACGGTCCCAGGCGCTGCGTTGCTGCTCGTCGAGGGCAATAAGTTCACCGCTGGCTGTTACGCGCGCGGTTCTACGGGCCTCGATCAGGAGCATCAACGCCAGAAGCCCGGTGACCTCGCCGTCCGCGGGCATCAGGTCATGGACCAGACGTGTCAGCCGGATCGCCTCGGCAGTCAGGTCGCTTCTGACCGCCTCTTGCTCGGCGTCCGAGGCCAGGTAGCCCTCGTTGAAGATCAGGTAGAGGACGGCGAGCACCCCGGCGACCCGGGTCGGGAGGTCCTCACGTGACGGTACGCGATAAGGGATCTTCGCCGCCCTGATCTTCGCCTTCGCGCGAGTGATCCGCTGACCCATGGCGTCCTCCTGTACGAGAAAGGCGCGGGCGATCTCGGACATGGTGAGACCGCCGACCATGCGTAGGGTCAGTGCAACGCGCGCTTCCATGGAGAGAGCTGGATGACAGCAGGTGAAGACGAGGCGGAGCCGGTCGTCTTCGATGTCGCCGATCTGCTCGGGGGCATCGGAAAGCACCATGGCCTCCTTGTGTTTCCCCTCGCGCCTTGCTTCGCGCCGGAGCCGGTCAATGGCCTTGCGGTTGGCGGTGATGGTGAGCCACGCGCCAGGGCTGGGAGGAACGCCGTCGACCGGCCAACGCTCGACAGCAAGTGCGAACGCCTCGCCGGCCATCTCCTCGGCGATATCGAGGTCTCCGAATCGCCTGGCCAGGGTGGCGACCACCCGGGCCCATTCCTCGTGGTGGGCTCGGGCGATCACATCGTCGACATCGCTCATTACAGGATCGGCCGGAGCTCGACTCTCCGGTTGCAATGCTTCGACCCCTGGGTGGCGAGCCGGAGAGCGACGTCGAAATCGGGGGCCTCGATGATCCAGAAGCCTGCCGCATACTCCTTCGTTTCCGCGAAGGGCCCGTCGGTGAGAATCGCCTCTTCGCCCCGACCATCGATGACAGTGGCAACGCTGGGCGAAGCGAGGCCAGCGGCGAAGACCCATTGGCCATCGGTTTGAAGTTGCTCATTGAAGACATCGATCGCGGCCGCCTCCTCCGCGGTTGCGGTGCCGATCGTGTCGTCAGCAAGCACTGAAATCAGATACTGCGCCATCGGAACTATCTCCTCTAGTCGTGGGCCGCCCCGTAGACCGCCTCTCACTCCTACTACGAACGGGGAGGCCTCGATCCGACACGTTGCTCCGAGATCTCCTTTTTCGAGCACCCCACAGCACCTTTTTTCGGCCGGAGCGATGAGTTCGAACCCCAACGCCGGTATGTACTGACGAGTTCGCCGGAATGCCCCGGGCGAACCGATCTAAAGGGAGAATCCGATGTCAGACAGTCGTGCGGAAGACCAGGCTGCGATCCAGGCGGTCCTGGTTGACTCCTACAAGGCGTGGGAGGCCGGCGAGGCCGGCGGCATGGTGGCCAACTACACCGCTGACGCCACCGCCATCATGACGGGCTCGTTGCGCGACGGCAGGGACGTGATCCGCGAGAGCATGGCCTTAGCCTTCGAGGGTCCACTCAAGGGCAGCTCGACCTGCAACAAGCAGATCAGCCTGCGCTTCCTCGGCAGGGACGCCGCCATCGCCATCAGCGAGTCCGGCATCCTGTTCGCCGGCGAAACCGAAGTTCCGGACACTCGTAAGGTGAACGCGACGTGGGTTTTCGAAAGGCGGAACGGCCAGTGGTTGATCGCCGCCTATCACAACAGCCCGGTCCTGGCGCCCGGGCACTGAACCCTGACCGGAGCAGACACGAGGCATAGGCGTGACAACCAAGGTAGAAGGCTTCGATAGCCGGGTGGAACCCTTTCGGACAGAGCTGCTGGCGTACTGCTACCGGATGCTCGGCTCGGC
>JBAPRR010000358.1:0-16300 GCA_049281195.1 Acidimicrobiales bacterium
AGGTGGATCAGCTCAAGCAGATACCGGCCAGTGATTTCGTCGCAGTTGATGAATCCTGCCTTCAGGTGAAGGCGAATTCCGGTGAGGCCTACCAGCCGGGGACTCCCGGATATCTGCAGAGCTGTGAATGAATAGGGCTGGAGGGGCGCATTAACCGTTGCCGGAGGGATTGATGTGGGTAAAGACAAACTCTTCTGCGTGGGAGCGCTCGTCTGAGCAGAAGCTTCCGTCGCCACCCAGAAAGGGGCGGTCACTACAGCTGCGGCGACGACTAGCGCTATTGCTTTCCTGAGGGAGATTCCCCGCCTACCGCTGGTTGCGAGATGTGTGCTGCGCAGAAGGGTCTTGTTGATATTCGAAACCGCCAGGAATGTTTTCTCCATGACCTCGCGTTCGACCGGGACTTGTGTCACAGAGAGTTCACCGTCGCCTCAACGGCGCGCCAGTACAAACGATCCAGCACATCGCCTTGAAACGGTGAGAACATTCGGGCAGGACCTCTCTTCGCCAGCGGAGAACCAACATGCCAGTGCAGAAGCATTTCCGGATCACACCTCGCCTGACCAGGGATGATCCTTCGAACCTGCGCTCGGTTACACCTGTCGGTCATCATGCGGAGACGAAGCTCCAGCACCCACCGGGGTCCCGGAGAAACAGGCCCGTCCACAGGGACGATTAAGAGAGCATGGCGGCGAGCGAACCAAAAAAAGAGAGGCCAGGTCGCACTTCGACTTCTTCATTCGGAGTCGGGAAACGCGAGAGCCATGACGCGAGCGGGTTCTATGACCGCTTTGAGCCTCCTGAGCTCTCTTCGGACGACCGGATCACTCTTCTCGGTGACATCGCTCAGTCGGACGCGGCGTGCATCAAGGGCGATTCTCGGAAGATGGTCCTTCCTGACGGCAACCCCCTCCCGGACAACTCTGTCGCGCTGGTAGTCACCTCACCTCCTTACTTTTCGGGCAAGGAGTACGAGCTCGCGATGGGGCAGGGCCATGTGCCCGCCAATTACCTCGAGTACCTGGAAATGCTCCGGCAGGTGTTCGAAGAGTGCCGCCGCGTCCTCGAGCCCGGCGGGCGGATCGCGGTGAACGTCGCCAATCTGGGTCGCAAGCCCTACCGGAGCCTTGCCTCGGACATCGTCGGGATCCTTCAAGACGACCTCCGGATGCTTCTGCGCGGAGAAGTGATTTGGCGCAAGGGTGAAGGTGCTAGCGGGTCCTGCGCCTGGGGCTCGTTCAGAAGCGCCGCCAACCCGGTCCTGCGCGACATCACGGAGAGGGTCGTCATCGCGAGCAAGGGACGGTTCGACCGTGCCAAGACTCAGGAACAGCGACGTCGCCTCGGCCTGCCACACGACAACGAGATCTCTCCTGACGAATTCATGGAGGCAACGCTCGATGTGTGGACCATGTCACCCGAGAGCGCCAAGAGGGTCAGTCACCCCGCTCCGTTCCCCGTCGAGCTCCCCACCCGTCTGATCGGCCTCTACACGTATCAGGGCGATCTCGTGGTGGACCCGTTCATGGGGTCCGGAACCACCCTGGTGGCAGCGATGAGAGGCAGGCGGCGTTACCTCGGCTACGACACCGATCCCGAGTACGTCAAGGTGGCGAAGAGGCGGGTTCGAGACGAGTTCAAACGTTTGAACGGCAAGCCTGCCGTGCGGTCGACCGCCAAAGGCGTTGCTCGTCGGGCTCCCGAGGATCGAATCCGCGAAGCTCTCGCAGAGACAGAAGACGATTTTCAGGCCAGAGCGTCGAAAGAAGGAAAGGTTGCGCAATCAATTGCAGAAGATCTTCTGTTGGAGAGCGGCTTTCGCATAACCCAGAAGAATGCTCGTTTGCGGGGACTCGGAGTATCGGTGAGCTTCGTGGCCCTCGATGGCGAAGACCTACCTTGGTATTTCGACGTGTCCGGAGCGTTCACCACCACACGTGGCGGCCTGTTGCGGACCGACAACGTATGGAAGTCGCTCGGCCGCGCCAACGTCCTTTACGCCAACGGCCGGAAGCCGATCGTGTTCCTCACGTCCAACCTTCCGAAGGCGAAGAGCGAGGGTGATCTTGCTCTCAGAGCGGTCGGTCCCGATGTCCTTTTCGACGCTATCGAGATGCTTTCCGAACAGCACAAGGTTCGCCTGAAGAAATATGCCGAAGGTGGGCACTCTGATCACCCGGAACCGGGTTTCTGGGCCGAAAAGGATCCGACGAGACCCTGACCCGAGCGGCCCGCAGATTACATACCGGCGGGGTGGGTATGGTGTCGCGCGCATCTAGCGGCTGGAGGCGCGACGTACCGCTCAACAACTTCTTGGGAGGGTCTACCTCCGACCCGGTTGAGGGCCCTGGTCAAAGGGGCCTCATCGACGGTAGGTGTGGCTCCCCTCGGTGGCCCGCGGACGCACCAAACTTACGCGTGGTGGCTCGAGGTGCTGCTCGAATCGCTGGGGCTGCCCGCCGAGGTCCGCAATGCCGGAGTGGAGGCGCAGCGCGTCAACCGTGCGCTCTGCGATTGGGATGGCGAGGTCGAGCAGTGGTCCCCGGACGTGGTGATCCTGAACTACGGCCAGTACGAGTGCATGCCCGGTCTACTGCCCCACTGGTTGGAGCGGCACGCTACGGGATGGCACCACCACAGCGGACCGGTCCGTGACCGCTACAGGATCAAGGTTCTGACCCCCATTTGGCGCAAGTTGGTCAGGTACCAGATGATGGCGGATCAGTACGTGCATTCGGGTCCCTTCCGAGCGTCGCCACAGCGCACGGTCACCGAGCTCGCAAGGTTCGTCGAACAGTTGAAGACGGTGAGCAGCCCGCTTGTCATCGTGATGGACACGTGGCCCATCGGACCACGTTGGGAACGTTGGTTCCCCGGAATGCAGAGGCGTGTGGTCGTTATGCGCAAAACAATCGAGCGCTGGATCGAAAGCGCCGAAGATCCGGAGATCCGCCTGTTTCCGCTTTCAGAGATCGTCAGCCGTCACGACCCTGAAGAATCCATGCCGGATGGAGTCCACTTCTCGGCGGGGCTGCATCGGGAGATCGCTGAGGAACTGGCTCGGGCGATTCTTCCTTGGGCCGCGACCCAACCGCATCTCAGACGTCCGGGGATGAAATTGGATTTCGTCGATGAGGTACAACGGGGACGGCACGCTTCAGCCGACGCCGCCTACTGACAACCTTCGGGGCCCGAACGGTCATCGCATTTCTGCGGCGCCGAACCCTTCGACGCCGGTCAAAGGCAGAACTTCGGTTCGGCCGATTTGGCGAACCAGGCTCGCCGCATCGAGGTACACCCGCTCGTTGGTGATTCGATCACCGTCAAAAGTGAAGACAGCAACAACCGGCACTCTGAAAGCCTTTCCTGTCGGTTCGAGTCCCATGAATTCTCCGGTGTTGGTGCCGATGAGGTCGAACTCTGTAACGACCGTGTCGTCATCGCCGACATGCGTTCTTACATGCTCATGGCGCTGATCCGGGAAGGCTGTGCGCTGCCTGGTGTGATAGGCGATTACCGCAGAACGACCTTCGTGGATCTCGCCCGTGGGGACGATCTCGTAGCGGGGCACATCTTTGAAGGTTGCAAGACAGGCTTCCCAGTCGTGATCGACCTCGGACTTGAAGTGTGCTTCGAGCACCTCGAGGCGTCTCTGGCGCAGATCGTCGTCTGTACTTTGAGGATTCACGCGCTCAGTTGGTGTATTTGAAGGATGCTTTTGGATTGACGGGACTCTTGCCAAAACCCGTCGCCGCACTTTCGAGGGTCTCGACCCGTACGTCGACCTTGCTGCCGGCTGCTTGCGGCGGCGCAGTGGCGGTGACTTCCGAGGTGTTACCGGCGTCAGTGAGGGCGGGGACGTTGGCAAACGTGATTGCCTCAACGTTGCCGAACCAAACCCCGGTTACGAAGCCGAGATTCGAGCCGTCAATAGTCACCGAAGTGCCAGCTGGACCTGAACCCGGGGAGACAGACACAAGGCTCGGATTGCCAGGTGGGTAATAAGTGAACGTGTCGTGAGTGGTTTCGGCTGCCGAACACCCGGACTGATCGCATACCGACACCTGATCGATGCCCGGGTTGTCGGGGGTCGTCACCAACTTGACCACCGAGCCCGTCACCTTGTTGAAGTCGAATGCCGTGGTGTCGGAGAATCCGTCTTCCGACCCCGGAGTACCAACGTCGGTGAAGACAACTTCCTCGGAGTCACCCAGACCTGTTCCGGCAATGACAACGTCGGTGCCGCCAGTCGTGGGCCCGGCGGACAGGGCTTGTGTCTTTCCGCCTGAGACGACGGTGACCGATGTCACCGTCGGGGTGGGGGCGTAGGTGACCGGTATCCGGTTACTCGGGGCCGAACCCGCTATGTCGGCCGAGTTGGGACTGGCGAGCGTCTGGGCATATACGCCGAGCGTCAGAGGTGCCGAGGTCGCCGACTCCGCAGGAAGGGTGACTACGAGCTTGGTCGGACTTATGTAGTCCAGGTCGTACATGAACGAGTTGTCGGACCGGTACGGACCCACGTCCAACCACTCCAGCCCGAGGTCACCGAGCCCCTGGCCCTTGATCGTCGCCGTGCTGGTCCCCGCCTCACTCGCAAGACCGCCCTGCACCTTGATCGAGTCCAGCTTTGGTGAAGCTACGTAGTCGAACTCGGTGGCCACCGGATCGACTTCGGTTCCGGCGGTGCCCTCATCGGCTACCGGCCCGGAAAACTCCGGAAGGATGGTCTCCTCCGGGCTACTACCGGCGGACGTGGTCACCCGGACCTCTGTCTGGCAGACGTCGGTGAGGGCGTTCAGGTTCGTGGCGCACTTTGTGGCGGACGAATAAGGCGGGGCGGTCACGGTCAGATCGTTGTCGTTCAGCACGCGGACGTTGGTCCCGTTTATGCCTCCGAAGGTGACCGATGGGGTGCCACCCGATTTGAATCCAGCGCCGAAGACGTGGACGGTGATCCCGCCGGCGTCACTGCCGCCATCGGTGTCGACGCCGTCCACGCTCGGTGCTGCCGCTTGGGTATCAGTCGGGTAGTAGGTGACCCTCGAAGTCGACGAAGTCGGGCTGCTCTGGCCGTCGGTGAGAGTCACGACAAGGTCGTAGGTGCCTGCCCCGTCACCCGATCCACCAGTACCAGACTCCCCGGAATCCGCAGGGAGAGTCGCAGTTAACCTCGTCGCACTCGCCACGTGGAAGGCGCCGGTCGAAAGGGTGACGGTTCCGATCTGCACTCCCGCTACGTCAGGGCTCGAGCCATCCTCGAAACCTGATCCGGTGATGGTTACCATTCCGCCCCCTGCAGGAACCGCCGCCGGTGAAACGGAGCGGACCACAGGGACGGTCGAGCCGGCGGTGTTACATAGCCAGCTTGCCAGGCCCGGTGAGCCGTCTGTGTTGGTGATGCGTGGCGATCCGAGTCCCGATGCCATGTCGTAACCGGCTGTGGCAGGAAAGAGTCCTCCGGTATCGCCGAAGATGTCGGTGTTGCCGGCGGTGATGTCGTTGAAGGAATCGGCGTCTTCAGTCGGGTCGGAGGCAATGGCGTACAACTTGGGAGGCACGAATCCGATCCCGCCCTGGGCGACACACGCCGGCGTCGACGCTGCGTCGGTGAGCATCGCCCCCCACAGTGGCGTCGACGAGGAGGTACCACCGAAGGTGGTCCACCCGCCATAGGCACTGTCGTAGATGGTGACCGCCCCGGTGAACTCGTCCGCCTGGGCAGTGACGTCAGGAGTCTCGCGACAGACGGAAGCTCCGCAGAAAGGCCCGTCCAGCTTGTTAGCTGCAGCCACGATGGCCTGATTGTCGAACCCTTTCACCAGGCTGTCGGCCTGCCATGTCGGAGCTCCCCAGATCGCGGAGATCCCGCCGCCGCCTGCGCCCCAGTCCGCGCCGTCGTTCCAGACATGTTCTGCAGGAGGCTCTGTTGCATCGGTGATCGTCGTTCCTCCCACCGCCAATACCCACGGATTGGCCGCCGGGTCATTGGAGGAAAGGATCGGAGCGACAGGGCTGCTCCCGTGATAGGCGCAGCTGTCGGCACCGTCGTCACCTGCCCAGCCGAGAACGGTCTGGCCCTGCGCTGCTGCCTCTTCGAAAAGCGAGCTCTCCAGCTGCTCAAGCCCGGGCTCGTACTGGGCGACTTGGGTCTCACAGCCGCTGTCCCACGAGGAGGTGACTATCCGCGCGGTGTCTCCTTCGATGATGCGGTTGTAGTTGTCGACGTATGCGGTGAAGGAGTTGGGTGCCTCATAGACATCGATCGTGGCTCCCGGGGCTACGGCCGACACGTCATCGATATCAAGTTCGGCTTCGCCCGATCCATAACCTGTCTGCTGTCCACCGTCGACACTGATGACATGGAGGCGACCCTGCATTGTCTTGGCTTTGGAAGCGCCGAAATAGCAAGTGTCGAAAGTATCGATATCGCCGCGAGCGAAGGGTTCCAACTCGTAAACGGCGATCGTCTGGCCAGTGCCGTCCACGCCCTGGTCGTATAGCCCACCCACGCCGTAGGCGTCCGCAATCTGAGTGTCGGTTAGACCGCCGAAATCGGCTGCGTCCGACACAGCCGCCGGACACGCAACTGGACCATCACCGTCCGAGGCGCGTGACGGTGCGAGAGCCCTGGCGTGGCCTCCGCTGCTGCCTCTGGCACTGCGTAGATCTGTCGCCGGCTGAAGGAGGTCGTTCAGTCCAATGACGGCCTGGACATCGGCGGCGATATCCGTGGGAACTGAAACGGCGGTGGTCGGGGCGAAGACCTCGCCACCGTTCGAAGTCCTGAAGTCGCCGAGGCGCGTATCAAACGCCGTCTCGACATGGGATGCGCTTCCTTCGAAGTCCACGAGGAGTCCATTGGACGATACAGAGGTGACCCTCAGCCCGGCGCCGCGGAGCATGGAGGTCACCGCCCCCAACGCATTAGTCGAAGCAAACACACGACTGAACTCGCCGGGCTTCAAGTAGTGCCGGTATAGCGGCGAGGCGGGATCCGACACCGCCTGGGCGTAGCTCGCCAGCTCGGCTGCATCGGAGGACTTGAGGCCCACCACTCCGCTGATTGCCTGGTTCGGATTGATCGCGCCAGCCGACACGACGCCGACCGGCAGAAGCGGTGCCGCGGCCACTGCCTCGAAGGTCTGGGACGCCGACGCGGACGCCGAAGCCACCGAACAGAGCGTTGCGCTGAATCCCAGTGCCAGTGCGGCGACTCCGACACCCACCCGAGCAGGGCAGAAGATGAAACGACGGTCTTTCGACACTTTGATGAACCCCCTCTTTCCCGGTGCGATTCAAGCGCGGGTTACCGGTGGCGATACTCCGAACCGATTGCTTTCGACACCACCGAACTTTATCCCTGCGGGCCGAGATTGCACCTGGGTGAGGTCATCGCTTTCGATCTGAACTCGATCACTACTCGCTGCCTTGGCGTCAGATCATGCGCCGGCGGGTGGCCCGCCACCCCCACCTTCCGATTATCGCCAGCAAACCCAGCAGCAAAAGGATGAACAGGGTAGGCCCGGCGATTCGCACGATGAATTCGAAACCTGACACGAAACCGGTCCAGCTGTTGTGCCAGGCCCTGCCCATCTCCGATCCGGGGTGCGAAACTCGAAGCGGGGCAGGCCGAGGTTTGTGACCGGGTTCGGTCAGGGTGACCGACAAAGAGCCGTAGGTGGTCTCGTTGTTGAGAACCTGAAGCTGCCCCTGAAGCTGTTCGATCTGGCTCTCGATCGTGTCGAGTTGGCTCTGTACAGCCAGAATGGCACCGATCGTCGTCGCTTTGGTCATGATCGTCAGGTACTGCTGGCGGCTCGCTTGCGCCGCCGCAATCTGGGCTTGAAGATCGACGTATTGCCCGGTCACATCCGTAGAGGTCGTGTTGACGGAGGTGACGTGGCCATAGTCCTGCACCTGCGTCACCACCGATCCGAAAGAAGCCTCTGGGACCCGCAGCACGATGGTTGCAGAAGTGGCACCCGGGACTCCGGTGGCGAACTGGGCCTGCGTATTCGCCACGAAACCTCCGTCGGCTCCGGCCAGATTGGTGAGCTTGTCGAGCACGGACTCGAGCGAACCGTTACCGATGGTCAGGTACACCGACCCGTTCGCCTCCACCCGTGCAGATTGGCCAGCGTTGCTCGATGGAGCAGTCGAGGATCGCGACGTTGGCGCCGAGGACCCCGGCGTTTGCGCCGAGACGCCCGAGGACCTGTGGCCGGACCCCGAACCGGCAATATTCTCCGAAGTAGTTGACGGAGAAGAAGAATTCCCGCCGGGAACGCTTGAAATTGGAAGACCCGGGGCTCTCGCCGCAGAGGATGAGTTGTTGGATCGAGACCCCTCGTTCGAAATCGTGATCCCGGCAACCAGCAATACGACGACAGCGGCCACGAGTGCGAAGCGACCACGGCCACTGCTCGGAATGACCCTGTGGCTCTGAACGACCTTGTTGCGCTTGGTCAATCCGGCCTGAGGCGCGGAGGGCTTTGCCGCAGCCAAGATCCTTTCGGTGGCGCCTTCTGACACCTCGAACGACGCAGCTATCTCGTGCAGAGCCTGGCTCAGCACGTCCTCGTCGATCATGGTCATCCGAGCACCTCCGAATCATCTTTCGTACCGTCGGACAGTTCCTGTCTCAGTGCAGGATGCGCGCCCAACAGTCGCCGAGCCTCATGTAGACGGGACTTCACCGTGCCGGGTCGTCGCCCGATTGCGGTAGCGATCTCACGCTCTGATAGCTCGGCGTAATACTTGAGGACGACGACCATCCGCAGATGCGTGGGCAGATCCCGTAACGCGCGTTGCACGTCGTGACCCAAGGCGACCTCGCCGGACGCGTCATGGACAAGCGACATGTTGGCGAGATCGCCTTCCGAGGATCGGCGCTCTCGGTGCGGGATCTCTTGACGCAGTCTCGAGTTGCAGGTGTTCACCACCACCCGGTACAGCCAAGGCCGGATGTCCGCACCTGCGGCAAGAGAGGCGCGGAACCTCCATGCACGCAGAAACGCTTCCTGCACAGCCTCTTCGGCGTCCGCAGGGTTGCCCAGGATCAGGCAGGCCGTCCGGTAGGAGCGCAAATAGCTTTCTTTGATCCAGGTCTCAAGATCGTCTGCCGGCATACGACCTTCCGCGTATCTGGTCCACGACCCATCGCTCGGTGGACATATATCTGTAGAGACTCACGCGGAGTCGAAAGGGTTCGGACTAACCGGCAGAAATTCTGACGCTTGGATGCATCACCGGCTTGTACCCGGCGGCGAGAGTGGCCACCGTCGCTCGAGGGGTGATGACTGCGACCTGAATATCGTCGTACCGGGGGCGGCGCTCGCCGTAGCCGCCCGGGCGCCAAGCCAACATCTCGTCGCCGACCACAAGAAACGGGAATCCGTCCAGATCGACCATCGCCCCGTCGGGCAAACTCGCCAATGACGCGACGTATCGTCGTCTGACTCCTGGCGCTACGAGACGGTTGGCGTGTAAGCGCGCGTCGATTGCCGGGGCTCTGGCCTCCTGGCCAGGGTGGGCGACAGTCCAGGCATTCCTGAAGTCGTGGTAGTCGGAGAAGCGGCACTCCCCGCATGGCCTGTGTCCGGCAGCCAAGGCGGTTGCTTCATCAAGGAAGAACAGCTCAGTGAGCCTGCCCGGCGCCATCAGTTGGCGACGTATCCCCTTGTACTCGAGGAGACAGATCGCCCACGCCTTGCCACGCGAGTAACGCATCAGGTTCTGGTTGCGGTCGTGCAGGCATCCGCGATTTCCCCAGAACATTCCCCGGTCTTGCACCGCGATGATCTCGCCGTACGGGTTTACGCGATTGCGCCTCGGCATCGCTATCGCATCCTTTTCGTGGCAATCTCAGATCGTTCAGCGGCGAACCGTCAACTCGGGCTCGATGTGGACGATTCGCGCCCACGAGGGTGGGGGAAACCCCGGATGGTTGAAGTCCTGATCCAGTAGTCCGACGACAACACGAATCCCCTTCGGAGGAATGGCCGGCCATGGGGTGAACCCATCTGTGAGAACCACTATCACCGAAGGGCGGGGTCGCAACGCTGCCGCTGCGCGTATGCCCGCCCCCATGTCGGTCCCCCCGCCGCCGGCGAGTTCAACTTGACGCGCCGTCGTCACGCGCTTGACGGCGTGGACGTTCGTGTCAACAGCGAGGACACGAACCTGCGCGCTACGTAGACCACCGCGGGCGAGAATTCCCTCCACTTCTGAAAGCGCCCGGGCCAGCAGCTCGTCGTGCATCGACCCCGAGGTGTCACAGACGATCGCCACATCGGGAACAGGTCTGTGCATGGCAGGGAGAATCACATTTGGAGCGGAGTTGGCTCGGCGCGATGGCTTCCGGTAGGTGTAGTCGACGTTGCCTGCGACGCTGGCGATCCCGTTACGAATCTCGGCCGCCAGTACCCTTCGCCAGTCGATACGCGACGGCAGAATGGACTCGGCCCAACGCAACAAACCCGCAGGAACGCTTCCGGGAAGCTGGCCATTCTGTCTCTGGACCTCAGCCGCAACTCCCAGACGTAACAGCTGTGCCTGCTGGGCGCCGATCCCTTCGCTGTCGTTCTCGCCCTTCGAACCTGATCGTTCCCACGACCGATCGCCGTTGTCGCACCCTGAGCCGCAATCCCAGTGGCGTCGGCCCGCCCCTGCGTAGGGAAGGTAAGCCTCGGCGAGCTGGCCGTCGTTACAAGCCAGGTCTTTGGGTAACTCGGGAGCGACCTCGGGGACGGCACCTTGTTGTTCCAGGTCGTCGTTGATCTCTGCGTCCGTGGCGCGGTTCCAAGCATGCCGCGACGTTTCGTCGCCGACGTGCATCATGTCTGCTCGCTCAGCATGTTCTCTCAATAGATGGCCGGTGAGATGAACGTAGAGCTTTCCGAACTCGGTCACACTCAGAGACTGGAGCAGGTCGGGGTCAGCATGGATCCGCCATTGCCGGTCTACGGAAATCGTTTCGCAGCCCGGTTGGGACACGACCGTCGAGGCGAAGAGGGCACTTGCGAGATATGGGTACTTGGTGGCGGCCCAGAGCCTGGCGGCGGCAACTTTGGTTCCGGGATTCCGCTCAGCGCTCATCTTCGTATCAGGCGAGCAATCCGGCGTCTTTGAGAAGTGGCGCGAACAATGAGACCTGCGGAGGAACTGGTGCGCCGGGCGGACGGCATCGGGCGAGCGTTCTCGCCGCGACTGCTGCAATGTCCGGTGCGCTGTCGCCGGCCTTTCCGAACGCGATCCACCCTGCTTGCCACCGTTCAGGAGTGGGATCGGATGCCACGGCTGCGGCAATAGAGCTCAGGGCTGCGTAGGCCCTGTCACCCCTCGACGGAAGTTCGAACGATTCAGGATCGGAAAGGATGGCTTCGGGGTCGGGGAGATCCGCTTCGACAAGCCAGGTGAGAAATTCGATCCCGGCTCCGTCACCGACCGCTCCACGAACGAGCAATGAACGGGCGAGCTCACTTGTGCCGGAAGCTTCGGAGGCTGCAAGCAATCTGGCTGTCATGTCCCAGGTCCGGGGGCTCGGCCACGATCTACCGGCGCTGGCAACATCAGAAGGGACTTCGACAGCGAGGTTCGGCCGGACAGTTATGAAGGCTGCCACCCAGCTTCGCGTTACCGGGACACGGAATTCCCATCCGTGAGCAAGAGCTGACGCTGGCGGCGTGCTCCATCCTGACGAGAAGCCGTCGGCCAAGGTGCGTGCATCCACCGGCCATTCCAAGTGGCAGAAACGGTTCGCCAGCGGGGCTGACAGATCCCACCCGTCGGCCGCCTGTTCTGGTGGGTTTGCCGCTGCAACAACTGAGACCTCCTGCGGAAGCGTCAAGTCCCCGACCGTCCGTTCGAGCACCACCCGCAGCAGCGCCGCTTGAACCGCAGGTGGTGCGGTCGACACCTCGTCGAAGAACAGGAGTCCGTGACCGGAGTCAGCCAAACGTTTAGCCCACCTCGGCGGAGCGAAAAAGACCTCAGGCGAACCGTTTGTGGACGTAACGACCGGTAGGCCGGCGAAATCCGACGGCTCTCTGATCGAAGCGATGACTGTTTCACACGGCCAACCCGAGGCGTCGGCCATTGCTCGGATCAAAGAGGTCTTCCCCGTCCCCGGCGCCCCCCAAAGCAGAACGGGTACCCGCGCCGCCACTGCGGTCGCCAATGCTTCGGTGACAGTGGTCTGATCGTTCACGTCTTCAAGTGTGCACGACAACCGCAGCCGGTGCTCCCCGCCAATTCGTTTCCGATCCGGCCATGCCAGGCTGTAGAGCGTGCGAGGCGCCTTCGACCCGGAGCTCTACCTACGTCTGGCATGTGAACGCCAGGTTCTCGATCCCGGGGAATGGCACGGTCGCGGCCCCTGGCTCTCAGTACCGATAGAGACCGCCATGGCATTGGTTGCAATTGACGCAATAGAGCCTGGCGTCGCGCAGGAAATCCTGGACGACTATGCGATCGCGTTGGCTATTCGGAATGGGAGTCATATGCCCAGGGCCTTCTTGTTTCGACCGTCACAGATGAATAGGCCGGGCCGCCGAGATCTCCACGCATCGCGCGTCATAGCGTGCGAGCAAGATTTGGAGCAGCCATGGGGTGCCTTGACGATTCACTACGTCTCGCTCGGAGAAACGACAACGTCCGTGGCGATCACTGCCCGCGAATCGTCGCCTGGTCTGCTCATCTCCTCGTTGGGCCATCAAGGAACCCAACAGACGCCGATAACCGACGATCAGGGACACACGGAGATCGCCAACTTCAGTGGCGGCACAGGCTCGGGGGGCGGCTACCACGGGACGCTCACCACCACTCAGCCGCTTTCGAAGACCACAAAGTGGATAGATATCAATTCGGGCCGGCTGGAACTTCCAGACGGAGTTACCGCCCCTTCGGTTTACATCGAGACAACCACAGAAGGCGATGCCGCAACACGTCACCTGTGGAGGCTCGTGGCCAATCCAAACTGGTCGAGGCCACCGCCGTCTCCCTTAGTGGGGGGAATTAGGCGCAATATGGGTTACGAACTTCCACGCGCTGTGGACACCACAATCGAAACTCTCACCGCCGCGGGCGCTCTCGCCGCCGATGCGAAGGTCATCGAAGATGCACGTCGAGTCATGGCGGCCTGGGCCGGTCAAACAAGTCCGGGCCTACCCGAACCTTGGGCTTCTTTGATAGCAAATCGTGGGCGACTACGAGGGCCTTCTGGAGTCGTTGCGCTGGGAGCTGTCACGCCCCCGGTCGATGGAACGGTTATCGCCGTGGACGCGTTGGTCTCGAGTCGTGAGACTTTCGATCTTCGTGTGTCCGCATCGCCTGACCTATTGCAAGGGGGGACCGCCCGTTTTGTGCTCGACGGCTCCGCCATCATGTGGTGGGCCGAGGACGACAGGCGCAATCACTACCTGGGGACCATCGGCGACTGGGGAAGTGACGGATCGGTCGGCACGGGGACCGTCGTCTACACCCCGCCCCTCGACCCCGCCGCCACCGAGCTGCGGATCCTTCCCACGGGATCGACGGAGCGTGCCGTCATAACGGTCGCACTCCCCGATTGGGGACTCAGGTGAGCGTTCTTCCTTGGTGGAGTCTCCACCCGGCCGTTGAGACAGTGGTCGAATGCTCTGGCGAGCCGCATGAGATCCGATGGTCGGACGGCATGTTCCAGATCCCACGGCATCCCGACCCGGCTGGGGAGCGCGTATTGGCATCTCTTGGAGGCGAACGGTGCCAATGCGTCGACCTATGGGACGCCTGGGAGCGACAAAAGGAAGATCTGCGAGTTTTAACTCTCGCCAGTCGCGGGCCTGGAGACATCATCCGAGCAATTCATGGCAATCAGCAGGCATTGCGAGCAGGGTGGTACGGCCAGGCGCCTCCGCAAGTCGTCAATCGGCTACTGACGCGAAGGACAGCCCAACTCCGTACCGGAGGCATGCCGACTATCGCGCAGCCAATGCCGGCCGTCTATGGCGGCAATGTCCGCTTCGCAATGAGACGTTCAGCGCCGATGCAAATGCTAAGTACCGGGGAGCCCGATGAGACTGAGTCACTCCTTGAACTGGGTGGAGGTTTGCCCGACCGCCTCGTCGCAACGGTCCTCGCCACATGGTGCGAACGTGTCGAGTCACACGATTTAGGCAATCACGGAGCGCAACTCGTCTCAGCGCTCTTCGGTCGGGTCACACTCGCTCTGCGAAATTGGTTGGGTGATCCCAATCTGCCAATCGATTTAGAGATGATCGGACCTTCTGAGACGCCAAGCCTTTCGCGCAACGGCGACTCCATGGAGATTCGGCTGCCATTCAGATGGTTGCTGGATGTGTGGGCAGGTGGACTTACAGTCGTTCTGGGTCGTTTCTCGCTCAGCTTGGTGAACGAATCCGATGGACGGCAACGTGTGATCGCTATCCGTCCGGATCTGCTTGATATACGTCCAGTGACCATCAGCCTGGCTGACGCTCAATGATCCCCGCTCCAGGTTGCGAGTGGTGCGCTATGTTCGCTGAAAATAGAGGGTCAGACCCCCGACAAAGAACAAAGGGGCCATCGAAAATGTTCAGAGCCTGCACATGGCGATAGACATCGACGTTGTACGCGGCAAGCGCGTTGTGACCGCCATCGACTTCCGCCTGGCCAGGATTTACCCTACGAATGCGACGCCTGAGCAGAGGCCAGAGCACATCGTTGCTTCAGACCCGAAGGGTCACTTCCACGAGATCCATCACCGTGCCGGAAACCCGGACGGGACCTACGAAGCCGACAGTTCCGAGTACTGGCGACAGATCACGGAAGCCCTGGAGCCTGCAAGCGAGATCCTTGTCTTGGGACACGGCAAGGGGAAAGCCAACGCTTCGCACCACTGGGTCTCCTACGTTGAGAAGCACCGCAAGAACGTAGCGGCAAAGATCGTCGCGGACGTGCGTGTGGACATTGACGACCTCGATGATGCCCAGGTGTTACGGCTTGCGCAGCACTTCTTCGGGGCGGCGCCCCTGCGGGCTCCCGGATAGCGTTTCGACTTGCCGGCGGCGCCGGGAGCATCATCGGCGGCGGCGAACAGGCTGGCCATCCAGGCCATGTCACCCCCTAGACGCCCTCCGGCTAGTGCCGCTGACTCAGACAATCGTCGATGCGCACCCGCTCATGTGGCGCGTGTCAACAAGGCATCGTGTGCCTCTTTGAGGAGACGCGCGTTACGTGATCCTGAGGTACGCAAGAACACTCAACCCCACATGCGGCTGGCCGACACTGGAGAACGTGCCGTAGCCGGAAAGTGTCTCAGTCCTGAACTGCTAGTTCCCCTGAGATAATGTGGAAGTGCCCGTTCGCGACTCCACTGCCAGTGGTCGTTCCATAAGCTTCGATTGCCACTGTGCCGCTATGACCCTCGAAGCTGCAGGTACAGAGATCAAACGCCAAGAGCGACTGCGAGCCGTTCTGAAGACGGTAACCAACACTTTCTCCTTGACCGATCCCATCAGCCGGTCTCCGCAAGGACGACATCGCTCTTTTCTCCGACGAGTGTGTCACCTGAACCGGTTTGCCCGAACACGATCGATTTGTTCGACGTCACCGTATGAGTACCGGGGTAGGGCTTCAGACTCTTTGTACTCACGGCGATGTGCTCGGGTATTCCGGCACCCACACCCACTTCCGGCGCCGGGTTCGGCAAGATGACATTGAACCTGCACTGGCCGAACCCGGACCATTCACCATGTTCGGGGCGGAACCGCTCTCACCGAATTGGACGGTAGGATCGTTAGAAGCTGAGCCAGCAGGACTTCACAACGGTGAGGTTCCCTGCGATTGAATCGTCCTCGACCCCGTTCTCCCAACTCACAGGGAATCTACAGGACTGGGGGACTCCCATAACGATTGAATAAAAGCCCTGGCAACTTAATGGCCCGGTTGGTATCTTCGCACCAGTCGCGCGTCCCAGTTCGTGGTGCGGTCGGCATTGGGCCCGAGGTGCGCTCGACGTAGGAGGGTTGATATGCCTACTCCGGGGTCGCGATCAGTCAAAAATCATCGCTGGGCGTTTTGGATTGCCGGATCACTTGTTCTGGCGACGCTCGCACCATTGGCACCAGTGCTTTCATCGCCGGCGTTTGGTGCGAAAACTCCCGATGGGAACAGCAAGGTGCAGTTCTTCACGAGCTCGAAGATCAAAGAACCCCTTGCCATTGCTTCGGGTCCGGACGGCGCATTGTGGTTTACCAACGTTAAGAAGAACACCATCGGTCGCATCACGACTGCTGGCGTTGTGACCGACTACACAAGC